>NZ_CP027845.1:625000-937500 GCF_003015145.1 Candidatus Phycorickettsia trachydisci | reverse complement strand
ATGGTATGTGCCAGTTGTTGCCTATGACTTCAAGTCTTTTTTTTAAATTCTCTAGTGCTTCTGGAATGTAGGTAGGTTTTAAGAATTTGAAAATTTTATAGAGCGTGATAGAAACATCAATATGCGATTTATCAACTTCTTCCACTTTTTCTACATAGTTTAAAAAAGTGTATAAGATATTTGTTAAAGCAGCTAGCGTAATCACTGGTTTTTCAATAGATACGTGATACATCATATTAGGATGACAGTTTGTCAAATATGTAAAGATATTTTGACTCACTTTGATACCATTTCCATATACTATGAAATAATCCATGATATTTGTAATGTTAGCAACTTTATCAAAATTTCTTTCTGATGCTTCTAGATTTTCTTCTAAACAATATATGCCTTTGTGGGTAGCTAGTTGAAATAATCTATCATGGTTCAAAAAATTTTCTTTCCTAAAAGCATCGGCTCTTAATAGTGATTTTAGTATGTCTAGATTATTGTTGAGTGCAGCGTAACAAAGAGCGCTTTGAAAAACATGATCTTTTGCGGAAACATCCGCTCCTCTATCAATGAGTAGTTCAACGGCTTGATCATTGTCGTATTGGGTCGCTAGTATTAGTGGGGTAATACCTTTGGAATCCGAAGAGTTAATATCTGCTCCATTATTAATTAGCAGCCTAACTAAATCGGAAGATGCGTTGTTAATTATAGCGTGTCTTAGAGCATCTCTACCTTGTAGATCTTGTACAGATATATCAGCGTTGTTATTTAGTAGAATTTGCGAAATAAGTAAATTATCTCTTTTAACGGCGTGGATTAAGGGAGTTTGACCCTTTTTATCTGTTGCATTGATGTTAGCTTTTGCTTGAAGTAGTATTTGAACTACATCTGTTGTATTTACATTATTCTTAGCTAGTGCATAATGCAGGCATTGATACCCATCAACGCTTTCATGAATATTTACATCTTGCTTTAAGCATGAAGAAATAGCTTTGATATCACCACGAGAAACCGATACGAGAAATTTGGAAGCTTGTATAACTTTACTTTTTTTCATTTTGGGTTCGAAAAAATGGAATATTCATTATATATTTTTAATGATAATATATACGCTAGTAATATCTTCTTTATAATGTTAAAAATAAAATAAAAATAATTGTTATATGATTTAATTGTTTACCTTTATCATAGTTGGTTATTGAAATTACAAGATTCAGGGTGTATTATTTGGTATGTTAGAATATTTAAGTTAGTATATATTGTATAGATAAGATGAAGATTTTTGCTTTCAGATCTCCATGGGATAGCGGCGATGACCGTGATAACTCAAATAATTTTTTTCAAAACTTTAAAACTCAACAAGCTCCTAATTTTGAGTTTAAAAATAAAATCTTCTATATAATTTTAATTTTTGTAGCCTTATGGCTTTTATCTGGTATTTATGAAGTGAAAGAAGGAGAAGAGGCTGTTGTACTGCGTTTTGGGAAATTTGTCAGACAAGCATATCCGGGACTAAACTACCGCTTACCTAAGCCAATTGAAGAGTTATATATAGAAAAAGTCAATATGTCTAGGCGCATTGAAATAGGTTATAGGTCTAATGAGAGTGTGATGAGTGATAATAGTAGAGATGTTGCTTCTGAAAGTATAATGCTTACCGGTGATGAGAACATTTTGAAGCTCAACTGTGATGTAATGTGGCATATAGATAATTTACCTAAATATATGTTTAGTGTATCCTTGCCTCAAGAAACGGTAAAGGCTGTTGCTCAAAGTGTTTTGAGAGAGGTAATAGGTTGTACCCCTATTGCAGATGCTTTGTCTAATCAGAAGCAGGCTATTGCAGATAAAATTCATTCTTTAATTCAGACAATACTTGATAGATATGATATTGGTATTAAGATTGAACAAGTCCAACTTTTAAAAGTTGAGCCACCTGATGAAGTAATATCTGCGTATAGAGATGTGCAAACCTCAAGAGCTGATAAAGAAAGGGAGATTAACCAAGCTCAGGCATATCGTAACGATTTAATACCTAAAGCACGTGGTCGAGCTGCCGAGATGTTGCAACAAGCTGAAGGCTATAAGGAGGAGGTGATAGCAACAGCTCAAGGCGATGTTAAAAGGTTTAATGCTATCTTTGAAGCTTATATGCAAAATAAACAAGTTACGAAAAGTAGGCTAACTTTGGATACTATAACGGAAGTAATGAGCGGTACGCAAAAAACTATTGTTGGAGATGGAGTCATCTTGCCGCATATGCAATTAACACAGTAAGGAATTATGAGAACAAATTTTTCGGCGTTACATCTAGTAATATTATTTTTGGGAATACTTGTTTTATTTGATTGCTTATACGTTGTAAATCAAGTCCAACATGGGGTTTTGTTTCAGTTTGGTGAAGCGATTAAGGTGGATCAAGATCCAGGTTTAAAGTTTAAAATACCCTTTATTCAGAAGATTGAATATTTCGATAAGCGTATTTTAAGTGTTGAAGCTGAGGCAAAGGAGCTGACGGCTTCTGATGGTAAGAGAGTTATAGTAGATGCTTTTGCAAGGTTTCAGATTAAAGATCCTGTAAAATTTTACAAAACCGTTCATGATTACTATGGATTTAGATTGCGCTTGAATAAAATTTTAGAATCTTCTATGAGGAAAGTTATAGGTCGGGTTTCCTTGAGTTCATTACTAACTAAGGCTAGAAATGATGCTATGGCTGAAATTAAGAGTCTAGTGAATGAAGAGTCTGATTTATTTGGCGTTGTCGTTATTGATGTGAGAATATTGAGGGCTGATTTACCTAAAGAAAATGGTGCTGCGATTTATAGCAGAATGCAAACAGATCGGGAAAAGGAAGCAAAGCAAATACGCGCTGAAGGGTCAGAAGAGGCTGCAAAAATTAGATCTATTGCTGATAAAGAGAGTAAAATTATAACATCAAAGGCATTTGCTGAATCCGAGGCAATTAAAGCTGAAGGTGATACAATAGCTGCTAAAGTTTATAATGAAGCTTATTCTAAAGATCCTGAGTTTTACAACTTTTACAGGTCATTAGATGCCTATCAGCATATTATTAAGAGCGAAGATACAAAGCTAATTTTATCTGCTCAAAGTGAATTATTTAAATACTTAAATATAGGGAAATAAAATGAGAACTTTAAGTTTTTTATTTCTGTTATTGGTTAATTTATCAGTTGCAGGAGAGCCTAAAATCATAGAACCTGCAACTTTTGCAGACATAGTTGAGCCTCTAATTCCAACGGTTGTAAATATTTATACAGAGCAGTCTGTTAAAAATCATGGAACAAATCAACATTTTGATGAGTTTAAGGAGTTGTTTCGTTATTTTGATATGCCTTTTAATTTTGATGATGTTTACTCTAATCCTCAAGCGGTGTCTTTGGGTTCGGGTTTTATTATAGATAAACAAGGGTATATTGTAACAAATCATCACGTTGTAGATAAGGCTGATAAAATTAAAGTAAAGCTCTCTGATGGAACAGAGCTAGAAGCAAAGTTGGTTGGTAGTGATGTAAAAACTGACCTTGCTTTATTAAAGGTTAACGCTGGTAAAGATCTACCATTTGCCGTTTTAGGAGATGATGATAAAAATAGAGTGGGTGATTGGGTAATTGCCATAGGTAACCCTTTTGGATTTAATCATACGGTAACCAAAGGAATTATATCTTCAAAGGCAAGAGATATAGAAGATGCCAGCATAGTTAACAACTACATCCAAACTGATGCATCAATAAATCGCGGTAATTCTGGTGGTCCGATGTTTAATTTGAAGGGTGAAGTAATTGGTGTGACAAGTTCCATATATTCTCCTTCTGGATCGAGCGCTGGTATTGGTTTTGCGATACCATCTCAGACAGTCAAAAAGGTAACAGAGCAAATAAAATCTTTTGGTAAAGTTGCAAGAGGAATTCTCAATATACATATTTCACCTGTTACTCCAGATATGGTGGAAGCCTTAGGTTTAAAAAAGGATCAAAAAGGTGTTGTAGTCAACTCTGTGCAACATGGAGGTGCTGGTGAAAAAGCTGGACTAAAGCCTGGTGATATTATAATACAATTCAACTCAAAACCCGTTACTACTCCACGTGAGCTTCAGGTGTTAGTTGCTGATACTCCAATAGGTAGTATCACAAAAATTTCTGTCCTAAGAAAAGGAAAACAGGTTGATTTAACTTGTAAAATTGAAGCAGATGAGCCTACTCAAAATAAAGAAGCAAACAAAATTAGCCCAGTTGAACTAGAGATCAATGGCGTTGTGTTTGCTGACGTGGGTAAAAAGGGCGTAATAGTTTCCAAGATATCAAAAGACAGTATTTGGCGTTCTCTTAAGCAAGGAGATGTGGTACTTGGAGTCAATCAAGAAGAAGTGCATAATATCAAAATCCTTGAAGATTTATACAACAAAGCTAAAGCTAGAAAGAACCTGGTCCTTATGGTCAAGCGTAAAGGGGTTAGCATATTTTTGGTACTTCCAACATCTAAAAGTAAGTAAAGAAACCCTCTGCAAACGGTAGGATTCTTTATTATATGGCATTTGTTAAAGTTGTTAAGCCTTTTTGGTCTTGTAAATTATGATTTATTTTTGCTAAGAGTAATGATTCTGTCATTTCCTCATCGCGCCTATATCCACAGAGAGTATTAAAGGTGTTTTGTCCCAGAAAGCTTGTGAATCGACCCTAGTTGCTATTTCATGTAAAGCTGTTTTATTGTTCGAGTTTTGTGCATTAAGATTTGCTTTTTTAAATCAATTCTTTTACAGCATTTTCCCATCCCCTCTGTGCACATTCCATGGTTATAGTTTGGCTATAACAATTTGAATCTATTTCTATTTGCGATAAAAGTTTGATAATTTTGTTTCAAAGCTAATTATAGTTCTGGATCAGAAATTTTTACGATTATATGTTTTTTTGAGTTATCATGTACAACGGTCTTGGGTTTGAGGTTCTAAGAATTATAACGCTGAGAGTAAAAGAATGTAGTATCCCGTATATATTATACGACATCCTCATGACTGTGGTAACCTTGCTATAGTCAACTAATCTCAAATTTTGGAGGAGTTAAGCCTATAGAGCTGATGTAAGCTTATGCATGATCCTCTAAGGTGCCATTTAGATGCATAAGATGCTGATATATAGGTATTTCATTTATGAATTCGTGATCTTGATCCAAGTAATCAGTTAGAAAGTCTTTTAAAAAGTTTGTATCCTTAAAACTATTGCATTGAGATATACAAAATTTGATCCTGCCTTTAAACTCAGAAAGTGTAATTTCAGACCCAATATGTTCTAATATTAAATCAGTTTTATGACTTTTGAATACATCGACTGATTCTTCCAACCCAGGGATTATTTTTTGTAATGATTCATAAAGTTCAGGATTAGATTCTCTGTATTTATCTTTATTATCATCACAAAATTCGATCACGTTATATAAATCTGCGATGACTTTCGAAATATCTCCAATTTTTTTACCAGCAAAAGTTATTTTTAGTTCATCTAAATCTATACTATCCCAAGCTACTGCTAAATTTTTTATAATTTTCTGAGACAATTGAGTATACTGTGGATCGTCTGAAACTTCGCTAAAAGTGTTAAAAATATTGAGCCAAGCTTTTATTTTTTGATAAGGATTGCCTTGTTCCAATACAAACAACGTAGAGTTTAAAAAATAATTTCTTTGTTCTTCTTTTCCCCAATCAATAGAAGCAGCATGACTTAATAAGACTGATATGATGTCTTTTCGATCTATAGAGATAGCTTTATCTAAGATTGTTGTATTGTGTCTGTCTTCAGTATTTACGTTAGCTCCTAGCTTGATAAGATACTTTATTACTTCTAATTCTGGCTTAAAACTATCAACGGCCTCAAACAAAGGAGTTCGTTTAAATTTATTTAGGGAGTTTATGTCGGCACCAGCCTTAATAAGAATATCGATTGCTTGGTGATTACCGACATCTGCAGCCGTATGTAGAGGGGTCTGGTCGTATTTAGCGCGACTGTTGATGTCAGATCCAGACCCAATCAGTGTTCCTATCATTTCTATTGTTAAGTTTTTAGAACTGGCAGCTAAATGCAAAGGGGTCTTTCCATCATTATCTTTCGCATTTACGTTACTTCCATACTGAATCAAAGCCTTTATTGTATCTATTGTGGGATTTTTAGAGCGAACAATCGTATGTAAAGGAGTTTCACCCGATTGAGTTTGAGCATTTATGTCAGCTCCAGTCTTAATAAGAATTGGTATCACCACTGTTGAATAATTATACCATGCAGCCGTGTGTAAGGGAGTACTGTCATATTTATCTTTTGCATTTACGTTGGCTCCAGCTTTAATCAGAGCTGCGACTATTTCTATTTTGGGTTTACGATCTCCAATAGCTGTTTTTAAAGGTGTATCCCCATTTTTATCATGAGATTCAATATCGGCTCCACCTTTTATGAGAATATTTATTATTTCTAAATTATCTTTTGTGACAGCTAAATGTAACGGTGTTTTACCGTGCTTTTGTTTTACATTTGTGTCAGCTCCAGCCTTGATAAGGATGTTTACAGCATTTGTATCTTGTACACAAATGGCATAATGTAAAGGTCTATAACCTGTTGGTTCTGGTAAATTTACATCAGCCCCAGCTCTAATAAGAGTTTCCATTACTTCTAGGTTGGGATTGTCAGACGAAAGGGCGCTATGTAAAGCTGTCCCATGATATTTAGAGGAAGTATTAACATCAACGTCTTTAGCTAAAAGCTCTTTAACGATACATATATGACCTTTCTCTGCAGCCCAATGTAAGGGAGTTTGTAGCCTTTCATCTCTAGCACTCACATCAACTCCATCTGCAATTAATTCTTCTACTTTTATTAGGTTGTTGTCATAAACAGCTTCAAATAAAGCTTTTGTTTTGTTGTCTAAATGTTCAATACTTTCCTTTCTCCATTCTTCCATATATTAGAATTCTTTCTTTGATTTTATTAACCAATAATAACAAAAAAATATTACAGAGTATAGAAATTCTACTTATTTTAAATAATCTGTCATTCCGTAAAACCCTTGCGGCATAGAAGAAAGCCATTTAGCAATATTGATAGCCTCTATGGCAAACAAGGCCCTGGAAGTAGTTTGATGTTTGAGGGAAATGGTTTCTAACTTATTTGAGAAAGTTATTTCATGAGTGCCTAGTTCTTCTCCTTCCCTAATAGATGATATATCGACATTCTGATTGGGATTAACGCTTTTAATGTTTTTTTCAAGCATCAAGGCGGTGCCGGAAGGGGCATCTTGCTTGTGTTTATGATGAGTTTCTACAATACTTATATCGTAGCTAGATTCTAACATTTTACAAGCGCTTTTAAGTAACTGGCTAAGGGCAAAAACCCCGGGGCTCATATTTGCTGAGTAAAAAATTGGTATCAGCTTACTTGTTTGCTTGATTTCATTAAATAAATCTTCACTTAAGCCAGTTGTACCTATGAGTAAAGGTTTTTTATGATGGGCTGCTGCTTTTAGTAAAGGAATAATAGCTTGATGATTAGAAAAATCTATTACTACGTCACTTAAGCTAAACAAATCATCTAAGTTGCTATTTGTACTTCTTGAATATGCGTACGTAATAGTGATATCTTGGTTGCTCTCTGCTTGCTTTAAAATTTCCTTACAAACTTTGCCACTTGCTCCATGAAGGCCAATCTTAACCATTAGATGATGATGCAGTTTTGCCCAATACGTAGGTATCTTTTGTATCTAAGACCTTGCTTACTTCGTGTAAATAATCTCTATATTTTCTAAACTTTTTCACTTCAAGAGGAGAGAGTAAATTGGCTGTGCTAGTTTTTATAGATAATGGGTTAACTGCTCTGCCATTGATATGGACTTCGTAATGTAAGTGAGGTCCTGATGCAGTACCGGTCGCTCCTACATATGCTATAACTTTTCCTTGTTTTATCCTTGTGCCTGGTTTAATGCTTGGATGAAATTTGGAAATATGAGCATAAAAAGTACTTAAACTACTGTGATGTTTAATTTGCACAAAATTACCGTATCCTCCTTTGCGTCCCATTCCTGTTATAACGCCATCACCTGCTGCATATATCGGGGTTCCTCTTGGTGCTGCAAAATCAACACCTTTATGCATTCTAGTATACCCTAAAATAGGATGTTTACGGCTTCCGAAGTGGCTTGAAATACGAGTGGCTTGAATTGGATTTTTAAGTAAATTTTTCTTATAGGTATGGCCATCCTTTGAAAAGTATTCGGTTTGATTATTGCCCCAAGAATACCTGTAGAGAGGATATGTATTTTTGCCTAAAGAAAGCTTCGAAAAAGCGATATGTCCATAGTAAAACAAATTTCCTTCCACTTCTGCATATTTTTCGACAATCAGCTCAATTTTATCATTTGCTTTCACCTGTCTTTGAAAATCAATTTGATGACTGTAGGATTTAATAAGCTCATTAATTGAATTAAGAGGGATGTTTAATTTCTTTAAAGTATCAAAAAGCGAAGAGTTAATAGGGGAGCTGATTTTGACAAAGCTTTTCATGAGCTCGATAGATTGGTTTTGGATAATAAAATTATCATCTTTTTTAAATGCATCAAGCTGTAAGGAATTTTTGAAGCTATACAAACCTAATTGCCAGATATTAAACATATCTTCTTGGTCAGTATTTTTGAGAGTAATTTTCAGTTTATCTCCTTTGTAAACTTTCTGAGGAATCTTACGTTTTTTGAGTTCTTGTTCTAGTATTGTAACTTCTTTTGGATTAATACTTTTGCTTTTTAATAAAGCGCTAAGAAGCATATCCTGATTTACAACTATATCCAGGTGTGCTGTTTGATCAGGCTGTTGTTCGATGTCGTCATCAAGGTTTTCTTCTGTAGTCGTTTGATCAGAAAGGTTTAGGCTGGAACTTTTATCATTAAGAATGATGCTTACAGACATGAATACTGCGCATGATAAGCAGGTGATAAAAAATAATTTTGCTAAAGCTTTGTAATAATCAAAATTCCTTTTTAATTCATTAAAATACATTCTGATGCTAGCTTTTAAAAGTTACACCTACCTATCTTAACCACTTTTTAGCTAAAGAGTCAATAATACCTTTCTTCTTTAGTGAATCAATTGCAGCATTGACCTGTTTTTCCAACGGATCATTTTTTCTAAGCACTATAGATAAAGGTTTTCCAGGTTCTTTGATGTCAAAAGATTCAAGGTAAGTATACATGGATAAGAACCTTTTTACTTGAGGTTTTTCTAATAATAATCCATCAATCCTTCCGGCTTTTACATCTTCGACAAGCAATAAGTTATCCTCTATAGCCTTTATCCTTAAGTCTTTAATTTTCTTAGATAAATCAAATGCAAACAAATGCCAGTTAGATCCTGCTTGTACTCCTATAATTTTACCTTCTAAATCATTTAAGCTCTTGATTTTAAAATTTTTTTTCAATAAGAATGACATACTTGCATTGATGTATCCTTTAGAAAAGGTAACATTCTGACTTCTTTCTTTAGTAGCAGAAATGCCAGAGATAACAAGATCGATTCTATTAGAAGTTAGGGCGGGTAAAAGGCTTGAAAATTTCATGTTTTGAATTTTAACTTTCCTACCTAACTCTTCGCCGATAGCATTAATTAAGTCAACATCAAATCCGACAAAAAAATCCCTTTTAGTTTGATCTACAAATTCGAACGGTGGATTGTCTGCGCATATGCCTACTATTAAATCTTTTGCTGCAAAACTATAAATACTTAAAAATAGCGAAAGTATGATTGAGAGTATTTTCATAGCGATAATTTGATTAAATGAGTTGGATATATTTGATTTTGCCCGCAGTGCTTTTCTATAAGCTCAAATTTTTCTTGATCATTTTTAGCTCCTCTAAGTACAGTATGCATATTTCCAGTAAGTACTAAAGCAGAATCTATGCCTATGTTCTTAGCTCCTTTAACATCTGTGGCTAATGAGTCACCTATCATTACCATTTTATTTTTAGAAACTTGTGGATGAACTTTGAGAGCCTCTTCAAAGATATTTGCAAAAGGTTTGCCGCAATAAGTAACTTTGCCTCCCATTTTTTCATATTCTTCAGCAAACCATCCAGCGCAATATAGTGTATCTCCATTACCAGCTGGCGCTATTCTGTCGTTATTAGTGCAAATGGCTGGAACTTTATTTTTGATAGCAATGTGGAAGATTTCTTGAGTCTCGGAATTTAATTCTTTATCCAAGCTGCAAAGAGAAATGGCTAATAAGTTAGCTGATGATATATCTGTCGTAGTGCTGAAATTATACTTAGTCCATAAGGTGGTGTGATGTTCTTGACCAAAGTTATAAACCACAGGTTGACCTACGTTAAAATAATCTTTGGGATACTTTAAAATCCTTTGGGCAAGTTCTCCTGCGGTCATAAACATTTCTTCTTTGACATTTAAGCCATAGTCTTGGAATTTTTTGCAAGTATCTTCGTTATTTTGTGAAGTATTAGATACAAATAAGACCTTTTTTTTAGAAACAATGTTATTTACTACTTCTGCGGCTCCATCGTATAAACTTGAACTTTCTAACAAAACGCCCCATAGATCGAACAAAAATAAGTCGTATTTATCCATTAAATCGGTAATTTTGACAACTTGAGTATATTTTTTGTTAAAACTTAAAGACATTTTGTAACCTAGATATTTGCTATAGAACATTAATTATACTAAACTTAAGGGGTCAAATAAATATCGAATTGCTAAAGGGGGTAGAAATGAGTCAAAACTATACAGCTGAATCTATTAAAGTTTTAAAGGGTCTTGAAGCAGTTAAAAAAAGACCAGGGATGTATATCGGTGATACTGATGATGGCAGCGGATTGCATCATATGGTCTATGAAGTTGTGGATAATGCCATTGACGAAGCATTAGCTGGTCATTGCAATAAAATCTTAATAACCATTAATCAAGATGGTTCTGTTACCGTGGAAGATAATGGTCGAGGTATTCCTGTAGATATGCATGCTGAGGAGGGTGTGTCTGCTGCTGAGGTTATAATGACTCAACTGCATGCCGGTGGTAAGTTTGATCAAAATTCGTATAAAGTATCAGGAGGGTTGCATGGTGTTGGTGTATCGGTGGTAAATGCGTTATCTGATAAACTAGAGCTTACAATTTGGAGAGATAAAAAAGAATATCAAATTAGCTTTAGTGAAGGCTTTACAGATAATCCTTTAAAATGTATAGGGGATACAAATAAGAGGGGTACGCAGATTACATTCAAACCTTCTGCAAGCATTTTCAAAACAATTGAATTTAATTTTGAGATCTTAGAGCATCGTATCAAAGAGCTTAGCTACCTAAACTCAGGGGTTGAGATCATTATTACGGATAACAGAGGTCTTGCTCCAAAAGAGGTTAGATTTTTAAGTCAGGGGGGAATTAATGAGTACTTACAAGACTTGGATAAAGGTAAAAATGCTTTACACCACCCTATTTGTGCTAATGTGCCGATTGGAGATAATTTTGTAGGGGTGAGCTTTGCGATGCATTGGAATGACTCTTACCATGAAAATATCTTGTGCTTTACGAATAACATACGTCAGCGTGATGGTGGTAGTCACTTATCTGGGTATAAAGCAGGTCTTACGAAAGCCATTAATAAGTATATTGAAACAAATTCTCAGAAACTTAAAGTTAGCATCACAAGTGATGATATTAGGGAAGGGGTTTCGTGCGTATTATCCGTAAAAGTGCCAGATCCAAAATTTTCATCTCAAACTAAAGAAAAGCTTGTAACATCTGAAGTAAAGCCGATTGTGGAGCAGATAGTTGCATCACAAATATCTACTTGGCTTGAAGAGCATCCTCATGATGCAAAACTTATATTAAATAAAATTGTTGAAGCTGCTACTGCTCGTGAAGCTGCAAGGAAGGCGCGTGAAATGACGCGTCGTAAATCTAGCCTAGAAATTTCAAATCTTCCTGGTAAGCTTGCAGATTGTCAAGAAAAAAGCCCTGCCAAATCTGAGCTATTTATCGTTGAAGGAGATTCTGCTGGTGGTACAGCTAAGCAGGGACGTAGCAGGAAGTTCCAAGCAGTCTTGCCGCTTAGAGGCAAGGTGCTTAATGTTGAAAAGGCTAGATTTGATAAGGTTATTTTATCTGAGCAAATTGGCACTCTTATTACGGCTCTTGGGGCAGGTATTGGCAAAGATGATATGGATCTTGAGAAGCTTAGATACCATAAAATAATTGTTATGACCGACGCTGACGTTGATGGTTCTCACATCAGAACCTTGTTGCTCACTTTCTTCTATCGTCATATGAAAGAGGTAATAGAAAATGGATATCTCTATATAGCTCAACCTCCTTTGTATAGAGTGAAAAAAGGTCAGACGGAGGTATATTTTAAGAATGACCTAGAGTTGCAAAAATACTTTTTAGAGTCGGTGACGGAAGATTATAGAGTTAATGAGCTATCTCCAGAAGAATTCAAGCAGGTATTGCAAGATATAGCTGTATTTAAGGATCAAATCATTCGTCATGTTATAGATTTTGACAAGCAATTTGCAGAAATTTTGTGTATTCATCCTCAAGTTTTGCAAAGCATTCTTGAAGGAAATAGTGCGCCTTTGAACGATATATTTTTAAACATTAATTCAGATTTAAGGGCTCAGGTTGAAGATCAGATGTTGACTTTAATTAAAACCGTAAGTGGTATAGAAGAAAAAAGTCAGATCAAAATCTCAAGACTTAACTCGTCTGAATTTAAAAATTTAATATCTCTTGCTGAAAGTTTTTCAAAGTATTTTGTTTCAGGTATGAGCATTGTTAGTAAGTCTTTAGATACTAATACTTTTCACCTGCCATCTGAGCTTTTAGATTATGTGATTACAAAAGCCCAAAAGGGATATGCAATTCAACGCTTTAAGGGTCTGGGTGAAATGAGCGCGGAGCAACTTTGGGAGACTACATTAGATCCTGCAAGACGTACATTATTGAAAGTTACACTTGAAAATGAGGATGAAATTGAGAAGATTTTTTCTACACTAATGGGTTATGCGGTTGAGCCAAGGCGTGAATTTATTCAAGATAACGCTTTAAGAGTGAGCAATTTAGATATTTAGATGGAAGATCTTTTAAAGCATAAATACCAAGAGCTAGAATTATCTAAGCTAGAGCGAGCCTTAAATTATGATTTTAAAGATAAAGTCTTGTTAGTTAAGGCTCTTTGTCATCCTTCTTTAAAGCAACAATATGCTTTTAAGACTTACCTTGAAAAGCAAATATACGACTTTGAAAAATTAGAATTTATAGGAGATAGTGTTTTGGGGCTTGCGGTAATAGACCTATTATTAAAAACTTATCCGTATGAAGTTCACGGAGTTCTGGCAAAATTTAAAAATTATCTCGTATCTAAAAAAGTTGTCTCTTCTATTGCATCTAAGCTAAGGTTGTCTGAATTTTGGTTAATGAGTCATGGTGAAAAGCAATCTGGTGGAGAGGTAAACTTAAGTAATTTTGAAAATGCTTTAGAGTCATTGATTGGGGCAATATACATTGATTGCGGTGATACAAAAATTACCACTCCAATTATTCAAAAATTATGGCAAGAAGAGGTGCGGAATATAAAAAATGTGTCATTAGATCCAAAAGGTGCTTTGCAAGAACTTGCTCATATTAAACATTTAGGTATCCCTCAATATGAAGTGATAAGCAATAATAATGGATTATTTACTGTACGTCTTTCTTTGAATAATATGGATGCAGAGGGGTCTGCTAAATCGAAAAAAGAAGCAGAAGTACTTGCGGCTCAAAGACTTCTTGATTTACTGTCTATTAAACATAATTAGAAATCTAAAAATGTTAAAAAATTTCTATCTAATTATTAGTGTATTAATAGCTAGTTTTTGTCTGGCTGAGAAAGATGATAAGCATATTTTTTCAGATATATACAAAAATGATACTTGGTGTGGTGGATCAGGATCTGGTTCTGTTCCTAAAAATGCAATGCCGTATCTTGAACTTTTGCAAAAATTTTTCAATGACAAAAGGTTTAATACAATTGTAGATCTTGGTTGTGGTGATTGGCAGCTAATGGAGCGTATTATCATACCGAGGAAAAAATCCTATATGGGGTATGATGTGGTGCAAGAAGTTATAGATGCAAATAATAAACGATTTGCCAAACCGAATGTTCAATTTATTACTATAAATTCCTTGCAAGAGATTGAGCATGTGAGGGCTGATTTATTAATTGTGAAAGATGTACTGGCCCATTGGCCTAATTCTCGCGTACAATACTTTCTAACAAAGATCCTTCCAAATTATAAGTACGCACTTATTACTCACGATGTTACTGATGATTTTGGTAAGGAGGATATGAAAAATAGCGATATTAAATTAGGCTCTCATAGGCCGATAGATATAACATTAGAGCCTTTTAATCTCAAAAATACCACTGTGGTGCTGAAGTATAATAGCTTAGGGTATGATAAGATTTCATTTTTTTATGAAAACCCTATTTGGTAATTTTAGAGTACTTACTTGATATTAAGAATACGCTTGAGAATCATCATTTTGATGATTAGAAGAGGTTGATTATCTGGGTCAATTTTGAGTCCTTCGTTACATACTTTTCTAGCTTCTCCATATCTATTTAGCTGATATAAGGCCTTTGCTTTTCTATAATAACCAACTATGTTTTGAGGGCATATTTTAATTGCCTTATTATATTCGCTAATTGCATCTTGAATCCTGCCTAATGCTATTAGGGAATCTGATTTTTTAAAGTAGTATTCTAATTTTTTTGGATTGAGGGATATAGCTTTTTTGTAAACATTTATCGCATCCTCATGCTTTCCTAAAGCTGCTAGGGAATTAGCTTTGTTATAGTATGATTCTACGTTACGAGAACCAAAAGATTTAATGGCTGAATTATAACACTCTATAGCTTCTTCATGACGATCTTGTTTAGCTAAAGAGACGCCTTTATCATGATGAGCTAGCATATTACCGATTTGTATAGCATGTTCGTAAGCTTTAACGGCTTCTTTATATTTGCCTAATTTGGCTAAAAGCTTACCCTTATTGTGATAGGCGCTCATGGATGAGGGGTGAGCTTTGATAATTTTATCATATATTTTTAATGCCTCATGATACTTACCTGCTTTTTCTAATTTTGCTGCTTGCGACGAATATTCGGTTATCAATTTCTTATCTACTCCATGAGCATTAAAAAAGATAAAAAAAGCCAAGAGGAATTTAATCATAAATAAAACTTATAAATTAACCTTTATCTAATTTATAATCCCTTCGGTTCTTAAAATTTAGTACTAATGTTTAAATATGATGAAAAACCTTGTGATGATGCTTGCTTGGTACACTTTCATCAAATCTCATCATAATAGGGATATTTAGAGCCAGAAGATTTATAGGCTGTGATATTATTCATTCTGAGATAATCTTGAAAAATTTTTATGTATCAAATTAAAATCATACTTATCGTATTATTGGTTCCGGTTTTTATATATTCGGTAATATTGCTATTTAAGGCGATTGCTAGTGGAGCGGGATCAAGGGGTTATGTTAAAGCGGGTGATCCTGCTGCTCAAAAACTTTATGATGCAAAAAGAGATGAAAAATTACCGCCTAGTATTAGCTTGCAAAATAAAATAACATTGTCTTGGGAGTTTATTTATAATATAACTGAAAGGATATTGAAGCTTTTTACTCCTGATGATAGAAAACAAGTCCAGGAAGCTGGCAAGGTGTTGTTAGATTTTGGTACAAAATATGAGCATGTGCCTAAATATTCTATCACGAAAGAACAACTAGTAAGAGCTACAAAAAGTCAAAGCGGAAAAGAAATCTCAAGGTAGATAAATGAACTTTCTAATACATATAGCAATTATTTGCTTACTTTCTAGCTGTTCAGTTTTTGTTCCAACTAGCGTTGTGAAACTTGGTATGTCGGCAGCAAAGGATAAGACTATTGGTGAGTCAATTGATGATACAGCAATTGAAACAAAAATTAAAAAAGAGTTCTTAGTAAAGGACTTTAAGCATAAATTTGCCCGCATCAACGTTGAAGTTGTTAAGAGTAAAGTGTTACTTACGGGTGTTGTTGAGAGTGAAGAAGATATCGTTTCTGCAGTTGAAGTTGCTTGGGCTCAAAAGGGTGTAAAGGCAGTTGCTAACGAGCTTCAAGTAGATGAAAATAGCAAGAGTTTCGATCCAAAACAATATGCCATAGATACCTGGATTACCACAAGAGTAAAATCAAAATTATTCTTTGCTCGGGATATCAAGTTCGTTAATTATACGGTAGTTACCACGCGTAATGTTGTGTATATTATTGGCGTTGCAAGGTCTGAGGATGAGCTTACGAGGGTTACAGATATTGCTGCTAGAATCCAAGGAGTTGAAAAAGTTGTAAGCCACGTTAAGGTTGGATCATAATGTCTTTTATTCAAGCAAGAGGTTTGCGAAAAAGTTTTGGACGTCATAAAGTTTTAGATGGAGTTGATCTAGATATTCAAGAACAAAGCTCGCTAGTTATTATAGGAAGATCGGGTACGGGTAAATCTGTCCTAATTAAAACATTAATCGGTATTATTAAGCCTGATGGTGGTAGAGTTAAAATTAATGGTATAGATTTCTATGATGCGACTAAAGATGAAAAAAAAGGTATTGTAGATAATTTGGGATTTTTATTTCAGGGTGGCGCAATATTTGATTCTCTAAACGTTGAGGATAATATTACTTTCTCTGTTAATAGAGAGCAGTATTTAACTCCAGAACAAAAAAGTGATTTGGCTGTTGAAAACCTTGAAGCAGTAGGGCTTAGCTCGCAAGTATTAAAACTTATGCCATCTGAATTATCTGGGGGTATGTTGAAAAGAGTAGCTTTAGCCAGGGCTATTTGCGGTAAGCCAAAAATCATTATGTTTGACGAGCCCACAACAGGCCTTGATCCAATTATGAGTAACGTGATCAATGATTTGATTATGCAAATCAGAAAAAATTTAAAAGCAACCACCATTACCATATCTCACGATATGAATAGTGTTCGCCAGATTGCAACTGATGTCATTATGTTAGATGAAGGAAAAATTGTATGGCAAGGCACAGCAAAGGAGATGGAAAATACGGACGAGGAGCACGTTGACCAATTTATACACGGTAAGTTAGAAGGGCCTATGTCTTTGATATAATATGCTACATTACCTAATATCCGGTTATACCTCAAAATACCATTTAGCTAATTTACTACACTATCTCACATTACGTGGAGGTCTTGCAGCTTTTATCGCATTAATCACATCGATAATTTTTGGCGGAAGAATTATAGAGTATCTTAAAAAAACGCAAGTTTGCACTCAGCCTATTAGGGATGACGGGCCTCAGACACACCATGCAAAAGCTGGAACTCCGTCGATGGGGGGTGTGATGATTTTAGCTTCAACCACATTTGCTTGTTTTATATGCTGCGATTTAGCTAATCCTTTCGTGATTACGAGCTTATTTGTTTTTTTAAGTTTAGGGTTACTAGGTTTTATAGACGATTACCAAAAAGGTATACATAAAAATTCTAAAGGAATTAGACCGAGATATAAATTTGTTGTTCAGATTATTATAGGATGTATTGTATACCTTGCAGTTTCTCACCTTATTCCAAAGGAGCATAGCACAATATATTTTCCTTTCTTTAAGAATTTATATATCGATATTGGTATATTATTCTTGCCTTTTGTGATTTTTATGATTTCAGGATCGTCAAACGCTGTTAATTTGACAGATGGTTTAGATGGTCTTGCTATTGTTCCATTTGGAATGGCAACATGTTATTTTGGCGCAGTTGCTTATTTGATGGGCGTTAAACATTATGCCCAGTATTTGCATATTTTGCACGTTCCAGGAATCTCTGAGCTATTTATCGTATGTAGTAGCTTAATAGGAAGTAGCATAGGATTTTTATGGTTTAACTCCAAACCTGCGGAAGTATTTATGGGCGATACGGGAAGTCTTGCCTTAGGTGGGTTTCTGGGGGTTGTTAGTATTTTAACCAAGCAGGAATTTATGCTTGCTATCGTTGGAGGTGTATTTTTAGTTGAAACCTTATCCGTTATTATTCAAGTTTCTTATTTTAAAATGACAGGTGGTAAAAGGATTTTTAAAATGTCTCCGCTGCATCATCATTATGAAAAACTTGGAATGTCCGAAACTAAGATAGTAATTAGGTTTTGGATAATATCTTTATTACTACTTATCGTAGCTTTTATTGCTCTGAAGGTTAGGTAGACATATCTTATTTATAAGAATAAACCATCTTTGTGATTTTATTAATAAAAATTTTTAATGATGTAAGATTAATACTTGCATTTTTATAATTAATAATTTAAATTTATTGAAAGTAAATTTAAATTATTAAAAGGATATTTTATGAGCATACATGATTATCTTATTGGGCAGATTGACGAACAGAATATTGAAGGAGTTAAAAAAGCTATCCAACTCGGAGCCGATCTGAATGATTCAAGTTGCCATAAGAATCCTATTAGTGAAGCAGCTAAAAAAAATAATATTGAAATTTTGACATTATTAAAGGATGCTGGAGGAGATGTTAATCTACAGTATGGACCTAATAAAGTCTTTCCTTTGTATCAAGCCTGCTCTCGGGGAGCTAATGTTGGGGCAAAGTGGCTTGTAGATAATGGGGCTAATGTTGATCTGAAGACAGATGATGGTGCCACTGCTATGTATGTAGCTGCTTCTAAAGGCAATGTTGATCTAATTGAGTTTTTGAGGTGTAACGGTGATAATAGTATTGACCTTGGGGTGAAAAATTATGGTTTGGATTATACTCCAATTCAAATAGCTGCGCGGAATGGTCATCTTAAAGTACTTCAATGGTTTGAAGATCAAGATATAAATATTCAAGCTGATTCCTTAGTTAATCCTGCTGCAAGAGGTAATGCAACTAACGTTTTGGAATGGTTAATACTTAGGGGAATTGATGTAGGGGGTGGAAGTGCTCTTGGCGAGGCTGCCTTAAGTCGTTCTTTAGATGTTGTAAAATTACTTTTTCATCACGGTGCTGATGTAAATGGAAATCACTTTAATCCTCTCAATGAGCTTTTAAATCGTCAATGTACATCAGACTATAAGATAATTTCATTGCTATTAAGTTTAGGTGGAGATTTAGATCTATCAAATAATTTAAGACGAAGTTTTTTAATGGAGCATATAGATGAAATACTTGAAAGTGGTAGCACAAGAGATGAAATAAGTGGGGGGCTAAATATTTTAAAGACCATGAACAATTTAAGAAATGTTCCTGGTGTGCAAGAATTTATGTATGGACTCGCTGCAAGATTGCTCGTAAGAATTAATGACTTTGTGGAGGTTCCTCTCTCAAAGACTGCTACAAATAGTTAAAAAGCAGGATGAGTGTAAAAACCTCATATCTATGTCTTCAGGAATTAGTCAAGAGTTGCTTATTAGATATGGTTTGAAGGAGCCATTAAATAATTTATCGGATCAAACAAAAAATGTTATACATTCTTTAGAGATGGATAAATTAAAGCTCATAGACAGTTCAGTTCCAAATATTAAATTTAGTTCGGTTGCTGCTTCTGAAGCTTCTGTAATTGATGAAGTGATTCACTCAATAGCTTCAGGCCTTAATGCTATTGAGCAGACGGCCTTAGTATTGGTAAGTAAGCCTGGTGTCAAAAATGCTCCAAGCATTGATATTTCTAGAGAAGATACGGTTGATTGTTTAGGAGTCTCTCCAATAGTAGAAGGAGAAGAAGCATCTTTATGTGATTCTTGAAATTGAGCAGCTTTCAATTAAGCAGGCTCTGTAAAGGTTCTTATTAGATGCGGATAGTTAGAGAGATTTCTTCTCGACTATCATATTCTTAATTTCGCCTATTTTTTGTCCTGGATTCAGACCTTTAGGGCAAGTTTTAACGCAATTTAGGATTGTATGGCATCTGTAAAGCTTAAATGGATCTTCTAAGTTATCTAGTCGCTCATTTTTGGCAGAATCTCTTGAATCAACGAGCCACCTATATGCTTGAAGTAATATGGCGGGGCCTAAGAATTTATCACTATTCCACCAATAGCTTGGGCATGCAGTACTGCAACAAGCACATAATATGCACTCATATACTCCGTCTAGTTTCTTTCTATCTTCGATAGATTGTAAGCGCTCAGATTTACTTGGAGGTTTTTCATTATTTTTGAGCCAAGGCTCAATTGATGCATATTGCGCATAGAAATAAGCCATATCCACGACTAAATCTTTGATCACTTGCATATGAGGTAAGGGATAAACTTTTACATCTCCTTTTATATCAGATATGCTTTTGGTGCATGCTAAAGTATTTGTGCCATCAATATTCATGGAACAACTACCGCATACTCCTTCTCTGCAAGATCTTCTGAAAGTTAAAGATGAATCGGTTTCATCCTTGATTTTAATTAATGCATCTAGCACCATGGGTCCGCAGTTAGCTAGATCAATTTCAAATTCATCTAACCTAGGGTTACCATCGCCATCATATCTATAAATCTTAAATTTTTTAACTTGACCAGAATTATTTTTAACAGAATGCGTTTTACCTTTTAAGACGCGTGAGTTTTTGGGTAGTACAAATTCAGCCATTGTTTTTATTTTTTTGCATGGTTCCTATTATAGTCTTTTTTTACATATATCAAACTAGAGTTATAGATTTAATATTTGATATTGTTATATTTAATTTTATCTGCGACTATTTTACCAAGATGGAGTTATATAATTTGCGCTTGTTAAAATTGGAAAATCTTGATTCAATTACCAAAGAAAAACCTTCTCTCTTAACGGATGAATGGTGCGGTGTATAAGGAATTGTTCTTAGTCTTGAAAATTTAGAATAATTTTGATAAATATTTATTTTGAGAGGCCCATTGTATCTTTTAAGTAACATTGTGAAAACTAAATAGTTTGGTCAAGATGAAAGCCTCAAAATTTACAAAGGGCGTTGTAGAATAAATTTGCTAACTAACTTTAAATAAAAATTATCTCAGATGAATCTTACAATACTGTTCTGCTTATATTAGTAAATAATGCAAAAACTGCTGTTAGGTTGTGTGAGAAAAATGTTATCATTAAAGATATAGAAAATATAATATTTGTTAAAAATGGTAGAGTTATTACCAAGGATATTATGAGTAGTTTTTTAGCTAAGTTTTTCAAGATCCTTGTAGCAATCGTAATCTTAATCTGTAGCGCATACTACATTATATATTTTTACTCAGATTCTTTGGTTTTTGTTAAGGATTTTGATAGACAAAATCAGTTAAAAGAAGGGCCGCAAGATACCGATAATCAAAACTTAGAGCGTAAAGAACATCAAAATACAGATAATTTAAAATCTCATAATTCATCAGAGAAGGTTATTCCAGAAGTAAAACCGCAAAACCATATAAAGTTAGAAGAATACTCTTCATGCTTAGAAGCATTTGATGCTTTTAATTCCATTACAATAAATTTTTTTGCAGATAAACCCTGTAGCAATGAAGTAACTTTACTAAAGTCTTTTAATTCTTCTGCAATGATTCAGGCAATTTTAGACGAGGTAGCTGATGCGTGTCATGTAGAGGTGCAAGATCTCATAGAAAATCAAGTGTTGTCTAAAATGTTGCAGATTAAAAAACTTTCGCCTCAACCATCGTATAGAAAAACAAGATTTATAGCTAAAATGGCTAAACTAAAAATGTACTTTTTTTCAGAAGATTTTATCAAATTATGCAAGAAATGAGAATTTTAAAAACATTCTTTTTTTTATCTTTGATTTTGCTCTTACTAGGCTTACTTGCTTATGTACAGAGCTACAGCAGCGTAGTGGAGATTAGATTTGGACAATATGTTGTTTTGGTAAATTTAATTGTTCTAATATTACTTTTATTGGCTTTGAAATTTGCTATATATGCTTTGATCCATACTATTAGAATGCCATTTGTATTATTTCGTCATGCTATTGATAAGGCTAAGCAAATAAAAGAACAAAAATTGATGAAGCAAGTTTGTGACTTAACTCATCAGGTATTATTGGGTTCAACTGATAATGTACAAAAAACTATTTCAAAACTTTTAAGTAATAGTGATCTACCTAAGGATGTGGATGAGCATTTAAGAATTTTATTATTGAAGATTGATACAAGTTTTAATACAAAACTATATTATACTAAGGAGATTTTGAGTGGCTCCAGTCCATATAAATTTTTAATCGCACGTAATTTAGCTTCTCAGGCTTTGAAGGAAGAGTCATATCATTATAGTTTAGAACTCGCTTCAACCGCTTTTAAACTAAATGATAAAGACCCTGATTTGCTTGAGTTAATGATAGATATTTATGCAGCCTTAGAGTCTTGGAATAAGATGGAAGAGATGATGAGGTTATTAGATAAGGTGGATAAAGAAAGAATGGCGTCAATTAAAGATAAGATAAGTGATTACTACCTCAAGGCAGCTAAGCAATTTATAGGTTTGGGTCAAATAAGTGATAGTGGTTATTATTTGAAAAAATGTCTTGAATACAAACCTGATTTTATCGAGTGTATAGAATTGATATCTCAGATTCAAATTGAACTTAAAGGTTTTTCTTTACAAAAAATTATAGAAGATGCGTTTGCTCTTAGACCTGACTTTGCGTTGTTTAAAATTTACTATAAGCATTTTAAAAACAGTATGTCTTCGGAGGATATGTATAATAATTTATCTAAAGATCTAGATAAAAGTCACCATGTTGGAATTTTAATATCTATAGCATATTTTTTAAATATTAAGAAAGAGCTTGATAGTATGGTCCTACCTTTCGTGTAATTAAGTACTTAAAAAACGAATTAGTTAGCTATCACCACTTGAGATCTAGATCTTAATTGAATATAGTGGGGAGGTATAACTAAATTTAGAGTACTTAAATATTATGCTTAAATCTTTTAGAACATTTTTACTTGCAGCATCTATTGCATCATCCTGCTTTGCTGCTGATACTACAGATCCAGTAATCGCAACTTTTAGTCAAGGCGACGTGAAGGTTTCGGAGGTTATGGTAAGATATACTGGACTTTTTGAAAGTAACCCTAATTTCAAAGGTAAAACTTTTCAGGATCTCCCATATGAGATGCAAAAGCAGCTTCTAACAAATTATATTAACTCAAAGCTTATAGAAGTTGAGGTTCAAAACAGTAAAGTGCAAGATACTCCTGAATTTGCTTCTCAATTGGATAATGCCAAGAAGCAGATAGCCCAGGGTTTATTTCTTGATAATATAGTAAAATCAAAAGTTTCAGACAAAGATGTGAAGGATGAAGCTGCTAAGCTTAAGAATCAATTAAAAGATAAAGAAGAGGCTAAGATCAAGCATATTCTTGTCGGATCTAAAAAGGAGGCAGAAGATGCTAAGAAAAAAATCCTTAAAGGAGAGAAATTTGATGCTTTAGCTAAAAAATTATCTACAGATGAAAGCTCTAAAGCTTCTGGTGGAGAATTAGATTATATAACTCAAGAAGGTTTTGAGCCAGAATTTGGAAATAAAGTTTTTGGCATGAAAAAAGGTGAAGTATCAGGTCCAATCCAAAGCAGCTTCGGTTGGCATATAGTCCAAATGGTTGACAAAAGAAAAGTCCAAATGCCTACTGATGATCAGCTAGAATCTGTAGCTCGTAACAATTTAAGTAGAGTGGCTTTTGATAAATATATGGAAGAGCTTTCTACAAAGGCAGGTGTTAAACTTTTGTTAGAAGAGAAAAAAGAAGAAGCGCCTAAAAAGGAGGAACCTAAGAAAGAAGCTCCTAAAGACAAATCATCTAAGTAACTTTTTATAACTTCCTTACCTTAAAAAGTAAGGAAGTAACTATATTATTTTTTATATGGCAGACTCTAGATTTTATGAGACTTTAGGTCCGTTTAGTCTTGAATACGTATTAAACCAACTTGGAGGAGTAGTTAAGCACCAAATTCAAGACTCATCATCTATAATAATTAAAGGGGTTGCTTCTTTGGAAAATGCTGGAGAGGGAGATGTTTCAATTTTTGCTCAAAGTAAATATAAGGATGCCTTTCTAAACACCAAAGCTTCTTGCTGTATCACTAATCTAGTTCAAGATAAAGATCTAACACACACTTTATTGATAGAAACAACTAACCCTTATTATGCTTTTTCGGAGGTTATTAAGATGTTTCATAAAGACTTGGTTTCTAGTAGTAAAGAAAATGTATCAAGTAAAGCTAAGATAGGAGGAAATTGTCGCATTGGACATAACGTAATTATAGAGGATAACGTTGAGATAGGGGATAATTGCATAATTGATTCGTGGAGTGTAATTCGAATAGGCTCTGTTATAGGAGAGAATTCTCACATAGGTGCAAATTGTTATATCTCGCACAGCATTATCGGCAAGAGAGCGATTATTTTTCCTGGAGCATGTATTGGACGTGAGGGGTTTGGAATAGCTACTGCTGATGGGAAGCATAAGAAAATATTTCATATCGGAAGGGTTATTATAGGAGATGATGTAGAAATTGGAGCAAATAGTGTAGTTGAAAGAGGTTCTATAAGTGATACAATAATTAGTGATATGTGTAAAATATCTCACTTGGCTTTGGTAGGGCATAATGTATCTTTGGGATATGGATGTGTTGTTGTTGGGCAATCTGGTATTGCTGGTAGTACCTCTTTGGGGAAATATTGTAGTCTCGGAGGACAAGCTGGGATTTCTGGACATTTAAAAATTGCTGATGGAGTACAAGTGGCTGCAAAATCAGGGGTAATTCGTGATATTACCGAAAATGCGCAAGCGGTTGGAGGATACCCTGCTATACCAATTAAAGATTGGCACAAACAAACAGTAATTTTGCAAAAAATTATAAAAGATAAAGATATTAGCTAATTATGGAAAATATTGATATTACTGAAATATTAAAGGTTTTGCCTCACAGGTATCCTTTTGTTTTGATAGATAAAATTACTAGTTTAGAAAAATCAAAGAACATAGTAGCTATTAAGAACATCACAATTAATGAGCAATTTTTTCAGGGACATTTTCCCGGTAAACCAACTATGCCCGGGGTTCTTATAATCGAAGCAATGGCGCAAGCTGCTGCAATGCTAGTTGCTAAAAGCTTGGATCTTTCGGCCGAAAATTCAATTCCTTATCTTGCAGGTATTGATAAGGCGCGTTTTAGACGTGTTGTTGTTCCTGGGGATGTGTTAACTATTGATGTTAGCATTGTGCAAAAAAAGGGGAGCATTTGGATTGCAGCTGGCAGCGCTAAAGTTGGAGAGGAGTTGGCAGCAGAGAGTTCTTTGATGGCTGCGATTAAGACTAATTCTTAAAGATGAGTATTGGTATTTTAGCTGGAGGGGGTAATTTACCACAAATACTTGCTACAAATGCAGCAAAACAAGGCAGAGAAGTTAGCGTTATTGCGTTAGATGGATTTGCATCTGTCGATGATTTCCAAGATTACAATTCTGCTCAACTCAAAATAGGGCAGGTTAAAAAAATCATTCAGTTTTTGCAAGAAAATAACGTAAAGGAAGTCGTATTTGCGGGAAAGGTAACCAGGCTTAAGTGGAGTAGCTTATATGTTGATAGTTTAGGAAGTAAGTTGCTTGCAAAAATTGCTATAAATAAAGTTTTAGGAGACGACAAACTGCTTAATATTATTATGAAGTTTGTTGAAGAATATAATTTTAAAGTCATATCGCCTTTAGATCTTTTAGGTTCACAGGATATTAATACCAAAGCTAAGCCATCTAAGAATGATTTAGAGGATATTAAGCTAGGTTTAGAAGTGCTTGAAGCAATAAGTGTCTTTGATATAGGTCAGTCGGTGATTGTAGAAAATGGTTATATCCTTGGTATTGAAGGAGCAGAAGGTACTGATGAGCTAATACTAAGGACTCAGAATCTCAAACGCCATGATGCGCCATCTGGAGTTTTGGTGAAAGCATTTAAGTCTACTCAAAATTCTAAATTAGATATACCTACAATCGGCCCTACTACGCTAGAAAATGCTATTGCAGCTGGATTAAAAGGTATAGCGATTGGCAGAGATAAGGTGATTATTTTAGAGGCTGATAAAATGCAAGATTTAGCTAATCAGGCAAATATGTTTGTTTTTAAAGAAAATGCTTGATGGCTGGTTGAATATTGATAAGCCTTTAGGAGTCAGTTCTGCTTATGTTGTGCGCCGAGTTAAAAAATTACTACTTGAGGGAGGAGTAAAAGTTAAAGTTGGACATTGCGGTACATTAGATCCTGCTGCAAGTGGCGTTCTTCCCATAGCTATAGATGAAGCTACAAAGCTTAGTAATTACGTTACAGGCAGCAAGAAAACGTATATTTTTACCATTCAGTTTGGCGCCAAAACTGATACTGCAGATAAAGAAGGCGAAGTTATTGAGACTACTTCTAATTTTCCTGCTACTAGAGATGTATTGGAAAAAGTAGCAAGTAAATTTATAGGAAAATATATGCAGCGTATTCCGACATATTCTGCTGCAAAACTTAAAGGTAAACCTTTTTATTTACTTGCACGTCAAGGTTTAGAAGTTCCTGAGCGAAGTAAATTAGTTGAAATTTTTGATTTAAAGCTCATAGATTGTGATTTAGATAAACGTGCAGCGACTTATGAAGTGGAATGCTCGAAAGGTAGTTATGTAAGAACTTTGGCTGAAGATATATCATCTAGTTTGCAAACTTTAGGTTTTGTGATAGAATTAAAGCGGATAAAAGTATTGCATCTAGCAATAAAGGATTCAATTCCTTTTAGTGCTTTGGAGCAAAAAGATGCCTTGAGCAAAATAAAATTTTTGGAAACAGAAAGCTTAATTTCTCATATTCCAAGCATAAGCGTAACGTTGCAAGAGGCAAGAAATGTTTTGCAAGGCAAGCAGCTATACTTAAATATGCCTGATTTGGACTTGCTGTGGCTTGCGTATAATAGGCGCATAGTTAGTATTGGCCAAATAAAAAATGGCATATACCATATTTTTTGTAATTTTAATTTGATAAATAAGAATGTCGATAACAGCTGAAAGAAAAAAAGAATTAATTAATGAATTTGCTGTATCTAACAATGATACAGGTTCTGTAGAAGTGCAGGTAAGTGTTTTAACTGAAAGGATTCATAATCTTACTGCGCATGTAAAAGACCGCAAAAAAGATTTCTCATCAACAAGGGGGCTAATTAAGCTTGTAGGTAAGAGAAGAAGACTACTAAATTATCTGAAAGATAAAGCCGTAGATCGCTACAATAGTTTAATAGCAAAATTAGGACTTAAAAGATAAGTTTTTTCCCAAATCAATAAATAATTTTTATGTTTAAAGAAATCATTAAAGAGATTGACTATTGTGGTGATAAGTTAATCCTTAAAACTGGTAAGATTGCCAGACAAGCAAATGGATCCGTTTTAGCTCAATTAGGAAAAACGCAAGTTCTATCTGTTGTATCTATTAATCCTGAGCCTAAACCAGATATAACTTTCCTTCCTTTGTCTGTGCACTATCGCGAAATGGCTTTTGCTGGAGGTAAAATTCCGGGAGGTTTTACCAAAAGGGAAGGTAAGCCTTCTGACAAGGAAATATTAACTAGCCGTCTCATTGATAGATCTATCAGACCTCTTTTTAGTGATGGATATTTTAATGAAATACAGGTAATTTCAACCGTACTTTCCTATGACCCCGATCATAGTCCTGACGTTGTGGCTTTAATCAGTGCTTTTGCAGCACTTGCAACTTCTGGTCTTGATTTAGGTGAAGTTTTGGGTGCGGCAAGAGTTGGATTAATAGACGATGAATTTATTTTAAATCCAAGTGCTGAGCAAAGACAAAACAGTAAGCTAGATTTAGTATTAGCTGCTACAGACTCTTCAATCACAATGGTTGAGTCTGAAAGTGCTGAATTATCAAATGAGGTAATACTTAAAGGAATAGAATTTGGGCATAAGTCTATAATTTCGGTGATTAACCTGATTAAAGCATTGCAAGAAGCGGCAGCTAAAGATAAGATTGCGATGAATTATGCAACCGTGTCGCACGTTGAGGCTGATATTAAAGAAGCCTTTTTCGATAAAATCAAGGAAGCGTTAAAGAATTCGGCTAAACAAGATAGAGATGAAGCAAGCAAGAAAGTATATGCAGAAGTAACAGAAGCATTATCAGAAAAGCATTCTACAAATTTTATATATCTTGCTTATGAAAATGTTAAGGCTGAAATAGTTAGAAGCTTGATACTTAAAGATAAGCGTTTGGATGGTCGCCATTGTGAGGAAATTAGGCGCATCGAGTGCGAGGTAGGTTTGTTACATAAAACTCATGGATCTGCGCTATTTACAAGAGGTGAGACGCAAGCTTTGGCTGTGACAACTCTTGGCTCTTCTCAAGATGAGCAGTGGGTTGAAAATTTAGACTCAGATACTAAAGAGCATTTTTTATTGCATTACATTTTTCCCCCATACTCAGTTAATGAAACATCTTCTCCAAAAGCAGCTGGTAGAAGAGAAATTGGTCATGGTCGTTTAGCTTGGAAAGCTATTAACCCAGTTCTACCAACAAAAGATAGTTTCCCATACACTATAAGAAGCGTGTCTGAGATTACATCTTCTAATGGATCAACCTCAATGGCAACTGTTTGTGGAGTAAGTCTATCATTAATGGATGCAGGCGTGCCGCTTAAAAATCCTGTAGCTGGTATTGCTATGGGATTGGTGAAAGAAGAAAAAGAATTTAAGATCTTATCTGACATAATGGCTGATGAAGATTTCTTAGGTGATATGGATTTTAAGGTTGCAGGTACCAAAGATGGTATTACGGCTCTCCAAATGGATATTAAAATTAAAGGAATAGATGAAGGTTTGATGGAGCAAGCCTTAAATCAAGCGCGCAAAGGTATTAACCACATCTTATCTATAATGAATAAAGCCATCTCTGGACATAGGGAAGATGTTAGTCCATACGCTCCGACGATTAAGATGATTAAGATCTTGAAAGATAAGATTAAGGAAGTTTTAGGTGCTGGTGGTAAGGTGATTAAAGAGATTTGTGAAACCACAGGTGCGAAAATTAAGGTATTTGAAGACGGTAATGTGGAGGTTGCTGGTCCTACGCTCGCTGCAGCTCAAAAAGCAATAGACTGGGTGCTTGCTTTAGGTACAGAACCAGAAATTGGATCAGTTTATGACGCAGAAGTGATCAAGTTACTAGAAATAGGAGCAATTGTTAAGTTCAACGGTAATAAGGAGAGCTTATTGCACATTAATGATTTGCCAACTTCGGTGAAAGAAAAATTTAATCAAGTCTTTTTCATTGGTAACAAGGTTCAGGTTAAGTTCATTGGTTATGACTCTAAAAAAAGATATAAAATTAACCTCAAACATGATGAAAACATAGAACCTGCCCAGAATAATGAGCATGTTAATAAAAATAACGAGCGTAATAATAACGAACGTAAAGCTAGACCAGAGCGTAAAAAAAATAACGAAGAATCAAATCAAGTTGTTTCGCAACGAAAGTATTTTAATTAATGGCTAAACTAATAAATGACTTGCATCTTGCGGCAAAAGCTTTGCAGCAGGGGCAAGTTGTTGCCTTTCCAACGGAAACAGTTTGTGGTCTTGGGGCAAGTGCATTATCCTTTGATGCGTGCAATAGAATATATCAGCTTAAAGGGCGTCCTTCTTTTAATCCGCTGATCGTCCATGTTGCAGATTTAAATCAGGCTAAACTAATAGGAGAATTTTCTGACATAGCCATTAAACTAGCTGAAAAATTTTGGCCTGGTCCTTTAACTCTCGTAGTAAAACTGAAACAAACTGCTAATATTGCATCTAATGTCACAGCTGGTTTGGATACTATTGCAATAAGAGTGTCGGCTCATCCAATTACAAGTGAGCTTTTAAAACTAGCTAATATTCCTATTGCAGCACCAAGTGCAAACCTCTCTGGATACGTCACTTCTACTTCGCCTCAGCATGTATTAAATGATTTTACAGATAAAGATTTGTATGTCTTATCCTCAGATGAAGCAAGTCAATATTGTGGACTAGAGTCTACAATCATTGATACAACAGGAAAGCTTACGATCCTGCGTAGCGGTGTTATATTGCCACCAGACATTCAGGAGGTTTGTGGCATCTGGCCAGAAACTTGTTGTCAAGATAATGATGCGCCAAAAGCTCCAGGTATGCTTCTTGCTCACTATAGTCCAGTTTCAAAACTTCGTCTTAATGCGGCAAAACTAAAAAATGATGAAGTGGGGTTAGATTTTAATAATCATTTTACTTCTAATTTTAGTTTGAGCAAATCGGGCAACTTAGAAGAAGCGGCTCATAATTTATATGCACTTTTAAGAGAAGCTGATAGACAAGTTATTCAAAAGGGCTTAAAAGGTATAGCCGTTGCAAAGATTCCATACGTAGGGATAGGAATTGCAATTAACGATCGTTTGTTTAAGGCTGCGTCTAAGAAATAGCTTGTAGAAGTATGATATTCGCCTATAATAGCTTATATGAGATATTATTTACTTTTTTTACTTTTTTTTAATTTTTCATTTGCGCTTGAAGGGAAAATAATTAAGCACGATAAAGTGATATATTGGCCGGATGAGACTCCGGTGTTTGATGTTGATGGTGATAAATACTACTTAGATCAAATAGAGGATAAAACTATGCTTGTAATGTTTTGGGCGTCCTGGTGTATGCATTGCAAGCAAGATATGAAAGATTTCGACTTGCTAAAAAAAGATTTTCGTAAGCTTCCAATTGAAATCTTGGCTATTTCAGAAGACTATCAAGGAATTAAAGTAGTAAAGAAATTTTATCGTGATAACAATATTAGACATCTAAATATATTCCATGATTATAAATTTAAACTTTTTCATACTTTAGGTATCTCTAACTTGCCTTATACATTCCTAATAGATAATAATAAGAAAATAATATTAGAAATTGAGGGTCAAACGAAGTGGAGTGATGAAAAAGTTAGAGAGATGATATTAGATCATATTCCAGGTAATCATGTGATGCCAAATAATACCTCAAAATTGTTGGACCGTCCTATAAAAAAGAAAAAATAAATATATGAAAACAGCCATAAAGCGCAATTATAAAATGGTAGCATCAAGCGCCATCAAACAGCCACAGAACAAACTATTACAGTGTCTTTCTTCTTGTTGGCCTTTTGGTTTATTTAGTAAAAAAAAGCAAAAAACTGTTAGCATTTTACGGCTTGATGGTGCTATTGGTAAAGGTTCTATGTCTAAGTCTGGCCTAACGTTAGATGGATTAAATGAATTAATCGAAAAAGCTTTTGAGCCCCAAAATTTAAAAGCTGTATGCCTTGCCATCAGCTCACCTGGGGGTATGCCAGTTCAAGCTGAGTTGATTGCAGCAAGAATTATACAGCTTTCTGCGGAAAAGAAGGTTCCTGTATACAGTTTTGTTGAAGATATGGCTGCATCTGGTGGATATTGGCTTGCTTGCGCAGGAGAAGAAATATATGCATCTGAGAGCTCAATTATAGGATCAATAGGCGTTATATATACAGGATTTGGGCTACATAAGGTGATGGAAAAATTAGGCTTAGAGCGCAGAATTTATACTCAAGGCACTAAAAAATCTATTCTGGATCCATTTTTACCAGAAAAAGCTGATGATGTTAAATTAATTAAAAAGTTACAGAATCAAATCTATGATCATTTTGTTTCTTACGTTAAAGGTCGTAGAAAAGACAAGCTTACCCAAAGCGATAGTATACTTTTTACGGGCGAGTTTTGGGCGGGCAAGACAGCTTTAGATTATGGGCTTATTGACGGCATAGATAACTTGTATAACTTTATCAATAAGAAATTTGGATCAGATATCCAAGTGCAACACATAAAACCTAAGGCTCCGTGGTATAAAAAATATCTTTCAATCAATTTAGGTGAGAGTATTATTTCTGAACTAAAAGAGCATTTGACTTATAACGATAAGCTCTGGTTTTAGGATATTTATTACTACATTTTAAAATATTTCTGCTATAAAGATCAAGGTCAATCAATATAATGCCTAATATAAATTAATTGACAGTAAAGCTATTAAATTATATTTAATAGGTTTTACAAGCGTTTAATGTTGTCATAAAATTCTCAATTAGATTCCGGTATTATTGCTTCTTGATTATCCTATACTAAGCTGAAGCACTGGACTAGATAAAATTAAAGACCTATTTGATTGTTTAAAGAAAATCGAATATAATTGTTAGGTCTTTTAATTTTAAGTTATAAATTTATGAACAAAGCAAGTTTGATCATAGCTGCTTTGAGCGCATTAGTACAATACTACGATTACCATTTATTTGGCTTTTTAGCGGCAAAAATTGCTAAAAATTTCTTACCCGTTCATGACTCACTAACGGTTTTGCTCAAAACTTATTTAATGATGTATTTAGCTGTTTTGATGAAGCCTTTAGGATCAATATTTTTAGGTCGAATAGGGGATATATACGGTCGTCAGGTTACAATTAATATTGGTCTGATGGTTACAGCTTGTGCATCATTTATTTTAGGTATTTTGCCTTCATATGAAAGTATAGGCTTTTTGGCTCCTATGCTGCTTTTATTGCTTAGAATTTGCGTTGTTACTTTTGTTTCAAGCGGCACTGATGGAATTAGAATTTATATATACGAAAGTGTTAGTTCAAAGAGAAAAAATCTGAGTTCAAGCCTAGTCACTATATCTGCCGTTGGAGGATCGTTTTTAGCGTCTGTTTCTGCACTTCTAGCAACCTTAGACTTTGTGCCGGATAACTTCTGGCGTCTATCTTTTATTTGCGGTAGTCTTGCTGGTATTACTATTATTACTTTACGTAATAGATTTACGGATAGTTCTTTAGATCTAGAACTTAAGAAGGATGAAAATTATGAGCATTATAAGCAAATGCCCTTGATGAAGATAGTAAAAGAAAATATCGCATTCACCTTTTTAGGTATGATATTAGCTGGAGGAATTGGAGCAACGTATCATTTTAATTTTATCTTTTTTGGTACCTATAATTTTGAGGTATTGCGTAATATTCATTCTTCATCCATGCAGTTATATATCTCAGCTGGTATCGCAATGTATGCTTTAGCATCTATTGTAGGGGGATTTTTAGCTGATAGTGTCAGTCCGAGGTTAGTAGCAACTATTTCGGCTGGGCTAATTGGAGTTTTGAGTATAATGCAAAGTTACTTTGTGCAAGATGGTAAGCTTTCAATTCCCATATATCTTGCTGTAAGTGCTTTGTTGCCTCTAGTAAATATTCCATGCTTAACGCTTTTAAAGTCTTTTATTCCAAAGGTGATAAGGCAAAGATTGTTCAGCTTAGTCCATGCTTTGGGCTCAATAACGATTTCGGCTTCAACTCCCGTGATTTCGACATGGCTTTATAGTAAAACCCAAATTGCGTGGTTGCCTATTTTATATTTTGTAGGTATAATCTCCCTGATGGCATTAGTGCTCAATGTCTTGTTTTGGTTGCGCTCTGGCAATCAATATGATGGCATGAGTGCCAAAAAGCTTTATTCCGTATAATATTGCACCCGTAGCTCAACTGGATAGAGCGTATGACTACGGATCATAAGGTTAGGGGTTCAAGTCCTCTCGGGTGCGCCAATATTAGTTTTGTATGCAAGTAGTTAATATCGCAACTTGGAATGTAAACTCAATTAACGTGCGCTTAGAGCAAGTGCAAAAGTGGTTGGAGTTAAACAAAGCTGATTTATTACTACTTCAAGAAACAAAATCCCAGGATTCAAATTTTCCTTATGACTCTTTTTCAAATGTTTTGCACGTAGGGCAAAAGGCTTATAACGGTGTTGCAATTATTAGCTCAGGTGATATAAGAGAAATTACAAGAGATTTTCCTGATAATCCAGTTCCAGACGAAGCGCGGTTCTTACATGTTAGGGCTCAAACTCATGTAGGTCCTATAGAAGCTATAAATGTATACGTTCCTAACGGAGGTTCTGTTGATAGTCCCAATTTTGAGAAAAAACTTAAATTCCTAGGAGCGCTCAAAAACTATCTTACTTCCTTAAATCAAAATAGCTTAATAATCGTAGGGGGAGATTTTAATGTAGCGCCTTTTGAAATGGATGTATACTCTCCAGACTTAATGAAAAATCGTTTGCTATATAGTTTGGCAGAAAGAAAAGCTATGCGTAGTATTTTAAATGCAGGCTTTATAGATTTGTATAGGATACACAATCCTAAAGGACATGATTTTAGTTGGTGGGACTACAGAGAAAGAGCTTTTGCTAACAACGCTGGGCTTCGTATAGACTTTTTATTTGCAAATCCTAAGCTGGCCGATTTGTTAAGTATGGCATATATTGACATAGAGCCTAGAAAACAAACAGAGTGTAGCGACCATACTCCGGTCGTTGCTAAGTTTGTTTTGTAGCTATCAAACTTAGTTCTTATAAATTTTGGTGTGTGAGGTTAATCATAAAACAGCCAACTATTACCTAATACATCTGCAAATGGATCAGGTTTATCTTCTTGGGTAGTTATGATAGAGGCTTGTTCTTTTGTCTCGATATTGTGTTCATCACTATCTGAAAAGCCCGCACTTATGTCTTTGAGCCATGCATTTCCATCTTCAGGCCAATCTACGCCTTCAAACTTTAGCCAGTTGTTGATACTTTCTTCTGAGCTTGTGAGTGTGCAACTTGATACTTTTTTGGGGTTTTCAAGTTTAGCTTTTTTAATCGGCATTCTATCAGTTGTGTCAATTTCATCTAGGCCGCAAGAATTATGAGCCCTTTTTGCATTAGGAGTTTGAATTTTGTTCGTATTATCTTTTTGTTTTTGGCGTAAGATTGAATAAATTTCTTGCAATATTGTTTGAAATTCCTCTGGAGGAATCTCGGATAATTCATTCATTTTTTTTAATAATAGGCGTCCCTCGAAGTCTTTGTTAAGTATATTATCTATTATTGTTACGTCTGTTTTACTTAAGTATGGTCCTGGTATTGCGAGATTACTATAATCTATTGCTTGACTATCTTCTAATAAATCTATAAACGATTTCAAATGTTGGTTACCTTGGTTATATGAGCTTTCTAAATCAATTTTTGTAATATTGTTTTGATCAAATATGTTTTTGATTTTTTCTGGATAACGATCGCATAAGCTTGATAGTAGTTCGATTATAGATTCTTTAGTTTTTTCTATACCGAATGTATGTATATTTGTTGGATCACTGACTATAGAAACTTGTGTATCAATAAACTTTTCTCTGGCTTCTATAATTTTAAATGCTGTTTTGATTTGAGTAGAATGTGTTAAAGCTTTATCGTAGATGTTGATAAGTTTTAAAAAGGATTCTTGATCACACAAAAATGCTTTAGCACTTTGTTGATTAGCATATGTGAGTTCTGTAACTGCCAGGAAATCCATTATTTCATCTTCGGCACGTGTTCCATAAAGTTCAGTTAAAATATCTCGAACTTCTTTTACATTTTGTTCAAGTAATGTTTCTTTAATTGGATTACTAGATAAAATATTTGAATTTTCATATTCTATCACAGGGGTTAATAGGCTACTAGCGTGTGAGAGGATTTTATCCACTATTTGATGCATCAAGCTTATCTTTTCATCAGGATCATTTAATTCATTAAACTCTTTCTCTAATGGTTGAATGTACCACCCTAGTTCGGCGTTAATTGTGGGTAGTCCTTTTACTCCTAGCTTTCTTGCAGTAGATTTTTTCGTTCTTTTCATTCTAATTGTTTATTAAATAAAAATTTTATTTAATTGCTTATTTTTGTAAATAATATATTTTATCAAAATAAATATATATTATATATAATATATTGTCAATATTCATTTCCATTTATTAGTTTGGAGTTTGTATGTTTGGATCTTATTGTGAATTAAACGATAAATTTTAGAGCTTGTAGGAATGAAGTGAGCGCAAACTAAGCAATGTATCTTTGCTAGTTACTGAAATTAAGTCTATAATTTTAGAGTAAACCTTTGTTCATTAGAGCTATTACTTTATCTGCTTGCTCAATAATGGCTTCCTTTTTTGCGTTATCGAATTTCTTTAAACTTAGGTATGCAAAAGATAATCGGGTATTATTTCTTAATTTGCTTTCGTGGAGCATAAAAAAGTGCCAATATAAAGCATTGAACGGACAAGCATCTTCTCCTATTAGTTTATTAGGATTGTAGTGGCACTTTTTGCAAAAATTACTCATGCGGCTGATGTACTTACCACTAGCTGCATATGGTTTGCTAGCCATAATTCCTCCATCGCCAAAAAGAGCCATGCCAAGAGTATTAGGCAATTCAACCCATTCATATGCATCTGCGTAAACGGCTAAATACCACTCCTCTACTTCTCTTGGGTTTATACCTGCAAGTAAGGCAAAATTACCTGTCACCATTAATCTTTGAATATGATGTGAGTATGCAAATTGTTCCGTATGACTAACGGCTTCTTTGATACAAAACATTTTAGTTGGTTTACCCCAATAAAAGCTAGGTAAAGGGTTTCTGGCTTCAAAATAGTTCATTTTTGCGTAAGCTGGCATAAAATTCCAATATATGCCTCTAATATACTCGCGCCAGCCAAGTATCTGACGTATAAACCCTTCTACTGCATTTAAAGGAGCTTTGCCATGTCTATAGGCATCTTGAGCAAGTTTGCATAATTCCAAAGGCATGAGTAATCCTGCATTGAGATAAGGTGAGAGCCTTGAGTGATAGAGATAAGCTTCGCCTGAAATCATAGCATCTTGATATCTACCAAACGAAGGTAAAAAATTGTCGATAAAGAAATGAGCTTCTCGTAATGCTTGATTTCTAGTAGTTGCAAGATCAAAATGCTTGAGGGAACCAAAATGATTTTGGAAATTTTTTTCTACAAGCTTTATAACGTCTTTAACGATATCATTTGCTTCGTGTATTAATCTTGGAGGGAACCTCATATCATCATCAGGTGGACGGCGATTTTCTTTATCATAATTCCAAAGCCCTCCTGTTGGTTTACCATCCATATCCATAAGAATGTTATACTTTTTCCTCATCATCCGATAAAAAGGCTCCATTAACAAAGATTTTTTATTACCAGCCCATTTCTTAAATTCTTCTATTGAGCATAAAAAGCGTTTATCGGACCTAATTTCTACTTTTATTGAAAATTTTGATTGCCAATTTTGAATTTTTTCCCAAACTCTCCAGTCATAGGGCTCTGTAATAACTATGGAATCTGGCTTTAATTCTTCAATTGCATTTTTGACTTCATCATCTAAACTATTGCAACCACCATCGAGAGGTACATAACGTACTTTATATCCTTTACTCCTCAGTTCTTCGGCAAAAAGACGCATTGCGGAAATAAGAAATGCTATTTTTATGGGATGATGAGGGACATTAGTAAATTCTTCTTTTGCCTCACACATCATCACGCAGTCAAGATTCTTATCTATTCCGTCTAGAGAAGAAATGGTTTCTGTCAATTGATCTTGCAAGATAATTCTTAAGGTACTCATAGCATTTACATACAATTTATAATATTTAGTATTTCTGCAGATAACATCTTACTTGACCACCATACTTCCTCAATTCTTGAAGTACTGCACCAATCACTCGTAGCTGCTAACTGAAGCTTAGGGTCAAGGTAAAAATTAGATTTTTGAGTTTTGTGCACAATAGCATATCTCCAACGGTGAGTTTCTATGTAATCAGTACCCTCGCAGTTAATGCTCGTAACTTTTTCAAACTCTTTTAAAAGAAACGTTTGAGATATATCAATTCTATCATCTATATGTTTATTTGACCAGCTATTAGACGAGTGGGCTACGATGCAGGTAACGTTTTTAGGACGATGAGGTTTGGTAGAATTGATAGAGATCCATTTAATAGGATTGTTAATCACTTTAGCTGCAATCCAGTCCTGATCCCAGGGGCGATTAAACCCTATCATCAAAGAAAAGCCCCCATGCATACTGACGTTGCGTATTGGATTATTATCCGCAAGGTAGTTTTCAAACAAGCTTATTGTTTGCCTTGGTGGGGCGGTGGATATAATCCAATCATAAGTGCCTATCTGGTTACCATCTTTATCTTTTAACAGCCATTTATTTTTTATTCTCTCGTTAATCGGGGCGATCTCTAGGTTAGTTATCACGTTTATTTCTTTAGCAAGCTCTTTGCATAAGCTATTCATATTTGGACTTGCGACTAGATGAGATTCTTTCCATAAACGGGTTGTTGCCTCTTGTTCTATTTCTAGGTTAATCACGTTTCCTAACCACTCATGAATAAGACCTTTTTGTATGTAGGGCTCTAAAAATTGTTGAAATTCTTTTGTGCGAGCTGTAAAGCATTGTGCGCCGTGATCAAAATAAAATGGATCGGTGTAACGAGTGCTCATGCGTCCACCAACCCCCCGTGCTTTTTCAAAAACTGTTACTAATGCTTTATCCTGGAGTTTTTTGGCTAAAATTAACCCTGATATTCCTGCCCCAATAATTGCGATAGAAGGTTTCATAAAATTGTTTTTAAGGTCACAAACTCTTAAGTAGATTAGTTGATTTTTTACCTCGACACTTATTCGAGCAATATTTTACATTATGCCAAACTTTTTCCCATTTTTTTCTCCAAGTAAATGGTTTAAGACAAATAGCGCAAGTTTTAGTGGGTAAATGGGCTTTTTTTACTTTGGTAGGCATGTGAAATAAATATTAATAATTTTCTTATCTCATGTTTTGTGTTAATCTCAAAGTTAATAAACTTCAAAAAAGATTTAAGAATACTAGAAAGAATGAATGATTATATGGAATATTTGGGAATGTTAGCGGGTTTTTGTACGACAGTCGCCTTTGTTCCTCAGCTTGTTAAAGTAGTTAAAACAAGGGCTGCGCAAGATATTTCTACCTCGATGTATTTAATATTTATAATAGGATTAATTCTTTGGATTATTTATGGGGTTTATCGTGCTTCATTGCCAATAATTATAGCTAACTCTTGCACTTTACTGTTTGCTTCTGCAATTTTGTTTGTAAAGTTTCTTATAGATAAGTCCTCAAGTTAGACAATCACATAAGTTTCAGGAAATTTTATGAGACTGCTATTTATACTTGCCATCGTAATAGGGTATATGGTTGATAATTCATTGGCCATAGAATTTAAGAAGGAGGTTAGGGAATACGGGATTGCTGTAATACCCGAGGCAAAATGTTACAAACTAGCTTCAAAATTGAACCAAAAGATTTCTAAACTACTACCACAATTTAAAAATTTACCAAATATTTGGCATATTACTTTATACCAAGGTGCTTTTGAAGAGTCAGATTTAGTTAAAATTGAATCTGAAATTTTAAAATTAAATATTAAAAAATTTGATATAACGCTCACTAAATTTTACACCACAGCTGATAGATGGGTAGATTGGGGAGTGGAAAAAACTGATATATTCGATGTTTTGCATAGGAAGGTCGTAAATATTGCCAGCCGTTATCACTTAAGGCCCTTAAACAGAGTACAAGATATGTTGGATGGTATCGAAGGGGAAATAAAAAAACAAATAGACATGTACGGAACATTTGGTCTTATGAATTTTTATAAGCCTCACATGACACTATTTTACTTGTATCCTCCTAGTAAAAGTATAAGCAAAATTCCCCAAATCATAGAAGATGGGAGATACGAAGGTGTAAGTTGTAAATCAGATAAACTGATTATAGGTGAGCTTGGTTATAATGGTAATATCATTAGGGTTGTAAATGTTATTAATTTAGCCACTCAAAATTAATTGTGGCGTTAATTTATTTTGAAAGTTTGCGGACTATAAGAAGTTTAAAAAATAGCTACTCAAGTTTTGACAATTGTCGTTTCAAGATTCAAATTCATCTACAGATTTAAATGAGTCAGAATCAGAATCTTCTCCAATTTTAACAGCATTATGCTACCATTCTCAGCAGATACAATAGAAGCTCTTAACCTTCCTCCCCCATAAGGTCCAATGTCATCGGATAATTATCGGAGCTATTATCTAATTCCTGCACTGCTTCATTTGCAGTATATATTTTTTCGAATATATGCCGATTATGTCCAAATTTAAAATTATCCTCTATATATCTACAGCCAATTTTTTCAAGGAGTCTTTTGGACGCAAAATTATCATCTCTTGTGGTAGCTTGAAACTTTAAAAATTCACTTCCACCTTCAAACTGATTTTCTTCGCTATTATATGTTTGATTTATTTTTTGTTTTTCTCTAAATAATGACTCTCCGTACACTAAACATAAAGCACCTACATTTTCATATCCAACATCTTGAATCGTGTGGCTCCTATGATAGTTTTTATTAAATAAATATGCCAGTTCGCCCATATTATCAGCGTTATTTCCTATAACCTCGTACCCTACAGCTATATCAGTTTCTTTGTCTGTTACCATAAACGCTGCAAAAGGGTGACCCTTTTCCCATCGCGTAGATTGTAAATTTACTGTATTTTGAAATTATTCTTGAGTCCTTGTTGTACCTTGAGCAAATTTCTCCATTACTTTAGGGTCGGCAAAAGTTACTTCATAAAGCTGTTGAATAGTTTCACTATACTCATCGTAAGTCTTCTTGGGAGAATATAGTGATTTCGCAGTAAATCTATCTGTATCAATATATACTATCTTGCTTCCTCTTGAATCTAACATATCCTCGTAACTTATATCAGGTCTGGGAAACCTATCTAGGTACAATGCTATTGGAGACGGTGACTTGTTATCATCGAGGGCTTTTAACATGAAAAATCCTTAATTTGTATTGTTTATATTAAGTTTATATTCTATTTGTTTTATTCAGATATGTATACGAAGAAAAAATAAAAAACTTAACACTGTTTCTTATATTTAATTAAGGATTACATAGAACTAAAAGTCAATAATAATTGGGTTCAGCGGGACAAGGTTTTGTCTCATTTGTTCATAATGATAAGAAACAGAGGTGTAGAGCTGTTAAAAAAATTAAATATACTTTTCCCTATTTCCGCACAATTGCGTCAAATATTTTAAGAATTTTGGCTTTTTACAGAAATAGTAATAGGTCTATTGCATAAATCAATTAAGGGGTTCAAAGTTAAAAATATTTAGGTTCAATTAAATCTTAAACTAAATCGCAAATTTAGCCTTAACTCAAATTTTAGATTGATTTAATCAACAGATTTTTTAAATGTTAGCAAGTTGTTCTTGTAATTGGTTTGAAGCGTAAAGTTCCTTTACAATATCGCATCCTCCAACGAACTCGCCTTTTATATATAGTTGGGGCAAAGTCGCCCAGTCAGAGTATTTTTTCACGCCTTGTCTAATTGCATCATCTTCAAGTACGTTAATATCGATAAAATCTACATTAAGTGTATCTAATATGTGCACAACAGCAGCGGAGAAACCGCACTGAGGAAAATCTTTTGTACCTTTCATAAAAAGTACAACAGGATTTTGTTTTACTATTTGATCTATCTTGTTTAATGTAGCTTCTGTAGTCATAATGTTCATATTGAAGAATTTTTTGGTGGAGCTAAGCGGGATCGAACCGCTGACCTTTTGAATGCCATTCAAACGCTCTACCAACTGAGCTATAACCCCATGAAACTACATTATAAGGATTATTGGGGGCATTTACAAGAGCTTGTGTTAAGTTAATGTAATATGACATTAATTGCAAAGTTGGTCTTTAGTACTTTTATTTAAACATCTGATAAAAAGCTATAGCAGCAGCCGTGGATACGTTTAAGCTATCAAGTAATTTTGGTTGGTTGCATAGGTATTTTAACGAGCAAATCACATTGTTTTTTGATCAAAGGTCTAATTTCACTATTTTAATTGCTAAAGATTGTGATAAGCCCCTTTAGGGGCATGATAATAATCAATTAGAGCTTTTGATTATAACTTAATCTAATCACCCAAAGCCTTGTTTGTTTAAGTTGTTTTATATAAGATTTTTATGTGTAAAGGATGTCTCTACTTAATAATAACAATTAAAATTAAAAACAATATTTGACACTATTATTATGTTTAAGTATAATCTAATTAATATAATTAATCGGTATATTAAAATGACTAATTCGCCTAAAAATTCGGATTCTCCTTTACATTTATCTATAAAATACAACTCCGATATAGATATAATAAAGTCTCTATTAGATAAAGGTGCTGATATTAATGTTGAAGATGCATATGAAAAGGCTTCTTTGCACATAACGGTTTCGGCGAACTATGAAAGCTCATTACATTCCTTAATGCAAGAAGATGATGGTTCAGAAATAAATACTCATACTATCGGTGATGGTCCTAGTGCTTTTTAATGTCAGAAAAGTATTTAAGAACTGATACCTGTATATACAATATAATTGATTTCTTGAAGGCAATAAAAGTTGCTGTAACAATTATGTGTATCAGTAGCTGTGATTGCTTTAAGATTAGGTATTTATTGCTCTATTATCTGAGTGAGTAGTACTTTCGAGATAGAGACGTGAAGTTAGTATTTAAGTTTATTTAAACATCTCATAAAAAGCTATTGCAGCAGCTGTAGATACGTTTAAGCTATCAAGTAACGTGGTGGGTTGCATGGGTATTTTGACAAGCAAATCACATTGTTTTTTAACTAATGGTCTAATACCACTATTTTCATTGCCAAGGACTATAGCGAGTTTCTCTGGAGCGGGATAATCCTGAATTAAAGTTTTTGCATTATGATCTAATCCTATAATCCAAAATCCAGCATCTTTTAATTTTTTTATAGTTTGGGCTAGGTTAACAACTTCTGTGATTCCTACAGTCTCAAGTGCGCCGCTTGCAATTTTAGCTAAGTTTGCATTTTCTTTTGCTGCGTTATCTTGGGGCACAATTATATTTTTTACACCAAATGCAGCAGCAGAGCGAAGTATTGCTCCTAAATTTTGTGGATCTGTGATTTGGTCAAGTATTGCAACTCTTTTTTGATTAAGAGCGCTTGTTAAATCTCTATTAGTAATAGGTAAAACTTGCAGTGCTACTCCTTGATGTGCAGTATGAATTGGGAATAATTTATCTATTTCTGGTTTGGGTAAAATTTTATAATTACCTTTTGCGATATGCTTGTTAAATAAAGGGTCATTAAAAATTTCATTGCTAGCAAATATTTTTAAAATTTGCCTGCGATTGTTTTGTAAAGCTGCTAGGCAGGCGTGTTTGCCGTATAATATGTACGAGTTTGATTGAGATTTTTTCATTTATGGTTTACAAAAGTCAAGATTTTGGTTATTATATATTTTTACGTAATAATGAGGAGTTTGTAAATCGCAAATAACTCTTTTTAGTAATTTATTAATGGCGGATTTAACCATTGCTGCTTCTTGAGGCTTAGATATTTTTCTGCTTTGCTTTAAAAAATTACTCAAAAATAACTTTTGCGAGTTGCTTAACTATCTTGGTTAAGTTTAGCTAAATAGTAATTGCTTTTAAGTAGAAAGTATATTATAGTGTTTGCTGAAGAGGAGAGATGGCCGAGTGGACAATGGCAGCAGACTGTAAATCTGCCGGCGCAAGCCTACGTAGGTTCGAATCCTACTCTCTCCACCATTGTGACTTACCATGTAAATGGTTAAGGCGGGTATAGCTCAGTGGTAGAGCTCCAGCCTTCCAAGCTGGTCGGGTGGGTTCGATTCCCACTATCCGCTCCGTAGTGTTTTTTGCATGTTTAATTGCAAAAAGCGTGCTCGATAATAATAATTTGCTATCTAATTACTTAAATTTTATGGGAAAAGCGAAATTTGAAAGAACAAAAACTCACGTAAACGTCGGTACTATCGGTCACGTTGATCATGGTAAGACCACTCTAACTGCTGCAATCACTTCTGTGCTATCTGAAAAAGGTTATGCAAAGAAAAAGGGTTATGGCGAGATTGATGCTGCTCCAGAAGAGCGCGAAAGAGGTATTACTATTGCAACTGCTCACGTTGAGTATGAGACTGATAACAGACACTACGCTCACGTAGACTGCCCAGGACACGCTGACTATGTTAAGAACATGATTACTGGTGCTGCTCAGATGGACGGTGCAATTTTGGTGGTTTCTGCTGCTGATGGTCCGATGCCTCAAACTAGAGAACACATTTTGCTTGCTCGTCAGGTTGGCGTCCCATACATCGTTGTGTTTATGAATAAAGTAGACATGGTGGATGATCCAGAGTTGATAGAACTTGTTGAGATGGACATTAGAGAATTACTTTCTAAATATGATTACCCAGGTGATGATATCCCTATCATTAAGGGATCAGCTTTAGCTGCTCTTGAAGGTAAGTCAGAAGGAGCTGCTGCAATTAATGAGTTAATGGAAGCGGTTGATAAATATATTCCAGATCCAGAAAGAGATACAGATAAACCTTTCTTGATGTCTGTTGAAGACGTATTTACTATTACTGGTAGAGGTACTGTTGCTACTGGTAGAGTTGAAAGAGGTGTTATCAAACCTAACGATGAAGTTGAAATCGTTGGATTTAAAGATACAAGAAAAACAGTATGTACAGCTCTTGAGATGTTCAGAAAAACTCTGGACTTTGCTCAAGCGGGTGATAACGTTGGTGCATTGCTTCGCGGTGTTGAGAGAACTGATATAGAAAGAGGTCAAGTGATTGCTAAACCTGGTTCTATTACTCCTCACACAAAATTTGAAGCTGAAATTTATATCTTAACAAAAGAAGAAGGTGGTCGTCATACTCCTTTCATGAATGACTATAGACCTCAGTTCTACTTCAGAACAACTGACGTAACTGGTATTATGAAGTTGCCTGAAGGTGTTGAGATGGTAATGCCAGGTGATAATATTAAAGCAACTATTGAGTTAATTGCTCCTGTAGCTATGGACGAAAAACTTCGTTTTGCTATTAGGGAAGGTGGTAGAACTGTTGGTGCGGGTGTTGTAACACGTGTTATAGAATAAGAAAGATGGCTGCTAATAATAATATAAAAATTAGACTTAAGTCTTTCGATCACAAGTGCCTTGACCAGGTAGCAAAAAGCATCGTAGATGCTGTTCGCCTAGCTGGTGGGCGCGTAAGTGGTCCTATTCCGATGCCTAGAAAGTGTGATAGATACACAGTCCTTCGTTCTCCCCATGTAAATAAAAAATCAAGGGAGCAGTTTGAAATGCGTAAGTACACGGTGCTTATGTTTGTTGATTCAGCTGATCCTCTTCAAAACGTACAATTGCCAGCTGGCGTTGACGTTGAATTAAAGGCTATGTAGTAAAAATGAATGCTATTGATTTAAATTTTAGTGCTGCTGCGGGATACGTGCGGCCTGCTTTATTTGCGAAAAAGTTAGGAATGACTTCAGTATTTTCTGATGATTCAAAAATCACCCCGGTGACTTTATTGCAAATTCTTCCTTGTGGAGTTATTCAAAGGACAAAGGGCCAAGAGCATGATAGAATTTTGATGGGTTTTGGTCAAAAGAAAGAAAAAGCATTAAAAAAGCCTATTAAAGGTATATTTGATAAGCTTGGCGTGAAAGATTATTTTGCGCAAATGAAAGAGTTTAAAGTATCTCCGTCGTTTGAGTGTAAAGTTGGGGGTAGTTTTGCTGCCGATTTTTTTACTGCTGGATCCTTTGTTGATGTAACTGGTGTAAGCATCGGTAAAGGTTTTGCTGGTGTTATGAAGAGATGGAATTTTAGAGGTTTAGAAGCATCTCACGGTGTATCTATTTCTCACAGATCTCACGGTTCAACTGGTCAAAGACAGGATCCCGGTAAAGTGTTTAAGGGCAAAAAAATGGCCGGACATATGGGGTGTGAGAAGGTGACTTTGCAAAATTTAGAAGTGCTTGAGATAATCCCAGAAAATAACGTAGTTGTCGTTAAAGGTTCTGTTCCTGGACATGTTGGGGCGGAAATATTGATAAGAGATTCTAAGAAGAAAAGTTAAAAAATAAACGTTAGTTTTTAGAAAAATGTTGATAAATGTATGCTCTTTAGAAAGAGCTGAAAGTGGTAATATCGAATTAGCGGATGGCTTTTTGCCAGAAAACGTTAGAGCTGATATAATTAAGATGGTTGTTGATTGGCAACTTCTTAAAAGAATGTCTGGTTGTCATAAAACCAAGACCATATCAGAGGTTTCTGGTACTGGTAAGAAGCCTTTTGCTCAGAAGGGTACGGGTAGAGCTAGAAGAGGTTCTAACAGGGCTCCTCAAATGCGTGGAGGCGCGGTTGTTCATGGTCCGGTTGTGCGTAGTCATGAGGTATCTATCCCAAAAAAGGTAAAGAGGTTAGCTTTAAGGCATGCTTTAGCTGATAAATATAACTCTTCACAGCTTTTTATTGTGGATAAGATGGATGCAGATAAAGTGAGTACTAAAGAATTGCTAAACAGAATATCTTGGTTGAAAGGTGAGAATGCTTTATTTATAGATAGCTATTTTGATAAAAATTTTTATCTCTCTTGCCGTAATTTATCTTTTGCAGATACATTGCTTGAAGTTGGTCTAAATGTTTACGACATTTTAAGACATAAGGCCGTAGTTATTACTGCTGCATCTTTAAAGGAACTAGAAAAAAGGTTACTGGCACAATGATATACGATTTGATTAAGAAAGCTGTGCTCTCAGAAAAGAGCAGTAGTATGGCTGAAGCAGCTAATAAGTATACTTTTAAAGTTGCAAAAGAAAGTACAAAACCGCAAGTTGCTAAATCTGTTGAGCAGCTTTTTGATGTGAAAGTAAGTAAGGTAAATATTGTAAACATGAAGCCTCAAAAAGTTTTTTTTAGGGGTAGAAAAGGTAAGACTGCATCTTATAAAAAGGCTATAGTTACCTTAGAAAATGGATATAAAATTGATTTATTTGGTGCTGCATAATGTCTTTAAAGTTTTATAAACCTGTCACAAAATCTTTAAGAGAGCTGGTTACAGTTGATAGGTCACATTTATGGAAAGGTGAGCCCGAAAAGTCTTTAGTAGTAGGTTTAAACAAAACTGGCGGTAGAAATAACCTGGGTCGCATTACTACAAGGCATATTGGAGGTGGAGCAAAACGTAGGTATAGATTAGTTGACTTCAAAAGAGGTAAAGACGATATTTATGCTACTGTGCAGCGTATAGAATATGATCCAAATAGAACTGCGTTTATTGCCCTTATTAAATATGAAGATGGAGAGGTATCTTATATTTTAGCGCCGCAAAAGTTAGAGATGGGTGATAAAATTTCATCTGGATCGAATGCTGAGCTAAAGCCTGGTAATTGTCTGCCTCTATCTTTGATTCCGATTGGATCTTTTGTTCATAACGTTGAATTAAAGCCTGGTAAAGGTGGGCAAATTGCAAGATCCGCTGGATCTTTCGTTCAAGTTGTGGCAAAATCAAAAGGCTATGTTCAGATTAAATTAAGATCTGGAGAAATTAGAGTTGTACCTTTGGAGGCAAAAGCAACCATGGGAGTTGTCTCTAACGCTGATCATCAGAATATCAATCATGGTAAGGCTGGTAGGTCAAGATGGTTAGGAATTCGTCCTACAGTTAGAGGTGTTGCGATGAACCCTGTAGATCACCCACATGGTGGTGGTGAAGGTAAAACTTCGGGTGGACGTCATCCAGTTACTCCTTGGGGTAAGCATACTAAAGGTAAGAAGACAAGACGTAATAAGTTAACGCAAAAGTTTATTTTAAAAAGAAGAAAATAGATTAGTATATGGCTAGATCGGTATGGAAAGGACCTTATGTGGATTATAGCTTGGTTAAAAAAACCAAGAAAGCGATAGATGAGTCTTCGCATACTATGATTCAAACTTGGTCTAGAAGATCATGTATCATTCCAATGTTTGTTGGATTAACTATCGCTGTGCATAATGGGCGTAAATTTGTGCCTGTTAAAGTGACGGAAGATATGGTTGGTCATAAGCTTGGAGAATTTGCTCCTACGAGGACTTATAATGGCCATGCTGCGGATAAAAAAGCAAAGAAATAAAATTTTATGACAATGGATCAAGAATTAGTACGTGCTTCAAGCAGAATGATTAAAACCACTACTAGGAAGCTAGGTCTTATGGCAACTACCATAAGAGGAATGAAAGTAGCTGAAGCTGAGAAATTTTTATCATTTTCACCAAGGCAAAATCTTGCATTACAAGTGAAAAAATGTCTCTCATCTGCAATAGCAAATGCTCAGAATAATTTTGGTTTAGACATTGATACTTTATTTGTTCAAACTGTGAGTGTTGGAAAAGGTGCTGCGTTTAAGCGTTTTGTTGCAAGAGGTCGAGGTAAGGCTGCAAGCATTACAAGAAATTTTAGTAATTTATATATAACCTTAGGAAAAAAAGAATAGATATATTTTATGGGGCAGAAAGTAAAGCCAATATGCATTAGAGTTGGAAAAGGTTTACCAGCTTCTTTTAGTTCAGTGTTTTTTGCTGAGAAGAATTACGCCAGTTGGTTACTAGATGACTATAAAATAAGGAATAAGATTAAGCAAGAATATGCAAAAGCACAAATTTCTAAGGTAGTAATTCAGAGAGCTTCTGAGAAAAGTGTAAGAATATTATTGTCTGCTTTTAAGCCTAAGTTTTTAGTCGGTGAAAATGGAGCGATAGTTGAAAAATTGAAGAATGACATCGCTAAGGAATTTGGTTTTGATGATGTAAAAGTTAGCGTAAACCATGTGTATAAAAATAATCTGGAAGCATCGATTGTGGCATATAACGTAGCTAAACAAATTGAGAATTATGTGATGTTCCGATTTGCTATGAAGAAAGCTGTGGATGAATCTATGAAGCAGGGTGCTTTGGGCATAAAAATGTGCTGCTCTGGTAGATTAGGCGGTGCTGAGATTGCTAGAACCGAAGGTTATAAGCAGGGTCAAGTGCCACTGCATACATTTAGAGCTGATATAGATTATGCTGAATGTAATGCGAAAACTAAGTATGGAATTATTGGCGTAAAAGTGTGGATACACAGAAAGCGCTCTAATTACAGCAAAAAAGCTAGTATTTGATTGATTTTGTAAGATGTTAGTACCTAAAAAACAAAAATTTAGAAAAGCTCATAAAGGTCGTATAGCTGCGAAAGTAAAAAGAGGCGATCAGATTTCTTTTGGTTCTTTTGGACTAAAGGCCTTAGAGCTTGAGAGAATTAATTCTAGGCAGATTGAAGCTGCAAGACGTGCTGCTACTCGTGTCATGAAAAGAGAGGGGAAATTGTGGATCAGAATTTTTCCAGACATTCCTGTATCTAAAAAACCTTCTGAAGTCAGAATGGGTAAAGGAAAAGGTTCTGTAGAATTTTATGTTGCAAGAATTTCGCCTGGTAGAGTTTTATTTGAGGTGGATGGAGTATCAGATGATGCATGCTTGGAAGCTTTGCGTCTAGCTGCTGCCAAACTGCCATTAAAAACTAAAGTAGTAAAGCGTTATGAATAAGGCAATAAAAGAACTTGCTGGTTTATCAGCCGAAGATTTAGGTAAGAAGCTAATTGAGACTAAAAAAGCTCTTGCTCATTTAAGATGTAACATAGCTCCTAAAGATACTTCGGTGTTTAGCAAAACAAGAAAAAGTATAGCAAGGATGAAAACCTTGATTCAATTAAAGGAAAATAAATAGATTATGCCAAAAAGAGTGATGAGTGGGGTGATAGTTAGTAACAAAACCCCTAAAACTGTTACGGTGAAAGTGACTAGTTCCTTCTTACACCCGGTATATGGTAAAACAGTTAAAAAAAGTAAGAAGTACGCTGCGCATTGTTTAGATGAGAGTTTAAAAGAAGGTGATGCAGTAAGGATTATAGAATCAGCTCCTTTTTCTAAAACAAAAAAGTGGCTAGTTTTATCGAATAACGCAATTTAATCGATTAGGGATTTATATGATACAGATGGGTAGCATCCTTCAGGTTGCAGATAATTCTGGAGCGAAGCTTGTGAAATGTATAGGCACCATTAAGGCTGCTTGGAGACATGGGGCGACAATAGGTAACCAAATTAGGGTATCTATTAGAGAGGCTATTCCTACAAGTAAAGTAAAGCCTGGTGAAGTTAAGTCTGCAGTGCTTGTGAGAGTTAAAATGCCGGTAAAGCGTCCAGATGGGAGCGTGCTGCGTTTTGAGCATAACTCTGTAGTGTTAATTAATAACCAAGGTGATCCTATTGGTACACGTATATTTGGACCTGTTGCAAGAGAATTAAGAGCTCTTGGTTACTTAAAGATAGTTTCCATTGCTGAAGAGGTTGTATAGTTTATGAAGTGCAAGATTAAAAAAGGAGATTTTGTTAAAGTCATTGCTGGTAATGACAAAAATAAAGTTGGTGAAGTGTTAAAAGTTGATCCTAAAAACTCTTTAGTGCTAGTTAAAGGGATTAATTTAGTTAAAAAACACAGAAAGGCAACCCAGCAAAATCCTGGCTCTATAGATATTATAGAAAAGCCTGTACACGTATCGAATGTTGCTTTTTTCGATAATGATGATAAAATATCTACTAAGATTTCGTTGCAAAAAATAGAAGATGGTACAAAGCAACGAGTAGGTAGGAAAACCAAAAAAGTTTATTAATATGGCAGAAAAGAGGTTTAAACAAGTATATTTCGAGGATATTATACCGCGTTTTAAGAAAGAATTCGGTTTTGATAATATCCACGCAGTTCCAAAAATACAAAAAATAGTCCTTAATATGGGTGTTGGAGCAGCAGTGAGCAACAGTAAAGCTTTGGAAAATGCTACACGTGATTTGGCATTGATTTCAGGTCAGAAGCCTTGTGTTACTTTAGCTAAAAAATCTATAGCTGGTTTTAAGTTAAGAGAAGGAATGAAAATAGGTTGCAAGGTCACTTTGAGAGGTGATAGAATCTATGATTTTTTAGAACGCCTAGTTTATGTTGCTCTGCCAAGAGTAAAGAATTTCAAAGGTTTTTCTGTGAAAAATTTTGATGGTTCAGGAAACTTTAACTTTGGTATAAACGATCATTCAGTTTTCCCTGAAGTGAAATATGATGATGTAAGCTTGGCTAGTGGCCTGAATATTTCTATAGTAACAAATTCTGCTGATAATAAGTCCTCGAAGTCGCTACTTTCAATGTTAAAATTTCCATTTATAAATTAGTATGTCTAGAAAGTGTTTAACTGAAAAAAATGCAAGACGCATAGAAAAAAGTAACAGACTTGCTGCTAAAAGAGCAGAGTTAAAGAAAAAAATATACGACAAAACTATTTCTTTAGAAGAGCGTTATAAATATGTTGTGGCTTTATCTTTGATGCCACGGGATTCTTCTAAAATTCGTATAAGAAATAGATGCAATATAACTGGTAGACCTAGGGGTTATTATAGACAGTTTGGTCTATCAAGAATAATGTTAAGAGAGCTTGCTGGTAAAGCTGAAATACCAGGTTTGTATAAATCAAGTTGGTAATAATATAATTTAAAGATTTTTTATGTCTCTTTCCGATCCAATAGGCGATATGCTAGCAAGGATTAAAAATGCATACAGAGCATTGTTGTTAAATGTTGAAATGCCATATTCTTCTCATAAAACTCAAATTTTAGATGTTCTAAAGGAGGAGGGGTATATTATTGAATACACAGTAAAAGATGTTCGTCCTGGAGTTAAAATGATTGATGTAGAGCTTCGTTATTCTCGCTCTGGAAAACCTGCTTTAGAAATCCTGCAGCGTGTTTCCAAGCCTTCAAGAAGGGTATATTCTTCATATAAGCACTTAAGACAATTCTTTAATGGTATGGGTGTGCATATTTTATCTACTTCTTCTCATGGAGTTGTTTCTGATAAAGTAGTGCGTAAGCTGAAGTTAGGAGGAGAAGTAATTTGTAGAGTATTTTAAAAATAATAGTTTATGTCTAGAGTAGGTAAGCTACCAGTAGTAATCCCGGAAGGAGTCCAGGCCCAAATTGAAGGGGGGATATTAAAAGTTACTGGTCCAAAAGGAGCTTTGCAAACAAATTTGCACAAAGATGTTTTAGTAAATATTGAAGATAATAATATAGTTGTAAACCCAGCTCATGATGAAGCAAGAGCGATGTGGGGTACAACTCGTAGTATTGTCAACAACTTAGTGCAGGGAGTTTCAAAAGGATTTAAGAGAGACCTGGAGATAGTTGGGGTTGGTTACAGGATGTCTGTAAAAGAGCATTTCATTAACCTTGCTGTTGGTAAAAGTCACAACGTTAAAGTTTTGATTCCCGCAGGAATTAAAGTAAGTATGCTTAAAGCTAATTCCATCAGTATTGAAGGAATCGACAAAGAAAAGGTTGGTCAATTTGTAGCAACAATCATGAAACAAAAACCTGTTGAGCCTTATAAGGGTAAGGGTATTAAGTTTGTTGGCCAAGTAATTAAACAAAAAGAAGGTAAGAAGAGCTAATGCGCGATCATCGTTCAAGATTTAAAATTAGAGCTGCCAGAGTTAGGAAAAAAATAGCAGACACTTCTTCAAGATTTAGACTTTCTGTATTTAGGTCTAAAAGGCATATATATGCTCAAATTATTAACGACGGTGAAGCAGTAACCGTTGCTGCAGCATCTACCTTAAATAAAGATGCTATCAAGGCTAATAAGTCTGTGCGCAATGTTGCTGCAGCTAGCCTAGTTGGTGAGGTAATTGGCAAAAAAGCCCAAGACTTAGGAATAAAAGAAGTGGTATTTGATAAGGGTGGATACCGTTATCATGGCGTTATAAAGTCTTTAGCTGATTCAGCTAGGAAATTTTTAAATTTTTAAATAACTTATGTCAAGTAAAAACGCAAGAGATAATACAATCATAGAATCCCTGCTAGAAGTTAGAAGGGTTACTAAAGTAAGCAAAGGGGGGCGTAGGTTTGCTTTTGGTGCTTTAGTTGTAGCTGGTGATGGAGAGGGGAGAGTTGGTTATGCTAGAAGGAAGGCAAAAGAAGTTTCTGATGCCAGAGAAAAAGCTTCTAAAGCGGCTCGTCGTGATATGCTAAGAAGAAAGATACCTTTATATCAAGGTAGAACAATTCACCATGACACTTTTGGTAGAGCTGGAGCAAGTAGCGTAATGCTAAAAAAAGCCCCTCCTGGTACTGGTATTATTGCTGGTGGCTCTATGCGTGCTTTATGTCATATGGTTGGAATAAAAGACGTTGTAGCTAAATCTTTAGGCTCTGCGAATGTAAGCAATGTTGTGGAGGCAACCTTGAGGGCTTTGTTAAAACTGTCAAGCCCAAGATCAATTGCTGAGAGAAGAGGTAAGAAAGTAAATCAACTATCCGTCTAAGAATAATATTTATGTTAACATTAAACAACTTATTTAGTAACCCTGGTAGCAGGAAGAACTCTAAAAGATTGGGAAGAGGTATTGGTAGTGGTAAGGGTAAGACTTGCGGTAGAGGTGGTAAAGGACAAACTGCAAGATCTGGTGTTGCTTTAAAATGGTTTGAAGGTGGTCAGACTCCTTTAATTAGAAGAATTCCAAAAAGAGGTTTTAACTCAAAGGCTAAGAAAGCTTATACAGCAATTTCTTTGGAAAGAATTTTAGATGTAGTAAGCAACCTTGATAAAAAGCCTAAAAAGCTCGTCATTAATAATGAGTTTTTGTATCATCATGGTTTAATTAAAAGCATTGAAGATAAAGTAAAATTATTATCAGTTGATTTTGCAGATGAAGAAGCATCTTTTTCTGGTTTTATTTTTAAAGTATTTAAATATTCTGCAGGAGCTAGATCTTTTATCACTTCTGTAGGAGGTAATATAGAGGAAAATGAAACAAACTAAAGCTTTCTTTTCAAAATCTGGATCAGATCTTTTTGATAGGATTTGGTTTACGTTTTTGTTGCTGATAGTTTTTAGAGTAGGTTCTTTTATACCAATCCCGGGTATTGATTCTGGGGCGCTTTCAGAAATTGCAACACGCAACCAATCTGGGGTTCTTGGAATGTTCAACGTTTTATCTGGAGGTGCATTAGGTAGGATGTCAATTTTCGCATTAGCGATCATGCCATATATTACTGCGTCGATCGTAATGCAACTTTTATCTGTTGCTTATAAGCCTTTAGAAGATTTGAAAAAAGAAGGCGAAGCTGGAAGAAGGACAATAAACCAGATTTCAAGATATTTGACCATAGTTCTTGCGATGCTTCAGGCTTATGGTGTTGCTGCTAGTTTACAAGGTGCATCTACCTCTTTAGGGGCTGTAGTAATAATTTCTGCTACATTTTTTAAAGTCTCAACTGTTTTGACGCTAGTTGTAGGCACAATGTTTTTAATGTGGTTAGGAGAGCAAATTAGTGCTAGAGGTATAGGTAATGGAAGTTCATTAATAATATTTTTTGGTATCGTATCAGGTTTGCCAAGCGCTGTAATTAATTTATTTGAATTTTCTAGAAAAGGAGTAATTTCATATTTAAGCGTGCTAGTAATCTGCCTTAGCATGATACTTATTGTTGCTTTTATAGTATTTTTAGAAAAAGCATTTTGTAAGGTGAATGTTCAGAATCCTGGTAACAGAGCCCAAGCAGGACAAGCAAGGTCGAATTATATACCTATAAAAATAAATATGTCTGGTGTCATACCTCCAATGTTTGCAAGTTCTGTATTGCTTTTTCCTGCAACATTAGCTAACTTCTATAAGGGGGATTCTGCAATTATGGAGTGGTTTATGTTTAACTTCGGTCGAGGTAAGCCAGCTTTTTTAATCTGCTATATGTTGTTAATATTCTTTTTCAGCTTTTTTTATGCCTCTGTTGTATTTAATGCGGAAGAAATTTCATCTGGTTTGAAAAAAAGTGGAGTGTTTTTGCCTGGAAGGCGTCCTGGTAAAGCTACGGCTGAATATTTAGATTATGTGGTGAGTAGAATTACAGTAATAAGTGCAGTCTACCTTTGCGTGATATGTGTTGTACCTGAGGTGATAATGAACAAGATATCTTCTTTTACTTTAGGTGGTACTAGTTTGCTTATTTGTGTAAGTGTTGTTATAGATACTTTTTCGCAGATTCAATCATACGGTTTAAACAGACAGTATGAAAATTTAGTAAAAAAGATCAGGTTTTCTTAAATGAAGCGAATAATATCTTTTTTAGGATTGCCAGGATCTGGTAAAGGTACGCAAGCAGCACTGGTAACAAAAAAGTTAGGGATACCAAGTTACTCTATAGGGCAAGTACTTAGAGATGTGGATGATCCGGTGGTGAAAAAGTATATAGAAGCTGGTTTGATAGTGCCCGATAATGTTGTAAACAAGGTAGTTGAAGATTTGATGAAGTCGTTGGATAATGCCTGTTTACTTGATGGTTATCCAAGAAGTATGTCTCAGGCAAAGTTTTTGCATGATGCACCAAATATTGATGTTTTACCTATATATTTTAAGTTAGATGAAGAAGAGTTATTGGATCGAATCTCCTCTCGTATTCAATGCAGTGAGTGTGATTCTATATATAACGATGATATATTAGATGAAGGTGACTTTAGTTGTCAAAATTGTGGAGCTAAAGAATATTATCGAAGAAAAGATGATAATAAAGAAATTTTAGCTGTGCGTATTGAACAATTTAAGACGAATACTGTGCCGGTTTTGGATTTTTATGAATCTAAAAATCTGTTGCACACGCTTGATGCAAAACTTTCAATAGGGGCGTTAAAGAAAGATATAGTCCAGATTATCGAGGAATTTATACCTTGACACTGGGTACATATTAATGTATGATTTGTTAATATTTTTGAGAATTGAATGATGGCAAGAGTTGCTAATGTAAACATACCCGACAATAAAAAAGTAGCAATAGCTTTGACTTATATATATGGTATAGGTCTTTCTACAGCTAAAAATATTTGTCAAAATGTTGGTATATCTGAAGATAAAAGAGTTAAGGAATTAAAAGATGCAGAACTTGCTCTTTTAAGGGATTTTATAGGTAATAGTCTGAAAGTTGAAGGTGACTTGAGGCAGGAGGTATCTTTTAATATTAAGAAGAAAAAAGATATTCGCTGTTATGAGGGATTAAGACATATAAGAGGACTGCCGGTGCGAGGCCAAAATACCCATTCCAATGCTCGCACTCGTAAAGGTAAAAAAGGTTTATCAGTTCCTGGTAAGAAGATTGCAAAGAAATAAGATAATTTATGACATCTAAGACGACTGCCTCGAAGAAAAAAATTAAAAACATGAGTTTTGCACGGGTTTATGTTACCGTGACTCCAAATAATACATTAATCAACTTTACCGATGTACAGGGTAATACTTTTGCATCTAGTAGTGCTGGTAGGTATTTTAAAAACTCTAAAAAATCTACACCTTATGCAGCTCAAGTTGCATGTCAAAATCTGATTACTGTAGTTAAGGAATATGGTGTTAAAACCATCGAAATAGTTGTAAACGGTATTGGAGCGCAAAGAGATAGTGTGCTTAGATATCTTTTAGAATCTTTTAATGTAAGATTTATAATTGAAAAAACTCCTGTGCCACACAATGGTTGTAGGAGAAAGAAAAGAAGAAGAGTTTAGAAATTTATGTCTATAATCAAGCCAGAAAAACTAATCACCTCTCATATTGGAAAGCGCGCTATGCAGTGTATTGCTGAGCCTTTAGAGAGAGGTTTTGGTGTTACTTTAGGTAACGCGTTAAGGAGAGTACTGCTTTCTTCTTTACAGGGTGGGGCAGTGACGTTCTTAAAAATTAATGGAATCAATCATGAATTTCAGTCACTTCATGGAGTAAAAGAAGATGTGACCGACATAGTTCTTAATGTTAAGACTATGGTTATAAAGATGCTCAGTCCTAAAAGACAGACTTTAAGACTTCAAGCAGAAGGACCATGTGTTGTGACGGCTGGCATGATCGAAACTAATGAATTTGTTGAGATTATAGACCCAGATCATGTTATATGTACCTTGGATGCGAGTGCTTCCATAGACATGGAGCTAGTATGTGAAATTGGTAGAGGATATTTACCGGCTGTGACAATTAGAGAAAAATTTGGAGATAACCTTCCTTTCGCAAGGGGTCATACAATGGAATATATTGCTTTAGACGCATTATTTAGTCCTATAAAATCAGTATTTTATAAAGTAGAAAATACTCGTGTTGGACAGCGTACTGATTATGATAAACTAATTCTAAATTTTGAAACTAACGGAGCTGTATCTTGTGAAGATGCTTTAAGTTTAGCTGCTAAAATTCTTCAAGAACAGTTTTCTTTATTCTTGGTTAGAAATGCTCAAGAACATAAGGTCACAGATGATGATGAAGAGCGCGATGATATGAAATTCAATCCGGTCTTACTGAAAAAGCTATCCTCTTTTGATCTATCTGTCAGAGCTAAAAATTGCTTGAGCGGAGATAATATCGTATACATCGGGGATTTAGTACAAAAAACAGAGCCTGAGTTAATGAAGTTGCCAAATTTTGGTAAAAAATCATTGCATGAGATACTTCAATTGTTAGACAATCTTAATAGAGAATATAAAGAGGATAAGTCCAAAGCAGCTCGTTATGCTCAATTTGGACCATTAACTTTGGGTATGAAAATAGACGATTGGAACAAGGAAGTTATTGATAAGCTTATTAGAAAATCTAATTCAATTTAAGAAAATACTATGCGTCACGGAATTGCAGGAAAAAAGCTAAGCATGACATCAAGTCATAGAAAAGCTTTACTAAGAAATCTAGCTGTATCTTTAATTATGCATGATCAGATTAAGACTACTTTAGCTAAAGCTAAGCTTTTAAGACCTTATATAGAAAAAATTATTACAAAGGTAAAAAAGAAAAGTAGTTCAGGGCCAATAGGGCTTTCTTACCTAGGTCTTGATTTAAACAATGATGCAGCCCTTTATAGATTGCTTACTGTTGTAGCTAAAAGATATATTGCAAGGCCTGGTGGATATACCAGAATTATCAAAGAAAGTTTTAGAAAAGGTGATGGTGCTCCAATGGCTTATATAGAGCTTATTGGTTGGCAAAATGAAAAAACAAGCAAAACTGTATAATTAAGATATGAGTAACACTAGTTCTGCTAAAAAAGAATGTAGAAAATCTGCTAGACGTAAAGCTGTAAATGTTAATACTAAAAGTAGAGTTAAAACTTTCGTCAGGAAGCTTTTGACATTAATTACTGAAAATAAAAAGCAGGAAGCAACAGAACTATTTCCAATAGTTCAATCTGAAGTAATGAAAGCTGTATCCAAACGTATCCTCAAATTAAATACAGCTTCAAGAAAAATTAGTCTATTATCCAATAAAATGAAGGCACTACAACAGTAGTGCCTATAATAGACACCCTTTTTGTTGGTGTCTATATTTCATTCAATATCACTCTCATCTCCATAATTGCCTAGTTGTGCAGTATGCGTTTCTTGTGGCGTGATATCCTCAGATTTTGATGCTTCTAAGGTCGCTGATAAAGAATCTAGATCAAGATATTGAGCAACTTTTTCTTGTGCTAGACCATCTTTAATTACTGCTTTTAGTTTATTTAATAAGTCTTGGTCTAAATGGCTTAATAATAGTGGGTGAGAAAAGAATTTTGCGACAGTAGTGGCGGCGCATTTATTTAGATGTGTAGTAAGCTGCGTTAATTCTTGATGTTCAGGAAAGAATGTATGTAATTTACGTACAGTGTCTATGTTAATTAGATATGTTTTTTTATCTTTAATATGCTCTTGGGCTTCGTCGCATAATATTTTTAAATAGGAGTAGCCATGAAAGTTAAAGAATGCATTAATCGATTTAGCTGTATCATTATGTGTAGGGTCAATTGATTTATGTATATTGATTTGTATTATTTTTAGCGCTAGCAACTTGTCTCCTAAAGGGATTCGATAGACTTCCGTATGAAGTTCTTCGTGTGGCATTAAAAGATCTACAACTGAAGCTGTTGAAGTCATTGATTTGTCTTTTATGTTCTTTTTTGTTAAGGTATCTAGATTATTTTCAATTAGATATGTTCCGTAATTGATTAGAGCTATCATTGTTTTAATGCCAACTATTACTGGTGATAGTTCCCGACTAAAAATAATCTCCATAATACTTAAATTACCTCTGAGGGAAACACTAGCTTTGTCAAAAAGAATTTTTCCTGTCGGATCTGTGGTATCACACTTGGCGCCTAGTTTGAGCAATTTTATTACAGTTTGATCTTGGCCTTTTTCGGCCGCACAATACAGAGGAGTTAAGTTCTGAGATGTGTGTTCTAACATTTCAGGATATTTCTTAATTAAGGCTTCAAGGTTATTTGTTGCTCCCGCTAATGCGGCTATATGTACTGGAGTTGCACCAAATTTATTTAATTCCGTTAATTTAGCGCCCTCTTTTACTAGAAGAAAAATTGTTTTAATCGTGCAGCAGCATGACGCTATATGTAAAACTGTATGACCTTGATTATCCTTAGCTTTTATATCGGCTCTTAAGTCAAGTAAAAGCTTAATTATTTCATGATTTCCTTCCATTGCAGCCGAATGTAAAATTGTGTTACCCAATTTATCTTTTGCATTTAAATTAGCACCTTTTGCAATCAAGTATTCTACTAACTCTTTATTTCCACCTTGCACAGCTAGATGCAGAAGACTTTGACCTGAACTATTTTTGTAATTGACATCTATTTGAGATGTATCGATTAATTCTTTGCATGCGTTGAAGTTTCCTTCTGAACAATACATTTTAGCTTTATAGCCCGGACGGCTGAATATCAAGAAGTCTAAGACTCTGAATCCGATAATAAAAGAGTTGATAATAAGAGAGGCGAGATATTCAGCGATGTGCATAAACATAAGCGATAATATTTATATAAGCTTATAATATAATTATGCCTTTAATCTTATTTAAATGCTAGGGAGGAAATTAAAAGAGCTATGGAATTGTTAATTCCTTTTTTAGTTGAGATAAATCTATATCATTTTTAATTTCTATAAACGGAGGTTTTGGATACTTGGTCCTAAGCTTTTGGATTTTATTGGCAACTCTAGTTTCAAAACTCCACATGTAACATAGCAAACTCCACGTGATGCGTTCATGACAACCTTCGGCTCTATCATCAAATTTTGAATTTTTATAAAAATAGCGTTTTAAAATTCTCCAATAACAAATCCATCTTGGATAGTTAAAATATAAAATTAAATCAGCTTTGCTGTACCTTATTTCAAGGGATTTGGTACTATTGCCATCTATAATCCAAGAAGAATTTGCGACAATTGATTTTTGTATTTCAAGAAACTCTGAGTAATTTCTTTCTATCCAATTTGCTACATAGAAATGCTTATCGAGATGATGTAGGGGTAATTTGAGAGCCTTAGATAAAGCGAATGCAAATGTGGATTTACCGCTCCCAGGTCTGCCAAAAATCATTATTCTAGAACGGGATACCATAAATTTTAACATGCTAGATTATCAACCTGATCTTACTTAATATTTACAAGCTTTACAAGAAGGTGTAAGTTGTGTTACAATCTCGAATTAATAAAGACTAGTATGATGATATACAAATTTTTATTACCCTGCTTATCTGGCCAAAGTAATGAAAGCTTGAAGAGCTATTAGTTGATGGGAAAAATATTTTATTTTTCTTTCGGTAAAGTCAAAGTGTGTAAAAGTATCAGATTTAGATCAGTTGTTTATAGTAATTCAAATCAAACTGAAAGATTTGATAGTATAAGTTCAAGAAAGGAATAAAATAATTCTTGCAAAATCACTAGCTGTTACAGTGGTTGGTCTATTATAAAAGATATGTATGATTTTTAGGGTTTAACCAGTCCCAGAAAGTTGGGAAGGTTAGAAATGAATGTCGATTACTTTTATTTTAATTGCTGTAAATTTGATTGCAGGAGATTGGGAGTGATTAATCATTTTTGGTATAATAAATTTTTAAAATCAGATGGTCTAGGGCAGTTAGTAAATGATATCTAATATGAGTCTAATAGGTCAATTTTTAAAAATATTGATCAAATATAATATTAACCTTTCAATTCTAAAGGTAAGGACATTTATTATAACTTTTATAAATGTAAGTTTCACAAGTACGGTATTTAAGAGAAATGTTTAAATTAATAGTTGAATTCGGACCACTCATAGTATTTTTAATGACTTATAAGTATTCAGATATTTTTCTGGCTACAGCTCTTATGGTTCTCTCGACAATGATTTGTCTTCTTATCAGCTATTTGATCGATAAAAGAGTTTCTGCGTTGTTGCTTGTTTCATCAGTGATTTTATTAATACTTGGGGCTGTAACATTGATGACAGGTGACTCCATGTATATCAAGATCAAACCAACGATTGCATACTTGATTCTAAGCGGCATACTTTATTTTGGTATTAGGAAAAATAAGCCTTTGATGAAAAATGTGGTAGGTGAGGTTATTTCTATGAACCATGAAAGTTGGATGACTCTTTCTAAACGATTTGCTTTATATCTTTTGGGTATGGCTGTTTTAAATGAGTTTATTTGGCGCAACTTTTCAGAAAGTACTTGGGTAACATTTAAGGTCTTTGGAATGTTTCCAATAACCCTTCTTTTTGTGGGCTTACAGCTTCCATTTATAATGAAAAATATGGATAATAAGCCTGAGTAAGAGTTTTTCAGAACTTTTGCGCTTATCTAAATATATAAAAGCCCATAAATTATACTTTAGTATAAAAACATCATGGATTTATTCTTTGTTTTGTAAAACACAATAAGCATTGTAGAGACAAACTTTTTAGATTAGAATCTAAGATATCCCTTGAATTATGTGGAGGGCTTGCACTATATATTATGTAAAAAGCAGTATTATGTTAGAAAAAAATATTTTCGATTTATCTCAAATTAAAGGCGCAAGCACCTTAGCTGGTAAATTTATCGTTGCAAGTCCTTTTATAGGAGTTGGAGATATATTTAACCGGGCTCTAATTTATATTGCAGATCACTCTTCAAAAGGAGCTGTAGGACTTATGGTAAACCATCATATATATGTCGATAAAGTTTTGGGGCAAAATATGACAAACATCCTGATCAACGATACTAATGTTGATGGTGAAGAGATAATACTTTCGCCTAATATGCAAATATTTTTAGGAGGTCCGCTAGATCCAGAAAGGGGCTTTATAATACATTCTTCTGATTATAAAGAGGATCTTTTAACTCAGTGTGATAACGAAATTGCTATTAGCTGTAGCGCCAAAACTTTGAAAAGTATAATAACAGGACGTGGTCCGAAAAAAAGCCTTCTTGTTATGGGATATACCGCTTGGGATAAAGGTCAGCTTGAGAAGGAGATTGAGCAAAATCTTTGGATGCTGACTGAAGGAGATAGTGATTTAATCTTTAATATCCGTCATCAAGATAAATGGAAGCATGCTCTGCAAAGAATAGGCGTTGATCAATCCTTGTTCTGTGGTCAAATAGGGCATGGATAACTTAGCAATATCTGTTGCAGGTTTAAATAAATCTTATGAAGGGGCAAGCTCTCCAGCTTTACAAAATGTAAACCTTACCATTAGAAAAAATACTATTTTTGGTCTTTTAGGTCCTAATGGCGCTGGTAAATCTACTTTAATTAATATACTTGCGGGTATTACGCGTAAAACTTCAGGGCAAATAAATATTTTAGGCCTTGATTTAGACAAGGAGCCTTTAAAAATAAAGTATTTATTGGGTATAGTGCCGCAAGAGGTATACTTAGATACATTTCTTTCTATAAAAGATGCATTAGAATTTTATGCTGGTTACTTTAGGATCAAGCCTGATGATCGCAAAACTAAGCAAATTATAGAGGATATGGGACTTGGTGCAAAGATAAATAGTACTCCCCGAATGCTATCCGGTGGTATGAAAAGGAGGCTATTGGTTGCAAAGGCTTTAGTTCATTCACCTCCTATACTGATACTTGATGAGCCAACAGCTGGCGTAGATGTTGAATTGAGAAGTCAGCTATGGGATTATATTTTAAAATTAAAAGATAGGGGCGCAACCATTATCCTTACAACTCATTATTTAGCAGAGGCTGAGCATTTATGTGATGATATTGCATTTATTGATGAGGGAAAAGTGGTTTTATCGGATAAAAAAGAGCATTTGCTCAAAACTCTTGGAGCGAAGAAGATGATTATCGAATTTGATAATCTAGTCGATGTTAATGATCCTAAGTTTAATAAGTGGGATATTAAAGACAATAAACTTACTATTAACTTTGATTCGGAGCAAGACCTAAACAATTTACTTTGTAAGGTAATAGATTTGGGTATTAAAATTAAAGATATTCGGACTCAAAGCGACGATCTGGAAGCTATTTATAAAAAGATCTTAGTTCAATAGTAATTGTACTTGCGTAACATATTTTTATAATTTAATTTCCTATCACTCAAGCTATTAAACTATTGTTCTTAGAAAAATTAAACTAATATAAGTTTAATTTTAGACGGTAATGTTATGACTAATGCTTTTAAGAAATTTATAGAAGATTTCAAGAAAGATTTTAATGAACAACTTAATGTTTCCAAAAACATAAGAGATGAGGCTTTAGAAAGTGCTGTAAAAGATGGCAGTAGAAAATTATGGAGAGGAGATCGGGATCCATGGAAAGATTTACATGAAGTGCAAATGAGTCTTATAGATACTTTTGAGCAAGATGCTTGGAAAAGGGGAGAGTATAAGAGGGATGCTTTAGGACAAAATGCTGCTCACATGTTTATCTACCTAGAAAATGGAATGAGGAAATTAAATCTCAGAGTTAGACGCCATTTTATCTCAGGTGCTAGAGCTTTAGGGAAGAAATTTAAGGAATTTGGAGAATGGTTAGGTTTGGTGGCTCAAGATTTTAAAGATTATTTTACTGAAAAAGGAATGCAGGCTATAGGCAGTGCTTTGGAAGGTATTAACAAGCTCTCTCAGAGATTTAATGATATTGCTCAAGGCAGGGCAGGATCTCGCCAGAGGTAAAGCTACTCTTCCTTGAAGAAACGCAAAATCTCCTCTATAACACCTTTTGCATCACCAAATAGCATCATTGTATTCTGTCCATGAAAAAGCTCGTTTTCAATACCAGCATATCCTGCGTTCATTGATCTTTTGATAAAGAATACGGTTTTTGCGTTGCTTACTTCTAATATCGGCATGCCATAAATTGGACTTTGAGGGTCGTTCTTGGCTGCGGGGTTTGTAATGTCATTAGCTCCAATGACTATCACAACATCGGTGTTAGCAAAATCATTATTAATCTCCTCTAGCTCAAATACTTTCTCATAGTCTATGTTTCCTTCAGCAAGCAACACGTTCATATGACCTGGCATTCTTCCCGCCACGGGGTGAATAGCGAACTTTACGGATTTCCCCTTTTCTTCTAATAAATCAGTTAACTCTTTTACGGCACCTTGTGCTTTTGCAACAGCCATACCGTAACCTGGTACTATAATAACGCTTTCGCTGTTATGTAAGATAAATGCTGCATCTTCTGGGCTGCTAGTTTTGATAACTACATTTTCTTTTTTGCCATCTTGAGATGAAACGCTGGTGGTGTCAGTAAATGGCGAGAATATTACGCTTAAGAGAGATCTATTCATAGCTTTGCACATTACGTAACTAAGTATTGCTCCACTTGCGCCAACTAATGCCCCAACTATAATTAATAGACTGTTTTGTAAGGTAAATCCAATTCCAGAAGTCGCCCAACCAGAATATGAATTTAACATTGAGACGATAACTGGCATATCTGCAGCACCTATAGGAAGTATTAGTAAGATACCAATTATGAATGCTATTAGGGACATGAGCCCAAAAGCCCAAGGACATCCTGATAATACAAAACGCGCGATTGTAGCTATAAGTAAGATAGTTAATAAACCTAAAAAGTATTTTTGTCCTAGGAATTTGCGAGTTTTTGCAAAAGGCATATTTGCAAGTTTGCCAAATGCTATAATAGAGCTAGAGAAAGTGATCATACCAATCACCATCCCAAGACTCATCTCTAACAGTACAGAAGATGGAAGTTTTCCACTTAAACCAATATTTAATGATTCAGGATTTAAAAATGCACTAAATGCAACTAGACAAGCGCTAAGCCCAATAAGGGAATGGAAGCCTGCGATCAGCTCGGGTAGTTTATTGATAGATATGGTATATGCAATATATGTTCCAATAAAGGCTCCTGCCATAATTGGGATTAAAACGAAAAAGTATTTATTAAACGCAGGATGCATGAACGATGCCCAAAGAGCAATACCCATCCCAAGCATTCCAAACAAGTTACCCCTTACAGCGCTTTTGGGAGATGCAAGGCCTTTAAGTGATAGGATAAAAAATACTGAACAAACCAGATAGATTAAGTGAATGTGTTGGTACATATAGCTATTTATTTTTTCTTCTGAAACATATCAAGCATACGCTTTGTAATCATGAACCCTCCAAATAGGTTGATTGCTGCAAAAAATATTGCAAAAAAACCTACTAAACTCGAAAGTTCTAAGGTTTTTGCACCAGCTGCCGCTATTCCTCCTACTATGATAATGCTTGAGACCGCATTGGTAAGGGACATTAAAGGAGTATGTAGCGCTGGTGTTACCTTCCATACGACGTAATATCCAATAAAACACGCAAGTACGAATACTGTAATTGCAAATGAGAAATAGTCTACATGTGCCCCATGGCTAGCTACTGCTTCCACTGGAGTCTCGGCAAGTTTTGCGGCAAGCTCTTGCATTAGTTCATAAAGCTTTTGAGACTGTTTAATTAAATCATAATCCATAAACTACTTTACCTTCGAAAGTTACTAACATAGATTTTATAACATCATCACTTGCGTTTAATACACCATCATTAAAAGCATAGGTGATAACATTATATAAGTTTTTTGCATAAAGTCTTGAGGCATCATTTGGCACAAGTCCAGCAAAATTAGTGTAACCTATAATCTTTACACCATTTATATCAACAATTTTATCTGCCTTCGTCAATTCTGTATTACCACCAGTACCCGCGGCAAGATCAATTATAATAGATCCAGGCTTCATTTGCGCAATCATCTCTTTAGAAATCAGGATAGGAGCTTTTTTACCGGGAATTTGTGCGGTAGTAATTATGATATCATTATTCTTTGCTGCATTTGTCAGAATCTCATTTTGAGCTTTAACACTTGCGCTATCCAGTTTAGCTTTAGCATAACCAGACTTAGTTTCACAATCTTGCAGATGAGTATTAATGAATTTTGCCCCCAGACTCTCTACCTGCTCCTTCGTAGCTTGACGCACGTCATAAGCCTGAACAATGCCGCCTAGTCGTTTAGCAGTAGCAATTGCTTGAAGTCCAGCAACTCCTGCCCCAATTACTAAAGTTTTTTTGGCTAAGATAGTACCAGCTGAAGTCATAAGCATGGGGAAGATTCCTAGGCAGTGATATGCAGCTTCAATGACCGCTCTATATCCTGCTAGATTGCTTTGGGATGATAAGACGTCCATATGTTGAACCTTACTGATCCTTGGCATTAACTCAAGAGACATAGCGTTGATTTTTTTATCCGCATAAGCTTCAAATAGATTTTTTTCGGAATTAAGTAACAGACCGATAATTAGAGCTCCCTTTTTTGCAAAACTTAGTTCATTAATTTTTTCATCAATTGGAGTAGGTTGAACTTTTAAGATAATATCAGCATCTCCAATCACCTCTAGCGGTACTTTAGACACTTTAGCGCCAGCAGCGATATAATCTTCATCGCTAAATCCTGCAGCAAGACCTGCTTTAGTTTCAATGCATATATCAAATTTTGAACGAATAAATAGCTTTACTATATCTGGTGTGATTGCTACTCTTGTTTCATTGGGATGTCTTTCTTTTAGGGCTGCAATTTTCATAGGACTTGCAAGAAGTTCTTTTTGGTTATTTTGGTGTCAGAATCGTGCTCAAATCCTCAAATATGTTAAATATTCTCCGGTTTTCCGCGCGCTTCTTCCTAAAAATACCTCAAAAATAATCATCTTGCAACAGTGTTAAGAATAGATGGATAAATTATATGTTTTTAAAAATATTATTTGCTTGTATATATTTTTTGTTAGATTACGGCGTAATTTTTGCTGAGGTAGATCATAATTTAGTAAAGCAAGCAGCTTATAGTTTAAGTAAATTAGATAATGTTGCGATCGAGTTTACTCAAATTGATCAGAAAGCTAAAAAAGCTAAAGGAAAATTATTAATAAAAAAGCCTTATCATTTTAGATGTAATTACTATCCTCCATACCCTTTACTTATAGTAGGAGGCAAGAAATACGTAACGATTTATGATTATTCGCTAGAGACAATAACTCGAATAGATACAAAAGACAGCATTACTAATATTTTGCTTGTAAATAATTTAGACTCCAATGATAATTTTAAGGTTGTACAAACTCGTAAAAGCGATGACTATATAGTGATTAAAGTGCTATACCTTGATAAAAATCAGTTTAGTGAGCTATTTTTTGATACTAAAACTTTAGTTTTAAGTAAGATAAAGATATATGAAATGAATGCTCCTTCAATAATTTTGGATTTAGATCCTCCCGTGAAGGTGAAAAAGTTTGCAAAAGATTTATTTTTGATACCAAGCCCAGAGATTTTTGGTAAGCCTAAATTTTTAAAAAAGAAAGAATTAGAAGACAAGTATGAGCCCTATTGAGAAATTATTTTTTCTGTTTACTGATACATTCTATAGCAATTTGGTTCTATCGTTTGATTCAGAAATAGCCTTTTGGGCGATATATGAATTTGACGGTTTAAGCAAGATAGTCATAATTGTTTTGTTAGCTGGTATTACCTTTGCAATGCTTGCAAATTATTTTTTTGGCGTTGTTTTGCATAATATGTTTATTAAGGGTTCAAATGGTGACCGTCTGGTAAAATATAATAGTTTGGGTGACATGTGGCAGAGGTGGCATATGACCTTATTTTGTCTATGTTTAGTTCCTAATGCTTACAAGGTGCTTTTAGTATTGTGCGGATTTTTAAAATTCAACTTTCCAAGGACTATGGGAGTAGTTGGATTTTTCAAAGCAGTGATGATTATATTATCTGGGGTCTATCACATAGCATTGTAAGGATTTTTAGCCCCTACCTTTACTTGGCGAAGGTGATCCTTCTGATACATTAGATGCCCATGTCGCTTTTTTACTTCCTCTACCCTCAATAGTTTATTTTTTCTCAACATCTGCCTTTTCTTTTGAGGGTACATCTCGAGATAATTTAAACAATCATTTCAAATACCCATCTAAGGGATTTACTAAAATAGGCACCGTTAACAAACTATTTGTTTTTAAGGATTTTTAAGTGTTAGATGAGCATAGAAATGAAATATCAGACCTTGAGTATTTGAGCAAGGTTGCAACCCTTAAAAATACCAAAAAGTTTTTTAACGTGCATATTTTTGCTGGCTTCATTAATTACAGGACCTATTTTAAGAGAAATGGGTCATAAAGTGATTCTAGTCTAAATCACTTTTTGTAGGTATATGGGAGGTGTTTTTACGTTATCTTTAGTAAGTAATTTAGACCTTATCATTTTTTTTGCCGGAATTTCAAGGAATTTATACGATAGGTACGACAAAGCAAACAAGGCTAGAAAATATAGTACAAAAGTTCTATAAGTATGAAGTTGAAGATTTATATTATATTTAAAAAATAAAATATAGATAAAAAGCTGCAGAGGAACATGCCATAAATATATTGAATAAGAAATATCACCGAAGAAACCAAATAGTTTGTTACTAAAAAATTTGTTCAATACGGGAGAAATCGAGAGCGACAAAATAAGTCCTGGATGTATTATCATACTAAAAGATAGAAAGAAATCTTCAAAAGGATCTTGTATCAAACTATGTGGGTTTGATGATAATGTTAGGTGAGTTAATACATACCCTGTAACAGATAAAAAGAATGCAGTAAAGCCTATAAAGTTTAAATAACTATCAAAATTATCCTTAAGGTACTTTACGCAGTAGTATAAAGTTCCTCCTAAAAAAAAGTTAGACAGGCCTCTTTCAAAATCAGCAGAAAAAATAATCATACCGAAACGAATATCGTTACTATATGCAGTAAAAAAAAGCAGAGAGATTAAAGGGGCTAAAAATCCCAGTTGTTTAGGGTAAGAGTATGATAGATAGAAGAATATGAGATAGAGCCAAAATTCGATAGCCAAACTCCAAGTTGGTCCATTGAATGAAAAGTCGCCTCCAAAGAATCCACGTTGTAAGAAGCATAAATTGGTAAAGAACGTAAAGTAGTTATTATTATGGTAGATGAAAAATTTGCCTTGGTTAATAAAAAGTGTATACTGCAGAATACTGGTAATAACCAATGTAATTAAAATTAAAGGGTAAAGCCTTGATATTCTTAGTATTACGAATTCTTTAAATTTGACTTCTCTTGAGCTGATTTTTTCTGCGTAATAGCAAAAAAAAATAAAACCGCTCAAACAAAAAAAGAAATCTACAAAAAGCCCTCCTAGCTTATAGCAAATAATTAACGCATTTGAAAACGGTGCACTAATAAACTGTGGAAAATCGATAAAGTGTAGATAATGACGAATACATACACCAATAGACGCAAATCCCCTTAATGAATCTAGGGCGTAATTTCTATCCTTCTCCATGCTATGATTTTATATGTTATAACCTAAGATGCCATAATATCATATAATAATAGGAATTAAAATTGATAGAAATTACAGATATATCATATTTATATAAGATATATCAAAATTAGCCAAAATTAATATGTTTGTAAGATATTCTTGTCAATCGAGAGTTGTAAAGTTATTAACAACCTTACCTACTTATAATCACGGTTTTGGATATCATATCGTGTAAAGCTTGCTTACGTTTTGTAAACAACGTGAAAAGGATACTAATAGGAAAGAGAAACAGAGCGAAAAATCGTATAATAAATTGTGATCTTGTTGGTTTTTGCAAAGTATCGTTATCTAAGATTTTCATGCCTAAGGCAAGTTGAGAAGGTGTTGCGGAAAAGTAAAACCAAAACCCAAGGACGTATACACAAAAAAGTATCAGTTGTATCATGATATTTACCAAAAAAATTTTCATAAATCCCACTTCGCCTATGACTTCTAATAATGCCTTTACGTTATCTACCTTATTTATCCAAAAAACTACTTGAAAGATAACATTATTCAGCACAAATGCTACAAACATGAGAAATGTTGAATCCAAAATCATTGTAAACATTCTGGTGATAAAAGTTGGATATACTATTTGTTTATTCTGTATCATAGAACTTTGTTTAAATAATTATTAACCTGATATAAAGCAAAATCTGCTATGTTAAGGAGCTTTAAATCTATCTTTTCAAAATCTTCTACATCTTGGAAAGAAGTTTTTACAATCATATGCTCACCTTGGCGCAATGAAAAATTATTTGTAACAAATTTAGTTGCTATAGTTTTTTTTCCTTGCACAAAAGTCACTTGGATGACGTTGGGATTAAAAAATGAAAACGCTGGACCTGGTTCTTTTTTGTCAATCTTTACAAATAATGCTATTGATTTATCATCCTCCCTTATAAATTTATCCAAAGAAGCTTCAAACTTCATATCACTTAAAGCAGAGATTGAATAATAGAGCGCAACGAGTAATAATAGTAGGAATACGAAACTTTTAAACAAGAAGCATATGAATTTTGTAAGCCAGCAAGTATTAGCTTTGCAAGGTTTTTTATCCCACATATGCTCACATTTGGAGCATTTTAGCTTCGTTGCTTTTTTTAAAATTTTTGTATCTGCAATGAAAACGGCTTGGCAGTTAGGACAAGATACGTGCATAGTATAAAATATAAAGATTATAATAATAAGGTTACTTTAAACATTATATGAATCAAACGCAAGTAGTAGAAAAAATAGAGGATTTATGGAAAGAAAAAGAGGCAATTTTGCAAAATTATCATGCTAAAACTAAAGCTTTGGAATTTTTAAAAAATATTATTAGCATGCTTAATGAAGGTAAAATTAGAGCTTGTGAAAAAAGGGAAGGCGTTTGGCAGACAAATGTTTACGTTAAGCAAGCTATTCTGCTTCTATTTAAATTTGCTGACAACAAAGTTTTTGATTCACCTTTTGGTAAGGGATATGATAAAATTGATGCAAGATTTGGTGAGAGTAGCCCGCACGAAGAGTTTAAAAATAGAAATTTGAGGATTGTTCCAGGTGCGATTATAAGAAATGGAGTGTTTATAGGATCCAAAGTGATTATTATGCCTTCTTTTGTTAATATTGGCGTGTGGATTGATGATAATTCAATGATTGATAGTATGGCGACTATTGGCTCTTGTGCGCAAATTGGAAAATCTTGTCATATTTCAAGCTGTGTAACGATTGGAGGAGTCTTAGAGCCTATAAATGCAAATCCTGTAATTGTTGAAGATAATTGTTTTATAGGCGCGGGATCTCAAATTAGTGAAGGAGTTGTAGTGGGAGAGGGAAGCGTAGTAGGAGCTGGAGTTATTTTAACTAGCTCAACTAAGATATATGATAAAGAAACCGGAGAAGTTTTATATGGCGCTGTTCCTCCTTATAGTGTAGTTGTGCCCGGCATCGTGCCTTCAAATAATAGTATTATAAGTTTAATTTCTCCGATTATAATTAAAAAGGTAACTGCTCAAACTAGAGTAAAAACTTCTATTAATCAAATGCTAAGACCTTAAAATGAGTCCATATAAAATAGATCTTGTAGGGCTTGCGAAAAAGCTCATAGAATTTCCATCTATTACTCCATATAGTAGCGGGTGCATAGAATATATAGATGATTTGCTGAAACATTATGGTTTTAAAACTCACATCTTAAAGTTTGGACCTGAGTATCAGCAAATAACAAATCTTTATGCTTATAAAAATCAGGGTCCTAATTTATGTTTTGGGGGACATGTTGATGTTGTGCCATGTGGTGATTTAGAGCGTTGGAAATATCCTCCATTTTCAGGCCAAGTTGATGGTGATAGGCTATATGGTAGAGGTGCGGTGGATATGAAAGGAGGGCTTGCGGCTATGATTTTGGCAGCGCGAGATTATTTGATAAACAATGATACTGATCAAGTCAGTTTTCTAATTACTTCAGATGAAGAAGGGGTAGCAAAATACGGTACAAAAGCTGTAATGGAATGGTTAGAGGATAAAGGAATGAGAATGGATTTTTGCATTTTAGGAGAGCCTACTTATCAAGAATATTTTGGAGATTCTTTGCAAATTGGGCGAAGAGGTAGTGCAAATTTTGTTTTAGAAGTTTATGGCAAGCAAGGGCATGTTGCATATGATAACTTCTCTAATCCTCATATTCCAGCAAATAAGATTTTAGATTTTTTGATCGATGATATATTAGATACTGGTAACGACATGTTTCCAGCATCAAAATTAAACATTACATCTATTGATACAAGTAACATTGTAACGAATATAGTGCCTGAAAAAACTTCTATTAGGTTTAACGTAAGATTCAATAATCTGCATTCAGCCCACTCTTTGAAATTATTTTTGAAAAACAAAATCTTGCAAATTACGCCTCATTTTAAATTAGAGTTACTTGAAGGAGAGTCTGAGCCTTTTATAACTAACATAAAAAATAAGTATGTGGAATTATTTCAGCAATCAATTAAACAAATAACGGGACGAAAAGCTCAGCCCACAACCTATGGTGGTACTTCGGATGGTAGATTTATTGTTGATACTTGTCCGGTTGTAGAATTTGGGCTAGCTAGTAATGCGGCTCACCAGGTAGATGAGCACTTAATTATTAGTGATTTAGAAAAATTATATAGCGTATATTATAATTTTCTGCTACAATTCTTTGATGCGCAGTCAAAATAATTCTTTTTAGACAATGCGACATGCGGATGTGGCGGAATGGCAGACGCACCAGACTTAGAATCTGACGCCGAGAGGCATGGGGGTTCAAGTCCCTTCATCCGCACCAGAAATATTTGTAAAATAATATAGGCAGTATGTCAGAAATTCAAAATAGTAGCTTAGAAAAAGAAGTTAAGGTAAATATACCTGCGGCTGAAATGAATCAGAAATTTGAAGAAAAATTATCTGAAGCTGCATCTCTTGTACGTATGCCAGGCTATAGACCAGGTAAGGCTCCTAAATGGTTAGTGGTTAAGCAGTTTGGCGATGCGATTTATAATGAGCTCGTGCAGGAAGCAATAAAAGAATCTGTCGAAAAAGAGATTAAGGATCTTAATGTTTTTGGTGACCCTGAGCTAAAGGATTTGCAAAGAGAGAGGGAAAAAGATTTATCTTTCACTCTGAAGTTTGAGGTAATGCCAGAAATTAAGTTGCCTGATTTTAAGGAAATTTCTGTTGAAAAGCCTGTGGTTCAAGTTCAAGATAAAGATATAGATAAAGAAATTCAAAATCTTTTAAAAGGAGCTTTTGATTACAATCCTAAAACTGATCCTGCTGAAAAAACAGATCGTTTGCTCCTTGATATAACAAAAGATCAAATAGTTGCTCAAGGAATTTATTTCTTACCAAAAGATGCAGCATTGGTATTTAGTAAGCATCATACACATACAGACAATAAAGATCATCAAGAATGCCATAAACTGATACATGATACACATCTGGCAACAAAATTACAGAAGAGTGTTATTGGTAAAAAAATAGATGATACTTTTGATGTTACGGTCAATTATCCAGATGACTTTGAGGATAAATCATTAGCTGGCAAAAAGGTCAAATATCAGGTAAAGGTGTGTGGTATAGATGCTAGTGTGCCTGCTGAATTGAATGATGACTTTGCTAAAAAATTTGGACATAAAGGCATCAAAGAGTTAAAAGAAGGTATTAAGAAGTTTAAAGAAAACGCCGTTCAGGAGCAGGTTTACACAATTTTATCCTTAAGACTTTTCAATAAATTAGAAGACGTACTTGATTTTGAAGTACCACCTAGTTTGATAGAGAGAGAGTATAAGACAATTTTTGACAGAGTCCAGAAAGTTAAAAATGAGGATGAATTTTGGAAAGATAAAAAAGAAGAAGAATTAGTATCTTACTCTAAAAAATTTGCATCTCGTAGAGCTCGTATTGGTATGGCTCTTAATGAATATGCAAAGCAAAAAGATATAGAGATTGATAATAAAGATCTGGAGGAGACATTTATGAGAGAAATCAGGAGCATGCCGTTGTCTGATCAAGCAGCTGCAGTTCAGTGGTTTTACAAAAATCCTGAGAATATAAAAATGTTTTCAGGGGCAGCTCTTGAGCGCAAGGTCGTAAAGTTCATTTTAGAACATGAAGTTCAGAGCAAGGAAAAGACTTGTAAATTTGAGGATCTAGAGAAGATTTTAGATAAAGAAACAGAAAATAAATTAGCGTAATTATGAACAGCTTCGTCCCTATCGTTATCGAACAAACAGCAAGAGGTGAGCGTGCATATGACATATACTCAAGGCTCCTTAAGGAAAGAATAATCTTTGTTTGTGGTACTATTGAGGATGGGATGGCTAATTCTATAATCGCTCAGCTATTATTCTTAGAGTCAGAAAATCCAGAGAAGGATATCTATATGTATATTAACTCTCCTGGGGGAGTTGTAACTGCTGGACTTGCGATATATGACACTATGCAATATATCAAGCCTAAGATTGCGACGTTTTGTTTGGGTCAAGCTTGTTCTGCTGCATCCTTGCTTCTTATGGCTGGTGAAAAGGGTTTAAGACATGCTCTTGCAAATAGTCGTATAATGATCCATCAACCTTCTGGTGGTTTCAGGGGTCAGGCAACTGATATTGAGATCCATGCTCAAGAAATTATTAAAATCAAAAAGAATCTAAATAATATCTACGTTAAACATACATCTCAAAAACTTTCTGTAGTTGAGCGTAGTATGGAGCGTGATAATTTTATGGATGCTAAAGCTGCAAAAGATTTTGGCTTAATCGATAAGATTATCGAAAAACGTGAAATTTATCTAAAGCCTTCTAATAGGTAATTGCCTTTGTATATACAGGTATGCTAGATTTTTACATTTTACAGTTGTAAGTTAGACTCATTTCAAATTTAAGAAACCTGTTCTATTTGTGTACCATCAGTTCCAGATAGATCTATATCAACTTTGGTAGTTTGATAATTCTCTAAAAGCAATTCAGGACGATATTCAAAGTGCATGGTATCATAATGAAACCATTTTCCTCCCCATATAAAGCCATGCTTCTCAAAAATCTCAACAATCTCGTAAGGAATTTTATTACGATATGCAGGAAATTTGGTCATATCTACGTCTGATTCGTTCACAACTGCATCTTGTGGCAGACCTAGTTCTTTTTTATAGTCCCATAGCCAATAATTAGAATGGTGCACATTAATATCTATGGTCATACCAAAGCTATGTGCGCTCATTCTATCAGTACCTGCAATTACCCTCCAATTAAATGTTCCTCCGGGTTTTTCTAAAAATGGTTTAAAACTATCATCTCGCAAACATAAGTCGTCCAGTTCGGATGATATGGATGAAATTATTTCTGATACATTATTCACTTTAGTAACAAGAATTATGTATTTGGGAGAACCATCATCTTTAGCAAAGCTTTTTGGCAACCACTCTACCTTCACTAAGTTCTTTTTTACTTCTTCTTCTGTCTCGCCATACATTTTTTTAAAAAAAGGGGTATAACGTAACCTTCCAGGGTCGTAATTAACTTCTTTGGCCTTTTCTATTCCTTCTGAGCCAGCAATATAAGGGATGGATATTTGATCAAATAAAGAGGGATTTTCAAGCCTTTCTTGAAAAGTCTTTTCTCTTATATCGCCTAACGGCATATGGGTTTCATCCTTCCAAACAATAGAACTTTCTGTAACCCTTGTTATCTGAGTTGGATAAGGTTTTAAATAGGCCTCTGCAATGTTCGATTCCATAGTAGTACCTATATTTAATTGATTGTTTAAGTAAACTAATTTAATGATAGTTTATTGGAATTCAAAATGCCAACAGTAGGTTTAGTTTGTTTTGGTAATCTAATAGTGAGGTGTAATAGTTTTAAGGAAGTTGAAATTGTGAAAGAATTTAGGAATGATTGATAAGACTAGAAATAAAGTTTTTTGCACCTCTAGATTTATTAGGCGCTGGTAACAAGCGCCTAATGTTTTTAATATGCGGGTATAGATTCAGCTCCTACTAGATCCATATCTTCTTTGATAATATCGTGAGATTCTAAAGATTTTTCTCTTACAAAATCTAATGATTCCCCTAAATCGCTGTGTTTATATCCAAAAACAGGGCTTAGCAAATAATCAAAGGTACTTTTTACATAATCTTTCACGGTAACATGAGCTAATACACCGGTAAGTATCGATATAGTGCCGTTTGTGAAGTTATCAATTCGATCTGCGGTTATGTAGTAAGCATCTGGGCTAGCTATCTTGCCGCCAAGGTTAAAATAATTTGTTATTGCTGTGGCTGCTAAATTGACAGGAATTTCTATAGCTTTTTTTGTTAATGCTTCAGAAAGTAAGTGGCCTATTTGAACCTTGAGAGTTGATTTTGTATTGACAGACATAATAATTTTAACCTCTTAATGCTTAAAACAAATATAACTATACTTATAGTAAAATATTATTAAACAAATGTCAAGCAAATTATTATTAAATTTAAAGGCTAGTTAGGCAATGTATATTAAAAATTTAATTAAATTTATACTAAGTGCAGATAAGTTGATAAAAATCTTTAGATAATTTTAATGGTTTAAGCCAATAAAGCTGTGATAAATCTTCTGAAATAAAAGAACAATCTACTTGCGCTTATTAGTGTTTTGGTTTAATATACTGATTTTAGGGCCGCTATAGCTCAGTGGTTAGAGCGCATCATTGGTAATGCTGAGGTCGAAGGTTCGATTCCTTCTAGCGGCACCACTTCTATATCTTTTTACTTAAGAAAATAGCAGTTCTGCAACCCTTTTCAATTATTTTAGATAAAAAGTAGTCGGTCCAGCTTAAAGAGTGCAGTTTGGTACTTGCAAGATCCTTATGTTCAACTTCCTCTTGCATAAATTTTTTGATTTTATCAGCAAGTTCGAGTTCCTTAAAACGCTCTAGCATATCTATTTGATTTTGATAATGTTCCTCAATAACTTCTTCAACAACCTGGGTTACCATCATCATATACTTCTCTTGATTACTAAAGCTTCCCAAAAGTTTTGATAAGATGTTCCATAGAGGTAATAGTGCAGTAGGTCTGATATTGCGTTTCTTTATTTCTTCATTGAAAAATTCTAAATGTTTTTCTTCTTGATGTAGCATGTGCAAGAGAGTTTGTTTTAACTCATCAGTTTTTGCTCGTCTAATTTGGTTTTGATAAATTAGTTTCGCAGCATATTCTCCCGCATGATTTACTCTAATTGCTTCTTCAATTAATTTGTTTTTGAAGTCCATATGCGTCTTTTTAAAATTATTGTGGTAACGACAACTAAAAAGCTGTTTAAAATAAAGTTTAATTGAGCCATTGACATGCCTAAAATGAAAAGTTCTGGTTTGGAACAATCCGGCATTTGCGTCTCCCCTTTTTCAAGTTTAGACTTGATTTCTTCTAAGGATAAGAAAGCAAAACTTGTATCGCTTTTGCAGGTTTCAAGAGGTGCGACCCAACCGAATTCTATGGCGCTGTGATAAGCTGCTAAGCCAACACTAAATCCGCAAATTCCTATAATTAACACTAAAAAGAAATTTCTCCATCTACTAATTACTAAAGCAAGTATTGATATAAATGCTATTAAAAAGTATGGCACTCTTGCATATAAGCATAAGGGGCATGGCTTAAATCCGAGATGCTCTGCTAGGTATGCCATCGAAAGTGCTGTGACAGAGAGTAAAAGTTGGCCAATAAAAAACAGACGTGCATTATTTGCTTCGGCAAGTTTGAAGGCCCAAGAAATAAGATTTAATATAATTTTCATGATGCTGCGATTTTGTATCTATAAAAATTATTATAGTGATTTGTGTTTTGACTACCAAGTTATTCTTTTATCATTACGCGACGGAAATAAAAAAGTGCTATTAGACTTAAAATTAGAGCAACGGTAATATATGCTGCTCCTACATCAAGTGATGCAGCTTTTTGCATAATATAAGGTGTTGTTCCACCAAAAGCTGTAGTTGCAAGATTATATGATATTGAAAGACCAGTGTTACGGATGTGTGAAGGATATATTTGACACTGCAAAGCTTGTTCGACGGAGATATAAAATGCAGCCAAAGTGGATAAGGTTAAGTGTGCTAAGATGATATGGCTGAAGTGGCCTGAAGTAAACAGGTGCATCATTGGGAATATTAAAATGCATAGCAAAATCAATATAACCCTAAACATGTTTACCTTGTTACAAATATCTGATAAATATCCACCAAGTAGTGCTGCAAGTCCCATCACAAGGTATGTGCAGTTAACTAAAATATTTACAAATCCGTCATCAAAGTCTCGTTGTATGTGTAAGTAGGTAGGTATGTATACTACCTGAAAGTAAAACACTATGGAGCCTGCAGCGTTTAAGAAAATAGATATTAAAACATTAGATTTATAGTTTGTTAGAACATAAAGTAAAGGATGTTCTTGTATTAAATCACATCTCTGATTTTGCTCAAATTCAGGAGTTTCATCTAAATACCTTATAATGTAAAAGGCAACTGGCACCATTAATATAGCAAGTAAAAACGGAACCCTCCATCCCCATGAATGAAAGCATTCACAGCTAACGACGCCCTCAACGCCGCCGCTGACAACAGATCCTAGGAATATTCCTATACAAATTCCAGCCATACTAAGACTTCCTGCAAAGCCTCGATGTTTGTTTTCAACGTGTTCTATGGTAAATGACAGTGCTGAAGTCAAGGCTCCTCCTATTGCGATTCCCTGCATAAGGCGAGCAATGAATATAATTGTCGCCGAAAGGTTGCCTAATTTACTATATCCCGGGAGAATTCCTATAATAAAAGTGGGTGAAGACATCAGTATTATGGATGCGCTTAAAGCGACTTTGCGTCCTAATTTATCGCCTATAATACCAAATACAATACCTCCAAGCGGTCTTACAACATAACCTGCTGCAAACAATAAAAAAACCCTCAAAAGTGACTCTTGAGCATTGTGAGCCGGAAAAAAAGCTTCCCCAATTTGAGGAGCTGCAATACCAAGCAAGGAGTAGCCGTACCAAACTAATATGTTAACAATAGATGTAACAGTGACTGCTGTTAGGTTAGTTTTGTTGTCTAATAACTCTCTCATTGCTATAAATTCTTGTTCTTAGTGTCTGCATAAAGTATAAAGCACGCAGATAAAATGATAATAATGCCTCCGTACCATGTGCTTTGGGGGGGTATTTGATTGAATACAAAATAACTACCCGCAAATGATATCAGTATTTCTAGATATCTGTATGGTCCTACAGAGGTTGCGTCGATTAAAGAAAAAGCTTTGAGTAAAAAAAACAACATTAAATTTGCGCTAACAGCTCCTAAAAAGAATAATAGAGCTAAATCTTGCCATGCTGGCATTTTCCAATATGATATTGCAGGAGGGATAGAGAGGATAGCCGTGATAGCGCAAGAATAGAATATCATAGAGGTTAAAGACTCTTCTTGTACAAATTTTTTGTTAATAATATCAAGGGCAGCAAAGCTGGCTGCTGCAAGAACGGTTACTAAAATTTGCGCATGAAATTCTTTTAAGTAAGGGTGTAAAGTGATGGCAACTCCAATAAAACCAAATAGCGTAGCACAAAGCCTTTGCCACGAAATCTTTTCATTTAAAAAAATTGCTGCTAAGCTCAAGTTAAATATCGGTATAGAAAAACCGATTACTGTTGCTGTAGTGACATTTATCATTGAAAGGCCATAGATCCAAGCTGTCATGGCTCCAAAGAGCAAAATACCCCTAATTATATGAATGAAAAAGTTAGAAGTTTTTAAAGCTGACTTGCCTTGATAAATCACGAAAGGTAAAATTCCGACAGCACTAAAAATAAACCTGAAGAATGATATTTCAAAGCTATTTAAACTTGAGCTTAAGAACTTACTTATAATATCGTTTGTTGCTCCGCAGATAATATGCAGCAAAAACCAAGCTACGCCTAGTATATATGTTTTTAAAGTCATGGTTTAATTGTTGTTATAGCCTATAAATTCTAACTGATAACTCTCTTGGAATCAATGAGAATTGTATAAGGCTCTCTCAACAATGCATAATGTCTGGTTCCGAGATGAGAATGTAAATTATTGTATAGGAAAAATTTAGTCCACCTTAAAAGCTTATAGTTAATCACTGTGAAAAGGTGATTGTTAATGGTATATTGCTTTTTGTTACAAATTTATTTATTCTTCATCCATAAAGTACAATAACGTTATGAGTTCATCTAAATTTTTTACTCAAGCTACCACTAATGTATCAATTTTCATGCTATCAGCTTATGAAAATAAAATACATGTTAAGAACGCAAAGTATTTTGATGTCAATACATTTACGGTAAGCGTTCCTTATCGATCTAAATTTTTAACAGATGTATATAGATATTTTGAATATGTGGATATCTTTGATTATTCGGATTCTTATAGGCACGGTTTGGTGAAAGCTGATATGCACTTAACCTTATCAAAAATGTATTTAGTACACATTTTGAGAACATGGGGGAAAGAATTAGGTCTGTTAGGAGATTTTATAGGATCAGCTCAGAAATATGAGGAGGTTTACTGCTTAACCCGAGATTATAATTATAGAGCCATTGCTTTAAATGCTTTGGGAAATTATAAATATTTTCATGCAGATTATCAGAAGGCTATAACGAGTTATAAGCAAGCTCTTTCATTCTCTAATATTGATAACAATAATAAAGTATTAGTAGCTAACATAATAAACTCTCTCAAAAAATGGGGTCAAGATTTATTTTACCAGGACAAATATCATGAAGCAGCTACTAAGTTTCTTAAAGCATATCAACTGACCTATGGTGACGAGATAAGCGATTTAGAATCAGCTGTGCAAAGGCTCTTTCAAGATGAGAAATATAATGATGCGATTGGATTAAATAATATAGCGTTTTGTTTAGCAAAGCAGGGTGAAGAAAAATTAAACATTATACAAAAAACAGCTGATATTTTGGGATCTTGGGGGGATCGATTGTTTGCAAAACATTTTTTTAAAGAATCGGGACATAAATACTTAGAGGCTTACGAAATAAGCCATAACTTAGATTATAAAATGCGCTTTTTCATAGCTAAAGCTGAAAGATTAAGTAATAAGAAATTGTATTACGAAGCTTTGGGAGAGTACAATAATGCTTTAGAGTTAGCCGTAGGGGATGTTGATATTTCTACTATTTACTTCGGTAAATCTCTGATTTTGCGCTACTTGAGTGAAAATTTACGAGAGGCTAATAGTTCAGTTTCGTGTGGTAATTCAAAAATATTAGAAAAATTAAAAGAAAAAGAGAAGGATTTTATCAATGCCGTTAAAGCTGGCAATGATCAGGAAAAAACCGAATTAGAATTAACGCAAGCTTTGTACAATGTAGAAATGTTTTTATATTATTTTCCGGATTTGAACGATTATGCTAAAGCTGCAGATGAAACCAGAGATTTGCTTTGTAAAACTTATGATGGAGAACTACTTTTAGGGGAAGTGAGAGAATATAAATTTGAAACTGATAGCTAGTTGGTTTAAACTATGGTCTATAATTAACTGATTACTAAAATTTGAAACAGTGAAGATTAGATCATACGGGCCTGAAGGTTTTAATGGCATGAGGGCAGCTGGAAAGCTTGCTGCTGAGGTTCTAGATTATATTACAGATTATGTAAAAGAGGGTGTAACAACAAATTATCTCAATGACTTATGTCATAAATTTATAGTAGATCATGGTGCTATTCCAGCTCCTTTAAATTACAAAGGATTTCCGAAATCAATTTGTACTTCTTTAAATCATGTTGTCTGTCATGGGATACCTAGCGATCGAGTTCTTATCAATGGAGATATTTTGAATATTGATGTCACGGTCATTTTAGATGGTTGGCATGGCGATACAAGCCGTATGTTTTATGTTGGCAGTCCTTCTGTTAAGGCAAAAAGATTAGTTGAGGCTACTTATGAAGCAATGCTGCTTGGTATTGAACAAGTTAGTCCTGGAGCAAGGTTTGGGGATATTGGTTATGCTATACAGTCATATATAGAAAAACAAAAATTTTCAGTAGTAAGAGATTTTGTAGGTCATGGTATTGGTCGTAGGTTTCATGAAGCACCTAACGTCTTTCATTTTGGTCAAAAAGGTACAGGGCCTATCATGGAAGAAGGAATGTTTTTTACTATAGAGCCCATGATTAATGCGGGTAGTTATGAGACTATAGTAAGTAAGGTGGATGGTTGGACTGCTATGACTAAGGATCGATCATTATCTGCTCAGTTTGAGCATACCGTGGCTGTTACAAGTGCGGGTTATGAAATATTTACATTATCACCTAAAGGCTTGCATGCGCCTGTATTATGAGCATAGATCACGTAGGACATAGACAGAGGGTTAAAAATAAATTTTTAAAGTCTGACCCTGAAAGCTATGAAGATTACGAGTTATTAGAGTTGTTACTGTTTCACGTTGTGCCAAGACGTGATGTAAAACCCCTTGCTAAAAAGTTATTGCGTTCTTTTGGGAGTATCAAGGCTTTAATTGCTTGTGATGTATGTAATTTGCTTGAGGTTGAAGGGGCAAATACGAGCATGTATATAATGTTTGCCTTGATTAAGGAGTTATCTCGTCGAATGATTATTGATAAAGAAGTAAAAAAAGAAAATATTTTAGGTGCTTGGAGTGCAGTTGTAGATTATTTAAAATCTCATATGGGTAATAACTCTATCGAGCAATTTAGAATATTATTTTTGAATAAAAAAAATGTTTTAATTGCTGATGAAGTTCAAACTTGGGGGACTATAGATCAAACTGCAATTTATCCTCGTGAAGTTATTCGTAAAAGCTTATTTTATGGAGCAGGGGCGCTGATCTTGGTGCATAATCATCCTAGTGGAAATCCAAAGCCTTCTAAGGCAGATATTGAGCTTACTAAAATTATCGTGAAGGCATGCGCACCTTTTGATATAAGCGTACATGATCATGTCATTATTGGCGGTAATAAGATATTTAGCTTTAAGTCTAACCTATTGCTTTAGTATTACATCCAATCTCTATTTTGCATGTTATATAGAAGCTTCTGAGACTTCATCCCCACCTAAACCGAGCAATTGGGCGAAATTTTCCAAATTTTCTTCTATATTTTCATTTGCTTTATTTAAGTCCGCTTGACTACCTTTTTGAGCTTCTAGCTCTACTTTTGCTAGACATTCTTTGAGAAGGCTATTACATTTTTCTAAAGTATCTTGTTTTGCTGTTTTGTTATCTTTTATATACTTTGTAATTAGTTCTTGAGTTTCTTGTTCTTTTTCTTGCTGAGTAGCAGCCATTTTAGCTTCCAATTGACTTTTTAAGGCATCTAATGCTGCTCTAATTTCTGCATTTTTTTGAGCTACAAAGTCAGCATTAGTTATATGTATAGAGAGAGATTCTCCACAACCAATCAATTCACCTTGAGCTTGTGCTTTACGTTGTTCAAAAACGGCATGTGCTTCTGCTTGACCTTGTGCTATCATTGCAGCTTTAGCTGCATCAAATTCCGCTTGGCAAGATTGAGAGATATCTTCCATATCTTTCTGAGTTTTTATTTTTAATTCTGCTACTTTTTCCTCTAAAGCTTTATCTGCAGCTTTTGCGTACTTATTAATAAGAGCAAGAAATCTATTGGCAGTATAATCTTTTAAGAGCTTTGCAAAAAATTGTTCTGGACAAGCCTTGAGAGGTTCTAAGAATATCTGACTAAAATTTTCTTCTAATTTTTTGAGCTGATCTTGTTGAGTTTTAAGCTCTTCAATCAAGCCATCTATAGAATAGTCAATATCATAACCAGAAAAATCTTGCAAATATTGAGAACATTTTATCTTGTTTCCATCATCTTTATCTTCTTGCCCCTGTGTGTCAATAAATTGTTTCAGTCTATCCGATCCTACCAAATGCGCAGCAGATATCATACCGGCTTTAGTAAGCTTTATACCTTTAATAACTTGACCTTCGTATTGATGATGGCTTTTAAGGTATCCCCAAACTATTTTGTGATACTCTCTAATTGCTATATTCTGAACTACTCTATTATGAAGAAAATCTTCTTCACAATCCATCCCATGTTTACCCGTCCATTGTTTTGTATCGCGAGATATATAGCCGGTATCGATTAGAGCTGCATCTCCCATTTGATATAGCCCCTTATACCCAAGCTTATTTTTCTTGTTTGGTTGATTACTAGACTCTCTCATTGCAAGGTCTTTATAATAATCGCCACTTGCTTTAAATTTCCAATGCTTATTTCCATCTTCTTTTGTCATAGTTATTTACCTTTTAATTTTAATACTTGTTGTTCACTTAAATTTACTAAAAAATCATAATAACCACCCTTCCATTGCCAGATAGATACATCGCCGTCTCCACCTTCAAATAAAAAGTCATACATTCCTAAAGTGGTATTTCTGGATATGATAATATTCTTATGGACTATTATGCCTGGACTTTTATTTTCTTGAGGGTCCCCCCAATAAATCGGTTGATATACATAATTATCTTTCTTATCTGGGACTTTTTTAAATATGCTAAAATCACATCCTAAACTACCGCACCAACCAGAGCTCTCTAAATAACTTAGGATTTCTAAATTGCCATCGTTATCAATATCATATAGTTCTATGCCTATTTCTTCTTTTTTAGGTATGTAATTTTTTTTAATACTACTTTCGTAATACCTATAAACAATTTCTCGCTCTTTCTGGTGGCCTTTAAAATCAAATTGTACTTGGTATCCTTCCAGATTTATGCGTACCGTCTTATCGGAGATGTTTTTTTCTACATCGGTTGTATGAGGTGGTTTAGCGTTGCATTGGAAAAGCAAAAGACATATGAATATAAACCTTATAACGTTATGGTGCATATCTTGTGATTTAATGATATGATTAGTTTATAAAACTATAATTAAAGCTTATCAAAAGAATTATAAAATGACAATACTATTTATAGTATATTCATAATGTGCGAATTACTTTTTATTATAAGAATTATGTAAAGTTTTATCTATCATGGTTTGATGAGGAAGTGTGATGTAAGGAATGTAATGTATGTTCTATCCTGTTAACCGTTTGTTTTACTTGTGTTTCACCACGTTTTACTCGTTTTTCAACTATAGCTTCAAAGTTTTTTATTGCGGCTCCTAGCTTAACAATTTTAGCAATATCTAAAGGCTTTTGACCTTCTATATTTTTAGATTCGACATGTGCTCCTCTTTCTACTAAAAATTTCACCATTTCTTTATTATTATGAGGGGTAGTGGCAGCATCATGTAAAGGTGTATTGTGCTTATGATCCAGTGCATTTACATCAGCACCTTTATCGCAAAGTATTTGAGCTACTTCAACGTGATTTGTAGGAGCGACATAATGTAAAGGTGTTTTTCCCTCTGTATCTTGTTTACTTACAGAGTTTGGATCTTTGTCAGTTAAAGTCTTTACTTGTTCGATATCTCCTCTTGAGGCAGCAAGATGAATTGCAAGATTTTTTGCTGCATTAGGTTCTTGTATCATGGCTCCTTCTTTTAGTAGAATACCAGCAATTTCTAATCGATCATTACTCAATGCGGCATATAGGGGAGTTTGTCCTTTAATGTTTAACGATTCAATATTAGCGCCTTGATTTAAGAGATCTTTAACTTGCGTTTTGTCGTTTTTTAATATTGCATCATGCAAAAGCTTCCCTAAATTTTCTTTGCGTATAGTTGTTTGGGTTTCTTGTTGAACAATTTCATCAATTGGTTGTTTTGTTAAACTAGATTTTGGTAAAGATATAATGTGTGCTTTAAGAATTTCTAGTACTTCTGAATTAGCGGCAACCTCAAATACGGATTTATTATGTGTGTTTTTAGCTCGAATATTTGCTCCGTGAGATAAAAGAATGCGTAATAAGCTTATATCACCTTTTGCAGATGCTATATGTAAAAGTGTTTCGCCTCCAGAGCTCATGAAATTTGGATCAGCGCCTAGCTGAATAAGTTTTTGTATAAGGTCAAGATCTTTTTTAGCTAAAGCGGTGGCAATATCTCCTAAAAACCATCTCCTAATCCATTTTATTAGCCAAATAATAAAGTTAAGTATTGTTCTGAACATATCAATGCTTTCTTTGCCTATAATTTCTTTAATCCTAATGTTTGTGCCTTAATTGTCTTTTATCATCTTAAAAATTACAATTTCCCAAGGTTGTAACAATACTTTATTATAAATTTGGTCCTTTGAAATCTTGTTGTTTTTCCATTTTTGATTTTTTCCTCTTTATCCTTGATTGTTGAAGAAAATTTTGGGCTATTTCATTTGATTCTTTAACTGCTGCTTTTTTATCGGGAAGTGTTACATCAGTATTAGCTCCGGCTTTTGCTAATGCCTCACAGATTTCAATTTTACCTGTATCTTTTGCCGTAGCAAATGGTGTTAATTTAGATAGATTTTTTGCTTCTATATCAGCTCCTGCATCCACTAACATTCGAATGAGTTCGGGTCTATTATATAGTACTGCGTAATGCAACGGTGTATCTTCAGTCCAAGTTAGACGCTCATTTATATCGCAGCCATTTTGAATTAAAAGCTTAACTTCTTCTGGTGAGCCTAGATTGATCGCATGAAATAAAGCTGAGGTTTTGAAATTTTTAGCCTTTTGTTTCAAAAACAATACTTTTTCTTCATCAGATAAAGTGTCGTCATTGATCAATTTACTGCCTATTCCTTTGTTAGGCAATTGTTGAGTAGGTTCTTGTATTTGAGACTTCTGTTCTTGCAGTAGTTCAGTGGGCTGTTTTAGAGCTGTATCTTTATTGATTACTGTTTCTTGCGCTGTGGTATCACTTATTGGAGTGATTTGTTCATTTTTTGGAGTACTTGGATTTTGCCAATTTGGCCAAAAAGTCTGTTTTATCCATGTAGGTGTCCAATTCCCAAAAAAGGTTTTAACCTTTTGCCACCATAAGCTAGGACTGAAAGCCATAAAATTTACCTAATTACTGTGTATATCTATTCTAAATTAGGTTAAAAATTTAGCCTCATAGAAATGCTTTATGGGACGATAAAATTATAGAATTGTCGTAAATTAGCTAATAATATGATCTGCTTTTAGCTGGTGACGAAACCATGTCATTTGACGTTTTGCAAAATTGCGAGTCTTTTGTTGTGCTACCTTAATTGCATCATCTAAAGATACTTCGTCTTTTAAGTAATTGACTAATTCTTTTAAACCTAAAGCCTTTTTTGCTGATGTGTGCAAATTATCCCAGAGTGGTAAAATTTTTTGAGCTTCATCTAAAGCTCCCTGTTTTATCAAGGATTCAAAACGTTTATTGCAATTTTCGTATAACTTTTTTCGATCTAGAAGGAGCAAATGTGTGGTAATATCGCATCCTTCAAGAGGCCTATATAAATTATCATCTCGATAAAAAGATGTAATGCTTTTGCTAGTTTGAAGGTATACTTCTAGTGCTCTAGATATGCGTTTTGTATCAAGTTGATTGAGGGTTGAAGCGCTAAGTGGATCAATCTCTTTGAGTTCTTTATATAGCTTTATGGGATCAGATATTTTATCTCGAACACTTTTTCGAATTTGCGAATCAATCTCTGGCAGCCTATGAACGCCTTGAATTAAAAATTGTAAATACATACCAGTTCCTCCAACAATAATTGTTGGGATGTGATCTGGTAATGCGGTTAAAACTTCTACAACTTGATTTACATATTTATGAGCGTTGTATTCTTCAAAAATATCTATATGGTTATATAGAAAGTGTTGCGTTATTTTTAAATCTTCTTCTTTAGGACAGCATGTTATGATTTTGAGTTGCTTATATACCTGCAAGGCATCCGCATTTATAATAATTGCCCTAATTTTTTGAGCCATATCAAGTGCGTAAGCAGATTTACCACTTGCGGTAGGTCCGCAGATGATATGAATCTTACGCATCTTTTTTAGTATATGGATTACTAGATTTAGAGAAGAGTATTCGAATAGGTATGCCTTCGAGGTCAAAAATTTCTCGCAAAGATTTGGCTAGATACCTTTTATAACTTTCGGGCAAAGTATAATTACCAAATAACTTGAATGTTGGAGGATTAGTTGCAACTTGAGTCATGTATTTTATCTTTACGGTTTTGCCAGTTTTGGGTACAGGTGGTGCGTAGGTAGCTGTTACTTTTGCGAGCCATATATTTAATTTACTGGTTGAAATTTTAGTAGCAAATTTCTGTTTGCAAGTTATTGCCGTATCAATTAAAGAAAAAATATTTTTCTTATTTTGTGCAGATAAATAGACAACTGGAACATCTTGAATTTGAGATAATTTTCTGGATAAGGTATACGTTACTGCCTCTTTATATGAATTTTTATCTTCAATTAAATCCCATTTGTTAAAAGCAAGTATCAAGCACTTATTTCTATCTAAAACAAGGTTAGCAATTTTTAAATCTTGATCTTCTAATCCTAGCTCTGCATCAAGAACTAAGGCGCAAACATTTGCCTTTTGAATAGCGTTGATAGTTTGTTTGGCTGATAAAAACTCTATATCTTCATCAATGCGGCTTTTACGTCTCAGCCCCGCTGTATCGATTAATGTAATTTTTTGCCCCCTATAATCCCAATCTATATCTACTGCATCTCTTGTAGTTCCAGCAATAGCGCTTGTGAGCATCCTATCTTCTTCTATTAAGCTATTAATATAGGTCGATTTACCTCCATTTGGTCTTCCCACTATTGCAAGGCGTAAAGTATCGTCATCTTCTTGCTCAGATTCTTCTTCAATTTGTATTTGAGGTATTTTGGGTTTTAAAGCTTCATGTAAAATACTCATGCCAACACCATGCTCAGCGGATATGCAGATTGGATCCTTAAAACCTAAGCGATAATAATCGGGAGTAATGTTTATAGCTTTTTCACATTTGTTAATGATTAAAATCACTTCGCTAGAGCAGTTCTTGCGTATAAATTTAGCAATTTCTGCATCAAAATTTGTAACCCCAACCCTGCCATCTACTACGAATAATACTAGTTCTGCTTTTTTAAGCATATTAAGGGATTTTTGTCCTGCTTGATCTTGTAATTTATTTTTGCCAGATGCAAAACTTTCAATCCCAGCAGTATCTATTACGTCAAAACTTAAGTCAAAAAGGTGAGCTTTGGCAATTTTATAATCCCTTGTAACGTTTCTTTCAATATGCGTTATGGATTTATCGCCGCCTTTTGTTAAGCGGTTAAATAAAGTAGATTTTCCAACACTTGTTCTTCCTACTAGCGCAACTAACATGATTAATTTATATTTAGAATGAAATTTTTGAGTTCTCCCACATCTTTAATGGCTTTTGTGGCTCCATCTTTGTTCTTTTCGCTGTGACTTAATATGACTGTATCAAATCCTAGCCTTCGTGCTTCATTAATTCGGCTAGTCATTTGGCTTACGGGTCGCACTTCTCCAGATAAACTGATTTCACCAAAAAATATACTGTTTAATGGAAGAGGTACATTCAGAGCTGCCGAAATAATTGCTGCTGCAACACTTAAATCGCCAGCTGGATCAGATAATTTAAAGCCGCCTGCAACATTTAAGTATACCTCAAAGTTTGCGAGATTCAGCTTACAGCGGACAGACAAAACTGCCAAAATCATAGACAGTCGGCTTAAATCCCAACCTACAACCGCCCTTCTTGGCATTGGCATTTGACATGGCGCAAGCAAGGCTTGAATTTCAACTAAGAACGGGCGTGAGCCTTCAATTGTAGCAAATACGCTTGATCCAACAATAGACTGACTGCGTTGAGTAATGAAAAGCTCTGATGCATTTTTAACCTCAACTAAACCATTTTGGGTCATTTCAAATACGCCGATTTCATTTATTCCTCCAAAGCGGTTTTTAATTGCTCGTAGGATTCGTAGGTAATAATTTTGATCACTTTCAAAATATAGTACTGTATCAACCATATGCTCGAGTACCTTAGGGCCTGCAATTTGACCTTCTTTAGTAACGTGGCCTACCAATACCAGTATTACATTTTGTTTTTTTGCATATTGTATCAGTTCTTGGGCTACCATGCGCACTTGTGATACAGAGCCTGCAGCAGAAGATATCTGATCGCTTAGGACAGTTTGAATAGAGTCCAGTATAATTAAGTCTAAGTCTTTACATTCAGCTGCTGTTTTATGAATTATATGCAGGTTACTTTCGGAAATCAGCAATACGTTATCATTATCTCCCGTATCAAGTCTTTTGGCTCTAAGCTTTATTTGTTGTTTTGACTCTTCTCCACTTACATACAAGCATTTCAGATTCATCTTACCAAGGTCAATAGCAAGTTGTAGAAGCAAAGTAGATTTACCTATACCAGGCTCACCTCCAATAAGCACAGCAGAGCCACGCACGAGTCCTCCGCCTAATATCCTGTTTAGTTCAGTGCTTGGGAGTACTATCCTCTCTTCGTGTTCACCTACAGCGCTGTTTAAGTTTTCTGGAGTTAAAGTTTTGTAGCGGTTGTCATCACTACTTTTGGTTTGCTCAATTATCTCCTCTGTAATACTATTAAATGCGCCACAGCTAAAGCATTTCCCAAACCATTTATGGGTTACTGCGCCGCAATTGTTACAGACGTAGGAGGACTTAACTTTGGCCATATAATGCTCTTCTTACAAAAGTGATTTTATTCTTACTATAACGCCTTTCATCAATTTTCAAATATGCATCAGGGATTTTTAGCTCCTCATTATAAGCTGTTTCAATAATTAAAAGGCTATTTTCTGCCAAAATTTTACTTTTGTCTAAATTGACCAAGGCGTCAAAATTTAAGTCTTGATAGTAAGGGGCATCCATAAAGACTATATCATATTTTTTATTCGTATATATCTGATTTCGTACGTCTTGATTCAGAACCTCAAAGGATAACTTTGCTTCATCTAAAAATTTTTTAAGCAATGTAAGTTGAGCAGCATTAATATCTATGAAGCTTGCAAACTTAGCGCCTCTAGATAGTGCTTCTATACCCAAGCTACCTGAACCACAAAACATATCCAAAACATTTGCTTCTTCAAGATCTATTCCCATGGAGTAGATGATACTAAAAATAGCCTGACGCGCTTTGGTGGTAGATGGTCTAAATTCAGCGTTCTTAATTACTGGAATTAGTTTATTTTTTAAACTCCCCGCAACTACTCTTAACATAATTTATTTCTTTAATTTCTCCTTCTTGTAAATCACCTAACTTAAATGGGCCATACTGCGTTCGAATAAGTCTATTTACTTGTAAGTCAAAGTGCTCAAGTATTTTACGTATTTCTCTATTTTTGCCCTCACTTAGTTGCATTTCACACCAGCTATTTATGCCTTGCTTTAGGACTTTAAGTTTAATAGGTTTATACCTTACCCCGTCAATTTCTATACCTTTTTGAACATCAAAAAGCTTATCTGGAATCTTACCAAAAAATCGCACTTTATATATCCGCACAAAATTATTTGCAGGATTTTCTAAATGAGCTGCGAGCGTCTTATCATTTGTAATTAATAACAAACCTTGAGAGTTAATATCAAGACGACCTACTGAGACTAAATGCTCCGAGCTATCAAAGGCATCAAATACTGTTTTTCTTCCTTGAGGATCTTTCCTGGTCGTAATTACTCCTAACGGTTTGTGATAAATCCAAAGACGAGTTTTATTAAAAGGCCTAACTTCCTCGTCATTAACAGTAATTATCGAATCATCGGGAAAATTTGTTGCAACATCGCAAGCAAGCTCACCATTTACTTTGACGCTTCCAGCTAAAACTAACTTTTCAGCATCCCTTCTTGAGCAATAACCTCTATTGCTGATTATCTTGGCTATCCTGCTCTTCATTTTTTTTAGCAAGTTTTCTTCTTTGAATATTCTTTTTTAGTGCGCTAGATAATTTATCAAAGTTTGAATCAATGTAAGTTGCTGGTTTTTTGTTATCATCCATAAAATATTTTGGTAAAGGTATGTTAAAACTATACTCAGACCCAAAGATTTCCTTGTCAATTGTTATGCCTGCTGAATGTAGCATCATGTACTTATCTTTTTGGTTTGGGCCATATTTTTTGTCACCTAAAATATAAGTGCCAATCTCAAGAGCATGACGCCTAATCTGATGCTCTTTACCTGTAATTGGCTTAAATTCAATTAAGGAAACATCCTTAATTATATCATATTCTAAGAGTTTATATTTAGTTATTTCATCTTCAATTTTGATAATACCTTGCTTTTGTTTAGGTGTGCCTTTCACGAGCGCTAAATAAGTCTTATAAATTTTCTTTTCGCGAAATCCGTAACTAAGTTTAGCAGCAGCATCGTATCCCTTTGCAATCAGTATTAACCCGCTCGTCTCTTTATCGAGCCTGTGGACTAATTTCAAGCTAGATCCAAGTGAGTTTAAATATTTTAATCCATCATCGATGCAAATATTAATCTTAGTTCCTCCTTGGGTAGCAAGTTTTGCAGGTTTATTTATTACTAAAAAGTTGTCATTTTCAAAAATCTTATATTCTCCAAGTAGTTTTTGACTTAAAGATTTTGCCAATGGATTAATAGCTTCAGTTTCTTGGCTGTATTCATCTAGATTTGCAAATACTTCTACTTTATCACCGTGATTTAGACGTAGTGATGCCTCCTTAATACGTACGCTATTCACTTTAACTTTTTTACTTCTCAAAAGAGTCTGAATAACACCTTGGGTAATAAGGGGATAGCATCTTTTTAAAAATCGATCTAGTCTTACTGGTAATTTATCTTCTACTATCATTTATGTATTTAATGACTAAATTTTTAAAATAATCCCCTCGATCCTCGAAATTTTGAAACTGATCAAATGAGCTACATGCTGGAGATAGTAGTATGTTACCATTTTTTGCATCTTGTATAGCACATTTTAAAGCTTCATCTAAAGTTTCAGCTATAAAATAGTTTTTGCCTAGTTTTTTAGCGTATTCTCCAAACGCAAATCTTGCTTCTCCAAAAAAATATGCTTTTTGCACGTTGCTTAGATCTAATCCTTCAATACCTCCACTTTTGGGACGTCCTCCTGCAAGCCAGAATATATTTCCCAAAGCATTAAGGGCAACCTGACTTGATTCTTTATTAGTTGCTTTGGAGTCATTATAAAAACTGATGCCATTCGTTTTACCTACGAATTCCATTCTATGGGACAGACCTTTAAAAGTCTTGAGTTTTTCCTCTATCTGCTGCGCGCTCAATAATTTACAAATAGCGCTACTGGCTAAAATATTGTACTTATTATGCTCTCCAACTAAATTACTTTCATAATCTTGGTAAACAAAATCTGCCGTCTTATTTTTTAGGCTGAAAGTGCATACATTCGTATGACTAAAATCATTAACATAAGTACTTAAAATCGAGTCATCTAAGTTTAAAAGCAAATATCCATCTTTATCCATATTTTTGGCAATACTTAGCTTAGATGTTATGTAATTATCCATGGAACCATAGCGATCTAAATGATCAGGTGAGATATTGAGAATTGCTGCTATTTTAGGCTTAAAAAACTTTATTAAATCTAATTGGAATGAAGATATCTCAAGAACATACCCTTTACTTTTAGGAGCTTTTAAAGCTGGCAAACCAATGTTGCCGCAAGCTGTAAAGCCTGATATATGTGAGGTTAAAGCTGTTGTAGTGCTTTTACCATTTGTGCCGGTAATTCCTATGAATATGCTATCAGGATTATGCAAGTATAAAACATCGATATCACCTATAATCGGAATGCCAAGTTCTAAAATTTTATGACCTTTTAGGTTTATGCCAGGGCTTGCGATGATATAATCTAAACTCTTCCAAACATCATCATCTAAGCTTGTAGATTGATTTGGCATATTATCATCCCAGCAAACAACTGTATCTGCAGTATCTTTTAAGTATTCATAGGCTGCTTTACCAGTTTTGCCTAAACCTAAGATACCAAGCTTTTTCATTTACTTAAGGCTGCAATTCCCGGTAAAGGCTCGCCTTCAAGCCATGCCAAGAAGGCCCCTCCACCCGTTGAGGTATATGTAACGCAATCTATTAGTCCCAAAGTCTGGAGTAGGGCGGTGGTATCTCCTCCGCCTATAATGCTTTTTATTTTTCCTTCTTGCGTACTGCTTGCAATATGGCGTGCGATATAGCTACTTGATCCTACATATTTTGGAGATTCCACTACTCCTAAAGGTCCGTTCCATATAACTGTTTTGGAGTTATTTATAATCTCTGCAGCTTTTGCAGAAAAATGAGGACCCACGTCCATTATCATATCATCTGACGCAATATTACCTAATTTTTTGATACTAATCTTGCCGGATGAGCCTTTTACTACAAAATCTTCGGGCAAAAGAACTTGGGTATTTTTAGCTTTTTTCATTATTTCTTCAGCTTGGGCTAAAAAAGCAAGATCCACAAGTGAGCTTCCTAAATCATGCCCTAAAGCCTGCAGGCATGTGTTGGCAATGCCGCCTCCTAATATGAGATAATCGACTTTATCTAGGAAGGTGGAAAGTAAATTTAGTTTTGTGGAAATCTTAGATCCACCTACCAGAGCTGTAAAAGTTTTTTCAGGTTTTGATAATAATTTTTCGATATTTTCAAGCTCAGATGCAAGAGCAAAACCTGCAAAACTTGGAAGAAATTTTGTGATACCTTCTACTGATGTATGACTTCTATGACTGCATGAGAAAGCATCATTAACAAATATATCTCCTAGGGACGCGATTTGCTCAGAAAATTTTGCATCATTTGTCTCTTCGCCTATGTGAAAGCGTAAATTCTCGAGTAATATGATATCTCTTGGATTCATCGAGGCAATTTTACCTTTCACTTTTTCGCCAATGCAGTTAGTAGCAAAGCGTATTTTTTTATTAAGTAACTTCTCAATCTCATCAACAAAAGGTCCTAAAGAAAGGCTTCTAACAAATTCCCCTTTGGGTCTGCCCATATGAGATATTATAACGACTTTGCAACCAGAATTGATGAGATGATTAATGGTAGGGATAGAGCGTTTAAGGCGCGTTAAGTCAACAAACTTGCCTGCCTTAACGGGCATGTTTAAATCAAGACGCAGGATAACTGTTTTACCTTGCAGATTATCTACTTGTTCTAATTTTCTCATAGATATCAAATAATCTGTTTACAAAACCCCACTCATTATCATACCAAGCAAGTACTCTAACAAAACTCTTTTCTACTACACTAGTTTCAAATGGATCGAAGATGCTGCTAAATGTAGTGTGATTAAAATCACCTGATACTAAAGGTTTTTTAGCTATGCTTAAGATCTTTGGAATTTTCCAACTTGCTTTCTCCATCACGTTATTTACTTCATCTTTTGAAGTAGGGCGAGCAGAATAAAAAGAAAAATCTACCAATGAAACATTAGGTACTGGCACTCTTATAGCAGATCCAGAAATTTTATGACCAATTTTCGGTAATACTATTTTTAAGGCTTGAGATATGCCGCTTTTTGTTGGTATCATGTTGCAGCTAGCAGATCTTGCCCTCCTTATATCGTCATGAAAATTATCAAGCAAATTTTGGTCAAATGTATATGAGTGTACAGTTGTTGCATAACCCGAGAGGATGCCAAACTTTTCATGCAAAATTTTTACCACTGGCGCGAGTGCATTTGTTGTACATGATCCTATTGAAATAACCTTGTGATTTTTCTTTAGTTCTTGATCATTAGCGCCTAAGACAATGGTGCTATCAGCTCCTTCACACGGACTTGAAACAACTATTTTGTTAGCTTTATGTTTTGCTGCTGATTCTTTGTTTTTACATTTTCCGGAGCATTCAAATACTAAATCTACTTCCCAAGGAATTTGAGTTATATCCTTATAACTTGAAACTTTAATTTTGTGTTTGTTGATAATCAACTTATCTTCGTCTATCTCAATTTCAAATGGAGCTTTACCATGAGTTGAATCATATTCAATTAGGTGTGCTAAATCAGAAGGTTTAGCTGAAGTATTAATTTGTGTAACTTCTATCTTCTCCTCCAGCAACTTCCTAAGCAGAAGTCTTCCTATCCTTCCAAGTCCGTTGATTCCTACTTTCATATTTTATCTTTTTGTATATGTTTTGTGGCGTTAAGCCAAAATGTTTATATAAGTCTTCATAAGCTCCAGAAAGGCCAAATGTATCTATGCCAAAGAATAACCCATCTCTGCCAATAAATCTATGCCAAGGGTAACTTGAGGCTGCTTCAATTGCAACTTTAATTTCGTTTGTTCCTATTATCTCTTGAATATACCCTCTATCTTGCTGCAAAAATAAATTAAATGAAACAAGTGATATTAAATTAACCTTAAAATTATCTGCTTCAAGCAGTTTGCAAACTTCAGAGGCAATAGGTAATTCAGAACCATTAGAAAAAATTGTGATATCTGGGTGGTGATTTTTAATTATGCAATATGCTCCCTTTTTCACCTCTTGTTCCTTGGTCAGGACGGTAGACTTAATATTTTGTCTACTGAGTGCCATAAGGTATGGCTGAGCTAAATTTGATAATGCATGTTCAAACGCTCCTATGGTCTCTAGGCGGTCTGATGGTCTAAAGTCGCATAAGCCAGGCACGCTGCGTAAGGCTGTTAAGTGTTCAACAGGCTGATGAGTAGGACCATCTTGACCAACGCCAATAGAGTCGTGAGTCATAATATATATAACTCCCAGCTTCATCAAACTTGCAAGACGCATTCCAGGTTTCATATAGTCACTAAAAACTAAAAATGTCCCTCCAATTGGGAAAAATCCTTCTATAGCAAGGCCATTCATTATACCGGCCATAGCATTTTCTCTAATGCCATAATGGATAAAGTTGCCATCAAAGTCGTCTTTTGAAATTATTTTACAATATTTATTATACACCCCAACAGAAGTTGACAGATCGGCCGATCCTAGTATAGCCTTTGGTTCATTCTGAGCTATAATTTCTAAAATTTTGCTGCTAGATACTCTTGTTGCTTCCCCATCTGTAGTTTCAAGTTTTTTGATTTGATCAATTGTTTGAGGATGAACTTTTATTGGTTTTAGATATTCTATTTGATCTTTTGTCAGTTTTTTGAATTTTGCTTGCCACTCTTCATATGCTTTATTTTTGGCAAAACTTCTCCAGATGTCTAAAATATCTTCGGGTATTACAAAGTCTTCATGCTCCCAGTTTAAAAATTTCTTTAATTCATCTAAGTCCTTTTTGCCTAAGGGAGCTCCATGAGATTTGCATGAGGCAGCTTTATCACCAGCTCCATATCCAATAGTAGTTTTGCATTCAATAAACACAGGCCTCTCGGATTTTTGAGCCCAATTGAGTGCATCATCTATTTCTTCTAAATTATGTCCATCTATACACAAGGTACTCCATCCTAGGCCTTGGAACTTGAATAGCTGATTTTCAGAGATAGCAAGACTCGTTGGTCCATCTATTGTGATGCTATTACTGTCAAATAATACTATCAGGTTATTAAGTTTGAGATGTCCGGCAATTGATGCTGCTTCATATGAGATACCTTCCATTAAGCAGCCATCCCCAACGATGCAGTAAATTTTGTAATTTGCGGCATCAGTTTTTTCTAAATATTTTTTACCAGCAATAGCCATTCCAACACTATTTGCAAATCCTTGTCCCAAGGGTCCGGTGGTAGTCTCAACCGGAGATATGGCATCATATTCGGGATGGCCTGGTGTGCTCGAACCCAGGCGGCGAAAGTTTTTGATTTGTTCTATGTCAAAGCCTTTAAATCTGCTTAAGTAATAGAATGCATATAGCAGCATAGAACCGTGTCCTGCAGATAATACGAGCCGATCTCTGCCAAACCAGCGTGGATCTTGAGGATTAAATTTTAAATATTTAGCAGCAAGTACGGTAAAAACATCGGCAAAGCCTAATGGCATTCCTGGATGGCCCGATTGTGCTTTTTCAACTGCGCACGCTGATAGAATGCGCAAGGCTCTTGCTGCTTTAATTATTTCGTTATTTTGCATGCTACCTATAATACAGCGAATCGAAGTTTATCTCAAGGAATAAGATTTTAACTCTGCATCTAATTTTCCCTTTTGGTCCAAATCTTTCAAAGCGCTAAATCCTCCTATATATTTACCGTTTATAAATATCTTAGGTACGGTTTTGATACCATCTGTTCTTCTAAGTAGGGCTTCTTTTAGCCAATCTTTACCCTCTATGTTTATCTCTTTATATTTAAAGTGAATTTTCTTTTGTTTTTCTTTTAATAGTTTTTTGGCATCTATGCAGTAAGGACAAGTTTGGGTTGTAAAGATTACGACGCCTTTATTATTGATTTTTAAGTCATTAGATGTAGCGCAATTACCCAGGAAAACGGCAGTTAAAAATGCATATAGGGTGATTTTAAAGCTAGTGTAGAAATTGAATTTTTTGATCATAATTTTAGTAATATATTGAGAGCTTTAATTGTGGATCATAGGATAAAAGTGATAAATATACAACATCTTTTAAAAATTAAGCGCTAAATTTGAAAAAAAATTTAATTAATTCTTTAACCCTCGTTGATTAATGACTTGTAGTGGATTACTATTTTAGGGTACGTGCAATCTAAAAATAAAATCTGCTCTAATCTATATGTCTGTAATAAATCAAGAAAATCTCAAACCTAAAATTGTAGTTTTTGGTGTTGGAGGTGCTGGAGGAAATGCCGTTAACAACATGATTTCATCAAATTTGCAAGGTGTTACTTACGTAGTTGCAAATACTGATGCCCAAGCTTTAGAAAATGCATTAGCTGATAATAAGATCCAACTAGGCATAAACACAACACAAGGTCTTGGGGCGGGGGCTAAACCTGAGGTTGGCGAAGCTGCTGCTGAAGAATCGTTGCACGAGATAAGAGACTATCTAAATGGGGCAAATCTAGTATTTATTACTGCTGGAATGGGAGGTGGTACCGGAACTGGAGCTGCTCCTGTGGTTGCGAAAATTGCTAAAGAGATGAAAATTTTGACAGTAGGAGTAGTGACTAAACCTTTCAGTTTCGAAGGCAGCCACAGGATGAAAGTAGCTGATAGTGGTTTAGAGAAGCTAGCAGCAAGCGTCGATACATTAATTATTATAGCCAACCAAAACCTATTCCTAATCGCCAATGAAAATACAACCTTCATGGAGGCTTTCAAAATTGCAGATAATGTACTCAGAGATGGGGTATGCGGTATAGTAGAGCTTATTATTGTGGACGGTCTTATAAACCTTGATTTAGCAGATATCTCAACGATTATGAAAAATGGTGGACCTGCTATGATGGGAACGGGTTCAGCATCCAGAGATGAAGAAGCAGAGATGGGTGAAAAAAGAGCTATTATTGCAGCAAGTAGGGCGATAGCCAACCCATTGCTTGATAGAATCACAATTAGTGGAGCAAGTAAGGTGTTAATAAACATTACTGGGGGTATGGATATGACTTTGATGGAAGTAGATGCTGCTGCGAATAGAATCCGTGAAGAAATTAACAATCCGAGCGCTAATATTATTTTTGGATCTACATTTAGACAAGAATTAGAAGGCAAAATTGTTGTGTCAGTATTTGCAACAGGTCTTCAAAATGCTCCTCAAACGGTTTCTAGGCCTAAAATGCAGGAAGAAACCCGGGCAGTTATTCAAGATGAACATGTCAATATACAAGAAGGTCAAAATATAATTAGACCTAAGAAAGAAATTGATGCTTCATACGATGATCAAGATACTGAGGTCCCTGCGTTTTTGCGTAATTTCTTATATAAAAGAGCTGCTGTTAAAGAGCAGTAGTTATATATAATTCTTATAAAAAAATTTGCTCTCTCCAATGAAAGAGAGCAAATAGGTGTCTTAGAAAGCAAGACCAAGTTTTAATATACCGTGATGACTGATATACTTTTTAGCTATAGAAGATTGATATGAGACGCTTAGTATTAAGTTGTTGCGTTTAGCGGACAATCCTGTTCCTAATATGTAGGAAGTTTTCTGAGGCTTAGTTGTGTTTTGATGTTCAAAAGGTCTACCTGCTTCCTCAATACGTGCTATTGGGGCATTACTTTTAGTTATAAAGTTTTTCTCAAGTCCTGCGTATAACATAGGTCTTAATAATGTTCCATCTGTCAGTTCTGTTTTGGTGGATAAGGTTGTGCCAAAAATCCCAGTAAGATAATGATTCTTAGCGCCTTTGACCTTGTTACCTCCTCCAAGATTTACATCTTTCTCTTTGCTTTGTATATATCTTAAACCAATCCTTGGAGTTACTGATATATCTGAATCTAGCAAGAACTCTTTGTTTAAAGTGGCAAATCCTCCGATTCCATTACTTGAGACTTTATAACTGTTGAGGTTATTAGGTCTATTTTTTGAAGATCCTACTGTATATGCGATAGCAGATTGAGTGAAGATATCTTTAGTGAAATTATATTGGCCATAAATGCTTACAGTATGGGATTTTGTACCATCTGTATTTTTATTGCCCTTGACTCTGAGTTTAGAGGTAATGTTAGAGTAACTAAGACCTAGTTTAACTTCATCATTTACAATAAAATCGCTACCTACACTAAAACCTGAGAAATTTACTTTATATCCTGGGTTACTACTAGTTTTACCCTGTATGCTTGCTCCATAGTGGCCACTAATCCAAGGGATAATTCTCTCAGCAGGTGTGTTATCTTCACCGGCTCCAGGTAATGATTCATCTGTCCATCCTTGCATACGATTGATTAATGTATCTAATGCTATTATTTGGGGGGCGGTTAAGCTAACGCGGTTTCCATAGTCTTTGGCTTTGACATCACCTATTTCTGTTGATGCGCTTCCTCCTGTTGTAGTTGGGGCACTCCCGCTCGTTGTCGATACTGTTGTAGTTGGGGCACTCCCGCTCGTTGTCGATACTGCTGTGGTTGGGGCACTCCCGCTCGTTGTCGATACTGTTGTAGTTGGGGCACTCCCGCTCGTTGTCGATACTGCTGTGGTTGGGGCACTCCCGCTCGTTGTCGATACTGCTGTGGTTGGGGCACTCCCGCTCGTTGTCGATACTGCTGTGGTTGGGGCACTCCCGCTCGTTGTCGATACTGTTGTAGTTGGGGCACTCCCGCTCGTTGTCGATACTGTTGTAGTTGGGGCACTCCCGCTCGTTGCTGGAGTTGTTGTTAAAGCTGTTGTTGACATGAGTGAGCTTAAGGTAATAGCGAATATAGCTTTGTGTAGGGGAGAATTTTGCATGAAAGAATAAAAAAATTAATTAAACTAAGTGTCACTATTAACTATGATTACGAATTTTAAATATAAAAAGCAATAGTTTATTTTATAATAGATATCTGAAATAAAACACATTTATAACTTTAAGATAAATTATACAAAATAATTAAGTAAATATATATAAATTTAAACCTAAATATTGCTCGATTATATATCTAAAGGCTTTGAGGTTAATCTAAATTGAATTAATATTAGTATTATTAGAGTAATGTTATTTAATTAAAAATGTATGGATATAGATCTTCTTATCTTTTCTACTTTTTTAGCTTTAAGTTTAGTATTAGGTATATTAAGTAGCAAGAAAGTTACCAACATTTCAGAATATGCCATTGGTAATAGAGATTTTTCAACGGCGACAATAGTTGCTACTATAGTAGCAACATGGATTGGTGCAGGTTTTTTTGCGCGTAACGTAATTGAAATTTATCGTCAAGGTATTTACTATTTAATCCCCACAGTTTTCAATCCTTTAGCTTTATTTTTAATAGGGCATGTTTTTGCTCCAAGAATGGGGGAATTTTTAGGTAAGTTGTCTATAGCTCAAGTTATGGGAGAGCTATTTGGGTCTAAAGTCAGGTTAATAACAGTAATATTTAATCTCATTAGAGCTATCACTTATTTAACTGTCAATTTTAAGGTTTCTGCTAAAGTATTGGAGGTGATTTTTGGTACATCTGCTGAAAATGCAACTATTATTAGCGCTCTTATTGTAATTATTTACTCTACATTAGGAGGTATTAGAGCTGTTACCTTTACGGATCTGATTCAATTTTTTACCTTTGGATGTCTTATGCCCGTGATTGCTATTATCGCTTGGCGTGCATTAGGAGAAAATAGTGGGGCTATTGTTTGGAATACTCTAACTACTAGTCCACTTTTTGATTATAAAGTTGCTCTTGATCTAGGAAGTTATAAATTTTATCAAATGTTAGGACTTGGGTTATTTTTCTTAATACCTAAATTTGGCGCTGAAATGTTCCAAAGAATATCAATGTCACGTAGCGTGGGGCAAGTAGTAAGCGCTTTTAAGATAGCGGGGCTTTTATTATTTTTAGTGCAAATGGTTGTAATTGCAATTGGCATATTTATATTAAGCGATAATCCAAACTTAAACCCAGATAACTTAGTTAGCTACATAGTGAGACATTACTCCTATTCTATCGGCTTTAAGGGCATCATAAGTGTTGGAATAATGGCTATGATGATGTCTTCGGCTGACTCTTCAATTAATTCTATAGCTGTAATTTTTGCTCATGATTTTTGTAAGCCTTCGGGTTTTAAATGGGCAAAAAATGAGCTGATAATTGCAAGAATTGCTGCAGTAGTATCAAGTATGATAGCGATGCTGCTTGCTTTTAAGATACAAAGTATTTTAACCCTGCTTGTCTCATTTGCCGGACTATATTTACCCGTTGTTAGCATTCCGTTCTTATTCGCTATTTTTGGATTTAGGAGTTCTGGTAAATCGGTTTTGGCAGCTATGATAGGATCTATTATTACTATAATATTATGGAAGCTATTTTTTGCTAAAGCTGCTATTGATAGTCTAATACCTAGTATATTTGCAAGTACTTTCTTTTTATTTGGAATGCATTATGTAACAAAGCAACCTGGTGGATGGGTAGGGATTAAGGATGAAAAAACTTATAAGGCAATTAAGCAGATGAGAAATAGAAAGTGGCAAAAACTATGGCGTAGTATAGTAGAGTTCAATTTTTATGAGTTCTGCGCTAAAAATACTCCCGAAAAGATTCAGCCATATTTCTATTTTGGCTTACTTGGAATTTTGTCAACTATTTTAACCATGATATCTATGCCTTTGGTTTCTAAAGGTTATAGTAGCATTATGGAATTTTGTTACATTAGCGTTTTGACGGTCGCTTGTTATTTACTTACGTATCCGTTATGGCCAGCAAGATTTCACAATCCTAAATTTGTTTCTTTCTTTTGGATTTTTAGTATTTTTTATATCAATATTTTTGTTAATAGTATTTTTCTTGCGATCAGCAAAGGTTCCCAGATTCAGACGACAATATTTTTCTTAAACCTAACAGCAGTGTTGCTTGTATTTAGATGGCAGGCTGCTGTTTTGATGCTGCTAAGTGGTTTCGTTGCTATTAACTTATTTATTACTCAATATCTGCAACTTGATTATTCAAATCTAATGAGTGTTAAGTTTTACTTTATGTTTTGTCTATTGCTGATTAGTAGCATCTTGATAGCCTTTTTAAGACCTATACAAGAGCATCAAGATCAAAAAGCTGCTTTATTGATTGCTCAAAATAAGGAGATACAAAATATATCACAGCAGCTTTTGAACCATATGATTATAAGACAAGAGTTTATAAATAACGTTAATCATGAAATCAGAACCCCAATCCATCATGTAGGAGCTTATTTAGAGGATTTGGATGGACGTTGGTATAGCGATGATGCAGAGGCAAAAAGGGAATCTTTTGATCTGTTAAAACAAGGTTATCACCGTATCAGAAGCTATATGGAAGATATTCTTGATTTATCAAATTTAAGTGGTAACAAAGTGAAGCTTAGATACGAAACTGTCGATTTTAAAAACCTAGTTTCAGAGATTGTTGATAAGTTTCCAGGGGTGTATGTTAAAAATAAAGATTTACACTTTTATTTTAATTGTGAAGCTGAGGATACTATGGTTTCTTGCGATAAAGAGAAAATAAGCCAGGTATTGATTAACTTAATCAAAAATGCAGTGGAATTTACTCCAAAAGGTACTATAGAGGTTATATTATCAAGTGAAGATGTTTTAGTTGGGCGTAAGCGTTTGAGTGGGATGAAGTGCAGCATTACAGATGAAGGTGTAGGTATCCCGGAAGAAGAATTGTGGGAGATTTTTGGGCCATTTATTCAAAGTTCACGAACGAAAAATATGTCAGGAGGTAAAGGTCTTGGACTTGCTATATGTGAGCATATTATAAACTTACACCGTGGTAGAATTTTTGCCAAAAATAATAATGATAAGCAAGGGTCAACATTTTATTTTATAATACCTTTATCCCTATATCCTTGAGTTTTTTGTCTTTGTACTACTATATCAAATTGATATTGTGTTGGAGGTGTTGGGGAATCCGTTTTGATTTCTATCTTGGTATATAATGTCTGTATGATTTTGCTTTGCACCTTAAAATTAATGTGCTTAATTTTGCTGCAAGGATATATCGTAATGAAGTTAAAAGCTCCATCCTTGTCTGCTATTGCCATACCTGAGCCTAGGAAGCTATTTTGAGTATCCAGGTTGATCAGTTCGTAATTAATTTTTGTGCGTAAAGGATAGTAAGGGTACTTGCCGTCGCATCCTACCTGCCAGATATAAACCCTAGCATAAGGCAGGGGGTTGCATTCTTCATCTAGTATGCGTCCCTTTAACGTTATTTGGGAGCTGCAATTTTCTGGTGGATTTTTATAGTCACTCAATAAATTGTTTGTGAGATTAAATACTTCTGGCTCATAGTTATCTAAATATTTTTTTGAAGCTGTGCATTTGGACCCAAAAGATGAGCTATAAAATAATAAGAAGACTAATAAAAAACGTTGCATGCAAACAGAGTTATATGTTTTTTAAAGATTGTATCAATAAGCAGAGATAAAATTTTAAATAAGTAAGTTTTGAGAAAAAAGAAAAGAATTTATAGCAGAATTGCCATAATAGTTGGGGCGAATGACCGGGATCGAACCGGCGACCCTCAGAACCACAACCTGATGCTCTAACCAACTGAGCTACATTCGCCAACATCGAGCATTTTAACACACCAATATGTATAATTAAAGCACAATTTGTACACACTATGTTGAAAAATTTAATTTCATTGATCAAATTATTAGTTTTCTTTTATAAAGCATGATTTGTTAAGAAAATGGAAATTAAATTTATAGTTTAAATAGCTTTATGTCGGGGGACGGTCAAAAAAAAGAAGATAATAAGCAACCACCTAAGCCACCATCTAAAAACCAGATGAGGATGGCCCAAATGATGATGAGGATAATGTTCCAAGTTGTAAGGGTTTTGATTATTGTGTCTGTATTCCTTTCAATACTTGCGGGATTTGGTCTTGCCCCTTTTTTAGGTTGTTATTTAAAATATCCTAGTCAAACTGGCACTTTAACCACTACTGCTACAGTAACTCTTTACGGTAACGGTATGAGTGCTCTAAATCCAATAGATTATAATGCTACTACTTCAAACATTAGTTACGGGCAATGGACTAAGGTTAATTTGGCTATTAAAGGAGGGGGATCGCTATATTTTCAGGCTCAAGGGTCTGTGAGTTTATGTAAGTCGTATTATCCAGATACGTGGACGCAGGAAATTCCAAGAGTGGGAGATACTACATGGTTTAATCTTGATTTAAATGCAGCAAATAGCACTTATACTTTAACAGAAGTATTTAATGGAGATTTAGTGAAAGTTAAAATAGGGGATAATGCTCATACTAATGGTTATGGGTATAGTAGTTTATATAATCCTATTACTAAACAGCTGTTAGTTAATCCTTCGGCAAATTGTTCTGATGGACAAGCTGCCTATGATAGTATGTGTGGTAAGTATAGCTATTATTATAATCTTACTCGTACAGCTCCAACAGGATGTACTGTAGCCAATAATGTTTTAAGGAAGGATTCTTATTCTGGTACCAATGGTTGTAGTGGGGGGGATGTAGATAATCAAGTATGGTATCAAAATAATGGCTATAGTTGCCCTCAGGTTAAAACGTGGGTTTGTGAAACGGGGCCCTTCGGAGTAGATGAGTGTAGATGCTTTTATTTTGACTGTTACAGGTTTGATAACTCAATTGTCAATCTTGTTTACAGTAGTAGTAATGTTTATCTTAGTACGGATAGTATCACTATAGCTAACTCACCAACTGATATGGTATGGAATGGCACGAATTACGTTTGTCCTTCGATTTCTGATGCCGCTGCTATGTGGTTTACATTTGATAAGATAGGCACTACAAAAACGCAAGGTGGCTTAAAATATTCCATAACAAATACTTCAATTAGCAATCAGACAGTAAATATTATAGATAATTGTGGTACTACCAATCCATCCGGATGTCATAATTTTACTGATAGGTATATTTTTGATAATAGTACATCGGGAGGGGTGACAAATTTAACTCAAACAAGCGGAAATTTAACATACAGTTTTTTAGCTAATCCTGCATACACAGATTACTTAGGGGTGACACGTTATGGAGGCTATACGGGAGGATACGTTTTATCATTACAACACACTAAATGCTACAGAACAAACGGTGCTTATTCAAGCGATAAAGTATATGCCAATAGAGGGGCTGTAAAGTATTTAATACTAGATGATGGTGTTGATCCTAACGCTTATACTGCCATGTCTGCATCTGGTATAGGAAATTCTATAAACTTTATTAATGGAGATAGCTCAGCTCAAACCATTACATCTGATCAGGATGGGGTGCTATGGCTTCGTATTGACAATAAATCCAGTGATTATACCTCTAGTAATGGATCTTATAGTATAACTGTCTCTCAGGGTACGCCAGTTGCTGTGGCGCAAGGTTTTGATTTATGGCCTGAAATTTATGGCTTTTTTAATAATGCTTTTGGCAATTTAACTACAAAGCTATTTCAAAACTTGACATGTTATGGAGCTGCTGATAAATCAAGTTGCTTTAACCTTTTTCAAGTTATAAGAGCCTTATTGGTTGCCTATATCATGATTTTTGCAATTTTCTTCCTTATCGGCCTAATACAAGTTGATTATTATGATTTTATACAGAGAATTATAAAAATCACAATAGTTGGAGGCTTAATAAGTGGTAAGACATTTGATTTTTTCAACAATTATATTTTCAACATAATTTTTGGATTTACAAATTCCTTAATGAATAGTGCTGTGTTCTTTCCGACCACTGATGGTAGTAGCGGTTTAGGAGCGTTCCTAAAAGCTATTTTTTCAACTTTAGGACAGGATATTTTTCATATACAGCTTTTGGCTATGCTAGGTACGGGTTTTACTGGGATTATAATGATTATTTTGATAATAATATCTTTTGTATTATTTCTGATTCCTATTCTAAATCTTATGGCTGTGACGCTAGTTTCATACTTTTTTGTTTCGGTTCTTTTAGGCATGGCGCCTATATTTCTTATCTTTACATTGTTTAGACCTACTCAGCATATTTTTAAGCAATGGACTGCATATATTATAGCTTACTTATTTGAGCCAGTAATGCTTTTTATTGGTATAGCAATACTTGCTAAGTTATTTATAATATATCTGGATTATGTGCTTGGATATAGCGTATGTTTCAAATGTAATGCAGTGTTTTCGATACCTTTTATAGGTGATATTCCAGGTTTGGGCCTTTTAAAAGTTGTAACGGAGCAAATGCCATTGTTTTGTATATATTGGCTCTCTCCTTGGGGATACGATACGATGAGCTTTAATTATGGCCAAGCCTTAACAGATGTAATAGCTTTATTTTCAATAGCAAGTGCAACTTATTATTATACGTCAATGTGTAATCAATTAGTAAATCAGATATTTGGTGTGTCAACTGTTGGGGGTCAATTAGCTGATTCTATGACTAAGCAGGGTATGCAAAAAGCAGCTCAAGGAGCTCAACAAGTTAGACAGATGATGTCAAGTAGAGGTGGCGCTGGTGGTCCTGGAGGCGGTTCTGGAGGAGCTGGTGGTCCTGGTGGTAAATAAGATATTGAAAAGCTTTGATTTTATAAATTATAAAACCGCAACGTCCAAACTACCAAAAGGCACTGATTTGTTAACAATGCCTAATGTGCTGAGGGTCTAATGCTTCAGATAGCATTAATAAATTTATTTAATCTACGACAAAATTCTAAAGAATCAGGAATTGGTTCGTTTTCAACAATGCAAGCTTGTTCATAGATTAACTTTACTAAGTCTGATGTATCCTCGTTACCAGTTTGATCTTTGACCAATACATCTTGTATTTTATTTACAAGCCTGTGAGAAGGATTGATTTCTAAAATCTTGGCAGAAGCACTTTGTAACTGTTTTTGTTCAACCAAAAATCTCTCCATTCTAATATCCAAGTTACCCTCCTCAACAGCAAGGCATGCTGGTACGGATTCTAATTTTTTAGATATCTTTACATCCTGCACAAGTTCGCCAAGAACGCCCTTAAAGTATTCTGTAAGCTTATCGTGATTTGTTTCATCAACTTTTTCTTCCTCACTGTTGTATTGAGTTAAGTCAATATTGCTTCTAGTAACTGATTTAATATCAAAATCTTTATATTTATGTACAATGTTAACCCAGAAATCATCAACCATATCAGTTAATAGTAGTACGTCAATATTTTTCTTCTTAAAGCCTTCTAATTGAGGACTACTTTTAAGTTTGTCTAAGTTGTCGCCGCTGATATAGTATATTTCTTTTTGATTAGCTGTAAAACTCTCTACATATTCTGATAATGTAATCATTTTATCTTGTAGATAGCTGTAGAAGATGCAAATATCTAAAAGTTTTTCTGATTCAGCGATTGGCTCACATAAACCCTCTTTCATTGCAGATCCAAAGTTTGCCCAAAATTCTTCAAAACCTTTGCGATCTGAATCTTTCTTTTTAGCAAGCTCTCCTAACACGCGGTTAATGAGGTTGTTTCTGATTTTGTCTACTACGGCGTTATGTTGAAGAGTTTGCCTGCTAATGTTCAGAGGCAGGCTATCACAATCTACAATGCCTCTTAAGAACCTCATGTATCTAGGAACAAGTTCAATGTTTTCGTCAGTAACAAATACGCGCTTTATGTATAACTTAATTCTTCTTTTACGGTCTGGATGGAATAAGTCAAAAGTTTTGTTAGTTGGTATAAATATGAGGTTAGTAAATTCTACGGCACCCTCATTTTTATTATGCAATGTTACCCATGGATCATCGCCTGCGTATGCAACGTTTTTATAGAAATCCTTATATTGTTCTTCTGAAATTTCAGACTTACTTTTAGTCCATAGAGCTGATGAAGAATTAATCTGATTCTTGGCCCCTTCTTGCTCAAAGTATATTGGAATTGATATGTGATCTGAGTAAGTTTTAATAATGTGTTTTAGTCTGAAGTGATCTAAATAATCGTTTTCATCTTCTTTGATATGAACAATAATTTCAGTGCCACGTGATGCTTTTTCACATTCTTCAATACTGTATGCGCCAACTCCGTCAGAAACCCACTTATGTCCTTCATCTTCTCCAGCTTTGCGTGATATAACAGTGACTTTATCTGCGACCATAAAGACGGAATAAAAGCCAACACCAAACTGGCCAATTAAAGATGAGTCTTTTTTAGCGTCTCCCGTAATATGTTCTAGAAAACTTGCAGTGCCTGATTTAGCAATCGTGCCTAGGTTTTGGATCAAATCTTCCTTATTCATGCCTATGCCATTGTCGGAGATAATGAGCTCTCTCTTATCTTTGTCGGCTTTGATCAAAATATTAAATTCAGGATCATCTTTAATTAAATTTGAATCAGATAGAGATAGATACCTTAATTTATCGCATGCATCTGATGCATTGGATATAAGCTCTCTTACAAAAATTTCTTTGTTTGTATAAAGAGAGTGGATCATTAAGTTTAAGACTTTGCCTACTTCGGTATTAAATTTTCTGGTTTCAAGACGCATATGTAATTTCCAATTTATTAAATCTGTTTCTATATATAGTCAGTTGTCAGAATTTTTAAATAGGAATAAACAAAAAATTTTTATGTGTATTTTTAATAATCCTTTCGATTTTTCAATACTTAACGGGAGCAAGCCTATTGTGTTGCTTGGCATTTTGGTTTATATATATGATAGAAGGTATTTTATGAAAAAAATAAATATATTGCTTTTTGTTATCTTGAGCTTTGCTGCCGGAATCGTTAATGCAGCGGACCATGAAATGCATCAAGCGTTAAAATGTACCCGCTTTTTTTCGTATTACGAAAGAAAGTATAATATACCAAGAGACACGCTTCATTCAATAGCATTGCAAGAATCTGGCAAAGTTCATTCTCATCATAAAATGAAGATAGTTTGGCCATGGGCTGTGAATTCTGGGGGCAAATCATACTATTTTTCAACAAAGCGTGAGGCTGTGAAATTTGTAAGATCTCAGTTGCGCAAAGGGAATAAGAAAATAGATGTTGGTTGCATGCAAATAAGCATGCTGTATCACAGTCAAAACTTTAAATCTGTGGAGCATGCACTTGATCCCAAATCTAATATAGACTATGCGGCAAGTCTTCTGGCAACCAAATATGCTCAAGTGGGTAGTTGGCCTAAAGCTATTGCGCACTATCATTCAGCAAGTGCTAGAGGGGATAAATATAGTAAATCTGTCTTTAAGATTGCAAGCAACCTAAGCCAAAACAAGAAAGCTATAATGCGGTACTACTTAAAGAAGCGCCATAGAAATTAGTTGAGGTTTTTAGCATTGTAATTCTATTCAAATTTTCAAATATATTTAACTATTCTGCTCACACCATGTAGTGTGATTCCTAAAATTTTGGGGAATGTAAAGCAATTATGGTATGATTAAGAAAATGATAATTTCATAAAATTATGATGCAACAAACAAGAGACATGGAAGTAGATTCTAGCCAAGTTAATCGGATGGCTGTTTTATCAGAAACTAACTTAGCTTCTTTAGATGGTGGTGGAGCAGAAGTTATATTACCTGAAATTCAAGTATCTAGTGAGTTAATGGAAGTTGACGAAATTTATGCAGATCCTACAACTGATGTAGGATTTAAAATGCTGCTTAACAAAGATAAAGAGATATTAATGAGCATTATAAATAGTTTATTAGATTTTAGTGGAGAAAATGAAATTGTTGAACTAGAGATTAGTTCAAATGAAAACTCAGTTGATCTTATTTCATCTGAAAAGGGGCAGTCTGGAATAGTTACAAGTGTTGATATACTGTGCACTAATAAAGGTAAACATCAAATAGCTATTGAAATGCAACGTCAAAAAGAAAATTATTTTTTAGCTCGGGAACAGTTTTATATGGCGAAGTTAATTTCTAATCAGGTCAAAGAAGGTGAGAGTCAAAGATATCATGAAGCAGTTTTAGAAACTTATATTATCGTTATCGGGAAAAAGAATATGTTTACTGGTAATACGGCTATAAGCGATCAAAACCTTTTTGAGATAGATGTCAAACCAATGATTGTTAAAACAGGAGAAATATATCCAAATAATAAAATGAATTGGAGATTTTTTGAGTTGCCAAAATTTCAAAAAAGTAATGAATATAAGCATATTAACAAAGGTAGCATAATAAAATATCAGTGGTTAGCTTTTTTGTCAGATTGCTCAAACAAAGAAGTGGCACTAGATAGAAAAGAAATAATTAAAAAAGGGTATGAAATTATGAAAATAGCAACATGGTCAGCTGATAAGCAGACACTATACTGGAAAGAAAAAGATAATGAAAGGGCCGCTCAACAAATATTAAAAGAATCAAAGGAAGAGGGTTTTGCAGAGGGTTTTGAAGAAGGTATGGAAAAAGGTATGGAAAAAGGTATGGAAAGGGGTAAATTGAAAGGTGAAATTAAGGGCGAGATATCTAAAGTCAAAACTGCAATTAAATGGAATGTCTCTAAAGATCATGTAGTTTTAGAGCTTAAGTTTTTAACTAATCCAAAGTTGATGGATAAGTTAGAAAGTAATTTGTCTTATATTCAAGAGCATATGGATGATACGGAAAGTGTTATATGCGATGAGTTAGGTTTGTGTGATGCATTGGGGGAAGGTGATGGCTTGACTTAAGAATACGTACCTTAAACTATAGAAATATAGGCTCTAATTTCTACTTGTCTTTTTATCAAAATTCAGTTACAATCCATTCTGTTGCTATAAGACAATTGGGGCCTGTAGCTCAGCTGGTTAGAGCACACGCCTGATAAGCGTGAGGTCGGAAGTTCAAGTCTTCTCGGGCCCACCATTTTTTGCCCAGTTTAATTTATAGTTTGCTATTTATGGGCGCTATCAAAAGTCTAGCAGTAAGTACGCTGGAATACTTTTTTCCTAACCTTTGCCCTTGCTGTGATAAAAGCGTTGTCGACCTAGATGCGGTATGTACAAACTGCTGGTCAAAATTAAACTTCATATCTGCGCCTTTTTGCAAAACTTGCGGAAGACAACTTCCTTACGTTGTTGAAGAAGAATCATCTTGTCTGGCTTGTATCAAAGATCCCCCAGAATATGACGTAGCAAGGTTTAGTTTTCAATTTGATCGCAATAGTAAAAAACTAATTCATTACTTTAAATATTACGATAAAACGCGCCTTGCTAGCGTTTTTGCTAGAATTTTATATAATATGTATGGAAAATTGATTGATGAGTATGACGTGCTTATTCCTGTTCCAATGCATAGATTCAAACGAATGCTGAGGTTCTATAACCAATCTTTAGTATTAGCCCAGCAGCTATCAAAGATTTCAGGTAAAAAAGTTTTGCCAGATGTTTTAAATAAAGTAAGATGGACTAAGTCACAGGCTATGCTTTCACAGAAAGAAAGAAAACAAAATGTAAATGGTAGCTTTGATATAGACTATCCAGAAAAAATACAAGGTAAAAAAGTGATACTTATTGACGACGTATCAACCACGCGCAGTACTGTGAATGCATGCGCGAAAGAGTTACGTGCTTATGCCGCTAAAGTTTTTGTCCTATGTATTGCGGCCACGTAAATTATTTATGTGGTCTCGGAAGCTTCACCTGTTAAATCAGATTGTTCTGCTTTATCTATTGAAGATTGTAGTGAACTGGAGGTCTTGAATTCATAATCTGAGAGCTTTTGAGCACTTAAACCTTCATCTACAGTAATCTTGCTTAAATCAGTTGTGAGGTCTTCAGATGATATAGATTTATATTTTTCTCTTATTTCTTTTAAATACGCATCAAAATCAAAAGGTGTTTTGAATTTGTCTTCTTTATACTCTTGACCATCCTTCTTAAAATTTTTAATCACCTCTGCCGTACTAAAATTCTTATAAGCATAAGCTAAAGTTTCAGGTGTTTGAAGCTTATAGTTTTTTAGGTTAGGATTTGCACCATTTAATATTAATATCTCAGCTATACAATCTCGACCGAACATAGCCGCATAATGAAGAGCGGTGTTTCCTCCTTGGTTTTGTTGATCTAAGCGAGCACCATGTTGAATGAGTAGAGAAAATGTTTCTGGTGGGCAAGTTTTGTTATGAGCGGCAGTATGTAATGCGGTATTGCCGAAGCTTCCTTTAGCGTGTATATCAGCTCCTTTTTCTATAAGTAACTCCACTACATCGTGCAATCCATTTGCAGATGCTCGGATTAAAGGTGTGGATCCTGAAGCGTCTGGTATATTTGGGTTTGCGCCTGCTTTCAATAGTATGGCTGCAATTTCCTTATTGTTAGTATCTGTTTTAAGTGCAAGATTTAAAGGTGTTAGTCCCGATATATCTGTTTTATCCAAATCACAATCATCTTGAGTGATAATCTGTTTTATTTCTTCTATTTTGTTTTCGCGGACATATTGATGTATTAAGCTCGATTTTGGTAGATCTATTTTTTTGTCTAATAATTCAAGCATTTTAGGGTTTATAGAACGTATAGCGTAACCGTAAGCGCTATTGCGTCCTTCCGGAGGTACAATAGCTCTATCCTTGCTGCGGTGTGGGTCAGCTCCATGATCCAAGAGATATTTTGCCGAATATAAATTATCGTTTATCACTGCTACTGCTAAAGCTGTGTAGCCTTTTGCGCTCATGGTATTAATATCCCATCCAGTTTCCAAAATACTATCTAAAACAGCAGAATAGGAATCGGTAGTGGTTGGGTAAAAGGATATTACGGCTCTTTCCAGAGCGCTAAAACCTTTATCGCATTTGATATTGAAATTAGCGCCGGCCTTTATCAATAAGCAAGCAATTTCCGGATCTGCAACAGCTCTAGTTAAAGATAAATTTACAGGTGTCAGTCCTTCTGTATTTCGAGAATTCAACTCTACTTTTTGCTCTATCAAGTATTCCACTACTGTTTTGCACCTATATTTAACTGCCAAATGTAGAGATGTATTTTGTTTTGGATCTAATGAAGAGTTGATATCTTGTGTAGCGCTCAATAGTGATAATGTTGTATCTTCTTTGCGGCTCCTTAGGGCTTCTATTAATTCTAAATTCATGTATAAAAATGCTTTTAATTATATACTTACTATAGTACATAAAATATTTGATATAAATCAAATATAATTTAAGGAAATTTTAGAATAGTAAATTATAAAAAATACTTAGTGTTTTTAGTATTCTTAAAGTTTTTATAATTGCAGTTATAAATATTTCATTTTGTTTCGGAAGTATCGCCTATTAATTCGGATGGTTTTACGTCATCTGTTAAGGGCGGTTGTAAATCATGAGTAGTTTTTAGCTCTAAATTTTTAGTATCTAAGGTTTCTTGAAAGCTACATTGTTTATCTCCAGCGGTACTATCTAAATCAATTGTAGGAGTGAGTGATGGTATTTTTGCTTTGTGCTTTTCAAGAGTGTGTTTCAAATATTTATTTGTATTTGAAAGTGTAAGAGTTTGATCCTCCTTATACTCTTGAGTACTTTTATTAAAACTCTTAATTAAAGCTGCTATGCTGAAATTCTTATAGTATATAGCTAGTTCAGCTGGTGTATAAAAGTTTTTGTTTATTAAGCGAGCATTGGCGCCATGTGACATTAATATCTTAACAACGTCATCACGATCTAACATAGCAGCATAGTGTAAGGCGGTGTTTTTTTCTTTATTTTGTAGGTTTAGATTAGCGCCATGTTGAATGAGCAGAGAAAATGTTTTAGGTGCACAATCTTTATTACGAGCCGCAGTTTGTAATGGAGCATTACCAAAATTATCCTGTGCATTAATGATAGCTCCTTTTTCTATAAGCAATTTCACTACATCATGAAATCCATGTGCGGCTGCACGAATTAAAGGTGTTGTTCCCAAGGTATCGGGTATATTTGGATCTGCTCCTGCCTTAAGTAATATAGAGGCCATCTTTTCATTTTTTATACCCGTTTTAAGTGCAAGATTTAAAGGAGTAAGTCCTGAGCCATCCGTTTTATTTAAATCGTAATCACCTTGTATGATAATTTGCTTTATTTCTTCTATCTTGTTTTCTCGGACATATTGATGTACTAAGCTTGAGTTTGGTAAATTCATTGCGCCATTTTTTTCCAATAGTTCAATCATTTCGTTGCTTCCAAGACGTTTTGCGTAACCATAAGCGCTACTACGTAATTCTGGAGCTACGTGGAGTTTGTCTATGCTACGATGAGGGTTAGCTCCATGATCTAGTAGATATTTAGTAGAATATAAATTGTTATTTGTTACTGCTATTGTCAAAGCTGTATACCCATGCTTATCAATACTATTAATATTCCATCCAGTTTCTAAAATACTATCTAAAACAGCGGAATAAGAATCGCTAGAAGTGGGATAGAAAGATATGATAGCCCTGTCTATTGGGCTATAGCCTTTATTACAAGCTATACGAAAATTGGCGCCAGCTTTTATCAGTAAACAGGCAATTTCAGGGTTGTCAACTTCTCGAGTTAAAGACAGATTTAAAGGTGTAAGTCCCTCTATATTTTTGCGATTCAGCTCTACATTTATCTCGATTAAAAGCTTTACTACTAATTTGCGACCGTATTTTACGGCCAAATGTAAGGCTGTTTCTTCTTTCTCATTCAATGAAGCTTCAATATTGACTAAAGGATAATCAAGGTTTATAGTTTTTATTAATGATAAGGTAATGTCTTCTTCACCATTATGTAAAAGTCTTGCCAATCTTGAAAGCATAAAATATTTATAATTAAGTTTTTATATACTTTATAATAAATTTGTTATAAATCAAACTTAAGAGACGTACATATCGGTAATTAGATTTTTTGTATGTAATATTACTAAAAGCACAAAGCTTAGTGGCTGTATTTAGTATTAAAAGTAGCTGTTTTGGCAGTTTAGCACATTGCTTACCTCAAAGTTGGAAGGGTGCATCGTCAGAACTACATATTGCTCTAGCGGCTTTAAATTCTATAGATATCTCAACTATCTAATTGATTGAATTTTATTTTATAATACGTGAAGGGGGCATGTGATTTTCTTAACTTTAATAAAAATAGATTATGAAACAATTCTTAGCGCTGCTTATATCTTTATGTGCAACGGAAGTATTTGCGGCAAAAATTTGCTTCACAGCAAAGGAAAAAGACAAAATGATTCATCAAGAAGGAGATTGCAGCAATCAATATCCTCCTGAATCTACATTTAAGATTGCTTTGAGTTTAATGGGCTTTAATTCGTCAATTTTTGTTGATCAAGATACTCCTTTATGGGAATATAAAAACGAATATGCTAGCTTTAATAATATTTGTAAACAAGATCAAACTCCAAAGACTTGGATGAGGGATAGTTGTCTTTGGTATTCTCAAATATTAACTAGCAAGTTGGGCACAAGGAAATTTCAACAATATGTCCGAGACTTTAACTATGGCAATATGAATTTATCTGGGGATAAGGGATTAAATAATGGGCTAAGTCGTTCTTGGATTTCAAGTTCTCTTAAAATTTCTCCACATCAACAATTAGATTTTTTACAAAATATTATTGAACAAAAGCTGCCGGTAAACAAAAAAAGTTACATCCAGACAAAGGGAATAATGTTTGTTACTGAGCTTGCTGCAGGATGGAAGTTGTATGGTAAAACTGGCAGTGGAGTTCAAGTTGATCATAATTGTAATAAGAGCGAACTACAACAGGGATGGTTTGTTGGATATATCCAAAAGGGTAGTAGAAGTATCGTTTTTGCAAGTCATATTGCTGATGATAAAAAAGAAAACGTGCCGGCCTCTTTTCGAGCAAGGAACGAGGCTTTTATAAAACTTTATTACATAATAAATGAACTAGAAGGATCTAAATATTAATAGCCTCCTTATTTACTGCCTTTGCAGCTTCGCATATTGCTTCACTTAAAGTTGGATGGGGATGCATTGTTAGAGCTATGTCTTGGCTGGATGCTTTAAATTCCATGGCAACAGCCAGCTCACTGATCAAATTGCTAGCGTTTTGTCCTATAATGTGAGCGCCTAAAATCTGATCTGTTTTGCTATCTGCAAGGATTTTCACAAAGCCTTCAGTTGAGACAATAGCTTTAGCCTTACTATTGGCTATGAAAGGAAATTTACCTACCTTATACTCTTTTGATGCTGCCTTTAACTGCTCTTCGGTAAGACCAACGCTGGCAACTTCTGGAGATGTGTAAATTACACTAGGTATTAGGTTATAATTTATAGATGGTTTTTTACCATTCATAATTTCGACTGCATCGATGCTTTCACCTTCCGCTTTATGTGCAAGCATAGGACCAGGGATCACGTCTCCTACTGCATATATGGATGGGTGTTTTGTTCTATAAAAACTATCTACCTTAATAAATCCCCTGTTATCTTTTTCTATGCCTAATTCCTCAAGACCGAGATCCGCAGTGTACGGAACCCTACCAGCTGCAACGAGCACAATATCTGCATCTAGCTCTGATTCTGTGTTATCTTTTTGTGCCTTAATAAGTACTTTATCTCTTTGAGTCTGGGCTGATAAAACTTTTGTACTCATTTGGAATTGCATACCTTGTTTTTGTAGTAAGCTATAGAGAGTAGTAGCTACTTCTTTATCCATAAATGGTAAAAAGTTATTTGAATACTCTAGTACCACTACTTCTGAGCCAAGCCTTCTCCATACAGAGCCTAGCTCCAGCCCGATATATCCTGCTCCTATTACAATTAGCTTTTGCGGTACTTCTTTGAGGCTCAGTGCGCCTGTTGATGAAACTATTCTTTTATGATCTAAGGTAATATTAGGAAGAGGGGAAGGGATTGAGCCCGTTGCAATCAGAATATTGTGTGCAGTAATTTCAGTTTGATTATTTATAAGCACAGTATTGGGTGATGTAATTTTTGCAGTACCGCCGATTCGATGAATTTTATTTTTGTTAAAAAGCATCTCGATACCCCTTGTTAAATCTGAGACTACTTTATCTTTCTTGGCGATCATCGTAGCTAGATCCAACGAGCAGGAAGTATTTATTCCTATTCCTGCTAAATGTTTGAGAGCTTCTTCATATTTTTCAGAAAAATGCAAGAGAGCTTTAGACGGGATGCAGCCTACATTTAAGCAAGTTCCACCAAGTGTTGAATCTTTTTCAACGCATGCTACCTTCATGCCAAGTTGAGCGGCTCTTATAGCTCCTGTGTATCCTGCCGGTCCTGCTCCTATAATGACTAAATCAAAGTTATTTTCCATAAATTGCTACATTTAATTTTCTAAGGGTATGGTAGCACTTTTAGAATTAAAAACTAGAATTTATGTATATAAGAAGTAGTTTTTTCTTCCTAAGTGTCTATATTGATCGTATTTTGGGATGTAGTCATCGTGAGGCAAAACATAATAGCGTACAGGCTGGGAGAGATAGTGCTTCAATAAGTTTTGCAAACCCGAATAATGAATATCAAAATCTATGTCTTGCATTGAAATTTCTTGTAAGTGAGGATCGTTGTGAGAAAGCTTGATAAAGCTAATTTGCGATGGGTTTACTTTTGGCAATCCTTTAAACCCCCCGCGTGCAAGTATCAAGCCTTCAACAATTAGCTGCGGAGCTATACCGCTTAATACATCCTTTTTTGTAGGAGGGGTTCCAGTTTTATAGTCTATGATATGCACGCTGCCATCTTCGTTCACTACAATCTCATCTGCTATAGCTATAATTCTTTGGGTTTTATCATCTATATCAACATACATTTGGCCATAAATTTCACTGTAAATCTTTTTTGCACCTCTGGTGCGAGCAAAATTTACGTATGCAGAACCGATAGATGCAATTTTAGGCCACCAGAGATTTATAATAAACTCATCTGCCCCTAATTTTTTTATCTCTAATTCAGCCAATTGCAAAAATGCTTTAGTATCTCCTATTTCAGGTAACTTATTATATGCGCAAATGATCGCATGCAGCAGCGTACCAAATTCTGCGTTTAACTCTTGCTTATTAAGTTCATCATAAGGGTAAAGCCTTAAGATATTTTTAGCATAAAAACCATGAGGATTTTTAATAAGTAACTCTAAGTTAGTGACAGAAACTTTTTCAGGAAAACAACTGTTTTCTACGAGAAATTCACTATTTACGGGTAGGGTGCGATCAAAAAGATAATATCTTAGAACATCTAGGTATCCATTTTTGCTGTCAACATTAAGAATTTTATCACTTTTTGCCAAGTGCATTAGCTGTTGCCAGAATTTTGATGAGCTTGTAGTAGAATTATTAACTTTTTTTGCGCGCGTTAAAACTACTTCCTTATTACACAGTAGTAAGTAAAAGTCTTGCATTTTTGCTTTAAACTCTTCTTCAGGATTGGTTAAATCTAAGCTACGGCGTAAAGCACCTGCAATCCACATATCTAAATTTTGTGAGGCGCATTTTATATCTCCGTTCATATCACCTAAAATAACAAGATCAAAGTTGAGATATAAGGAGTTATCAGGTGATAAAATAGATACCTGAGGGGATGGATGAGATGTGATGATTCTATTTTTCTTTAAAATTGCTTTTAGAAAATTATAGTATTCATCTTTTTTAATAACGCTAAAGTTTGCCTCAAGTAGGTCGCGGAAAAAATTTACTATTTTCTCAATGCCAGAAATTTTCCAAATATCAGGGTATAGCTCCTCGGATAATTGAAAGCTTATACGAATGAAATCATTTAATTCAGCTTCATCTTTTAATTTGTTTTGATATTTTTGGATAATGCTGTAGAAATTTTCCCACCAGGTTTTAAGCCATAAATCTTCGATATGATTACTAATATCAAAGGCACTATTCATGAAAACATTTTCTCTAATTATATTTTCGACTCGATTGCTATACTCGCAGTAAATATATGGATGTTTCAAGCAGGCTAAAAGTTTATCTATGCTCGTTGGCTCTAAGATATAATGCGTTAAAGATAAAATGAATTGAACAAGCTTATTTTCGAGAAAATTCTCACCTAAAAAATCTGCAAAGCTAATCTGATATTTTTTAAGGTTGTTAATAACAAAGTTGATGATATGCCTGTTACTGAGCATTAAGGCTATGGATTTACCTGGGTTTTTGTCTAAAAAATCTTTAATTAGAATAAATATCAAATTACTCTCTTCAATTTCGTTTTCTGCCTCTACTAAGCTTATGTGAGAAATTTTGCTTTGAGGATTTGCTCCTAAGAAGTCTTTAAACGAAAAATTACTCTCTTCTTGACCTATAGGTTTTATATCTTTAACCTTTAAAAATTCTACGAGCTTTTTAGAATTATTAAATAGATCTAAATTTTTCGCATCACAAATTGGTGGTAAGATAAAAGTTAGGTTTTCGTTGTCTAAATTGTCTAGCAAAAACTGGTTAAAAAATTTAGATTCTCGCGTAAGTCCAACTAATATTGTAGGACCTAATTGAACTAATTCTTTAAGGTATTTTACGTAAATTTTATTATCAAAATCAAAACTTGGAAGCTTATTATCTAGAGAGTTTTTTAGATTAACACTTTGCTCGCCTATGAGTTTTAATTGCTCTTGAAGGTGGATGCTTTTATCTGCTAGCAGCTGTTCATCTAAACATGTAATATCAGCATTATTATTTGCTAATTCTTTTAGTACTTGGTGTAATTGATTTGCTACTTCAAACCTATCTGCAGCATGTAAATCTGGCATTAAATTCTTAGATAGACATAAAATTTCTTCAATAGACTTTGCTCTTCCATACAATTTATCATTTTCTTTAATAACCCTAAAGCGCTCCCAAAGACTGCTTAGGGGTATAATTTGGGGTAAAAAGAAGTTGCCTCCAGATGGTTTTAAAGTTTCTATAAGTTCTTTATGGAAAAACTGACATTGCAAGGGATGAGCGAAAATTATTTGTACCTGGTCTATCCCTTTGCCATAGGTGTTTACTAAAAACTTACTAAGAACGCTAAGGTAATTTAGGTGAGATGGGATATAATAAAAGAGCATGTGTTGTGATTTTGTATCAAGTTTAAAAATCAATATCGCATTTAATATAATTTACTATATTTTGGTAAAAGAACTAAGATAAGTTTTTCTCATAAACTAATCAAAATGGCATTTTATATGAAAGAAGTATATATTTTAGGGGCAAAGCGCTCTGCAATCGGTAATTTACTAGGCTCACTCAGCTCTTTAAGCGCAGTTGAGTTAGGAAGTTTAGTAGCAAGCGATTTAGTATCGCAATTTCCTTATCCAATAGATGAAGTGATAATAGGACAGGTTCTTACGAGCAGTTTAGGTCAAAATCCTGCAAGGCAAATTACGATAAAAGCACTCAAGGATTCAAAAAGACATCCTTTTGAAATTCCTGCATATACAATTAATAAAGTATGTGGATCAGGATTAAAATCAGTTGCCCTTGGTGCAACCTCAATTTTGCACGGCGATGGGCAGTTAATTTTAGCTGGAGGCGTTGAGTCTATGTCTAATGCTCCTCATACTGCTATGCTTCGTAAGGGAACTAAAATGGGGAATGTAAATTTCGTAGATACGATGTCTTATGACGGCTTAACAGATGTGTTTTCAGGAAAGGCTATGGGTATTACAGCTGAAAATATTGCTAATAAATTTAATATAACCCGTGAGCAGCAAGATAGATTTGCATATGAATCCCAAGTAAAAGCAGCGGCAGCAGCAAAAAATGGTAGATTTAAGGATGAGATAACACCAATTAATTTAACTGTCAAAAAACAAACAGTAATAGTTGACCAAGATGAGTTTATAAGACCTGATACAACGCTAGAATCTCTGGCAAAGCTAAGACCTGCATTTATAGAAAATGGTACGGTGACAGCTGGTAATAGCTCTGGTATTAATGACGGAGCTGCATTTGTTCTTCTTGGTTCGGATGATTTTGTTAAATCTAATAACCTAAAACCTTTGGTGCGAGTTGTTTCTTTTGCTTCAGCTGGGGTTGATCCTGATATTATGGGTACAGGCCCAATACCAGCTACTCGTCTTGCTCTTAAAAAAGCTGGGTGGAGTGTAAATGATTTGGATGTAATAGAGTCTAATGAAGCATTTGCTGCCCAAAGTTTATGTGTCTTGCAAGAGCTAGGTTTAGATCCGGCAAAAGTAAACATCAATGGTGGCGCTATTGCCTTAGGTCATCCTATTGGAGCAAGTGGCACTAGAGTTTTAGTTACTTTAATCCATGAGCTGAAAAGACAAGGAAAGAAAAGGGGTTTAGCGACATTGTGTATAGGTGGTGGAATGGGAATAGCTATGTGTATTGAAGCAGTATAAAAGTAGTTAGTTGGGCACTTTTGACGTCAGAATTGCTCGCGTGATTCCTAAATATTCCCCCACTTATGGGGGGGTATTTAATCTCCAATATAATGAGAGTTTGTATAGTTGTTATGGCCTACTATTAGTGCATCATCATGGTGCGTAGAGTTGTTCTGAGCCATTAGTGCATCCTCCATCGCATCTAACGTTTCACTTACGATATCAAGTTTATTTTCTGTTGTAGCCCAAAATTTTAACCAATCTACAGGCGTTTCTCCTTTATGATTTGGAATACTAGCTTGAGCGCCAGCATTCATTAGTAATTTGATTACGTTCAAATATCCTTTTTCCGCAGCTAAATGTAAAGCGGTTTGACCTTGATCATCTCGAGGGTTTATGTTAATGTTTGGCTGACTGAGTAGGAACTCTATTACATCTTCATGCCCTCTTGTTGCAGCGCAGTGTAATGGGCTTGTGCCCCTATTATCTGATGCATTAACAATATTTGCGCCCAGATCTGAGATCGATATAATCTCCTTCATGATATCTGGGTGTCCAGTAAGTGAAGCGCTGAAAAAATCACGGATATATTCTTGATCTTCTATTGTTATTACCATATTTTCTTCTTGATCCGAATCTTCTATTGCTACTGTAGGATAATTTTGTATAACTCTTAACATTTTTTTCATCTTTTAGTTGTTAATAACTCAATACTATATACTATTGATTATAAAAATCAAGATATATTTATCTTAAAGTTAGAAAATATTAGCTTTACTAAATATAAAATAAATAAGATATAATATATATTGTAAAGCTTTAATATTAAAAAAACTATATTTAATCATATTAAAGATTAATTTTTTCCTTTGCTTTTGGGTGGTTATTTATTATCCGGTTTTTTACTCAATTTTTCCTAAATAATGGTCAAAAATAATGATTTTTAAGACTTGATGCTTGATTAAAATTTTTATTAAAATATAAATCAAAAAATGCGTTATCACTTTTATTTTTTATTGTTACTGCTCACAAGCTGTAACCAAAACAAGGTAAGTTTGCATGGCTACGTCGAGGGGGAATATCAATATATCACTCCCACAACTTCGGGGACTCTAAAAAATCTATATGTTCATCGAGGAGACGTTGTTAAAACAGGAGATAAGCTTTTTGCTTTGGATGATGTTGAGCTTAAAGCTGCAATAGAGAATGCTAAGGCTGACATACGTCAGTTGGAAGCTGTATTTGATGAGAGCACCAAAACGTATCAAAGATCTCAAGAGCTTTTAAAATCTAAAACCATAAGTCAAGCTGATTTTGATAAACAACAAGCTAATTATAACGCTGCTAAAGCAAAACTAGATGCCGCAAATCAAAGCCTTGTTTCTGCTGAAAAGAAATTGCAAGATTCAGCCCCTTTGGCTATTAACGATGCCTATATTGAAAACACATTCTTTTTGCCAGGGGAGTTTGTTCAAGCTGGCAAACCAGTGGTAAGTCTGCTTCCTCCTAACGAAGTTAAAGTTAGGTTTTTTGTACCACAAAAACAACTGCCTAAAATTGCTGAGGGGAAATATGTTACTGTATCATGTGATGGATGCCCAAAGAAAATCAAAGCTAAAATCATATATATAGCAAAGCAGGCGGAATATACTCCTCCGGTAATTTACAGTACAGATGCGAGGCAGAAAATGGTATTTATGGTTGAAGCCAAGACTGATCAACCCGAGACATCCCTCAACCCAGGTCTCCCAGTTGATATTAATATAGAAGACAAGTAGCAATGGCCAAGTATGCTATTGATCTGCATAATTTATCTAAAAGCTTTGCTGGTAAAAGGGCTGTAGATAATATAAACATACAAGTGCCTCGTGGAAAAGTATATGGTTTTCTTGGGCCAAACGGTAGTGGTAAAACTACGACAATTAGGATGATATGCGGTCTTTTAACCCCTGATAGCGGAGAGGGTACGTGCCTTGATTATGATATACGTACGCAATCACAACTTATACAAGAAAATGTAGGTTATATGACACAAAAATTTAGTTATTGGGAAGATATGACTACGCAAGAGAATTTAGAATTTATATCAGATATGTTTGGTATAAATAATAAAAAGGCTAAAGTGCAAGAATGTATTGAAAAATTTGGGCTTGAAAAATATCAATTTCAACTTGCAGGTCGTATGTCCGGTGGTTGGAAACAAAGGCTTGCCCTTGCCGCATGTACATTACATAATCCAGAATTATTGCTTCTCGATGAACCAACTGCGGGGGTTGATCCAAAAGCTCGCAGGGAATTTTGGGACGAGATTCATAAACTCGCTGCTGAAGGAGTGACCATATTGGTGACTACGCACTATATGGATGAAGCTGAGCGTTGTCACAAAATTATTTATATTGCAGGTGGCAAAATTATGACTCAAGGAACTATAGATGAGGTGATTAACAATGCCGGTCTTACTACATGGGTAGTTAAAGGTGAGAATTTAGCTAGTTTGCAAAGGGAGCTGGAAAAACATCCAGCTGTTACAACTGCTGCTCCTTTTGGTGAAAGTTTGCATGTTAGCGGAATAGATGAGGAAGCATTGAATAATGCTACTGCGCCATATCGAAACAATCCCTCATATAGTTGGGAACTATCTTCTCCATCTATGGAGGATGCTTTCATTCATTACATGACAAAAGCACAAATGGAGAATTTACTATGAGCATATCTTTTCGTCGCATTTGGGCAATACTCAAAAAAGAATTCATACAGCTAAAACGTGATGTGAGCACCTTGAAGATGGTTATCGCAATTCCTATAATGCAGCTGATTATGTTCGGGTTTGCAATTAATTCTGATCCTAAAAACCTTGCTACTGCAGTTTTATCTTCAGATCATGGTATTATTGCGCGTAATATCATAACGGGATTAAATAACTCAGGATATTTTACAATTACGGATGAGATCAAATCTGAGAGAGATGCTAGAAGCTTGCTGCAAGAAGGTCTTGTGACATTTGTGGTTACTATACCTGAAGGCTTTACCCGTGACTTGATAAGAGGAGCTAAGCCATATTTGTTAGTTGAGGCTGATGCAACTGATCCTGTTGCTATATCGGGAGCTCTAGGGATCCTAAACCAAGCAGTTGCCAGCGCAGTAGGAAGAGATACTTACGGTATGCTAGAGACCATTGCCCCCTCTCAGCCTCCTTATGAAGTTCGTGTTCACCGATTATACAATCCAGAAGGAATTAGCCGCTATAATATTGTTCCGGGATTAATCGCGATTGTTTTGACTATGACATGTGTAATGATGACGGCGCTTTCTTTGACCAAGGAGAGGGAGAGGGGAACTATGGAAAACCTTTTATCAATGCCTGTTAAACCTATTGAGGTTATGGCGGGAAAAATTGCGCCATATATCATTATAGGATATATTCAGTTTACTATAATTTTACTTGCAGCTTATTTCGTATTTAAAGTGCCTATTTTAGGAAGTTTATTCCTTTTAGTTTTGGGTTTATTTATGTTTATTGTTTGCAATTTGGCGTTAGGTTTCACATTATCAACAGCTGCACAAAATCAGATGCAAGCCATGCAATCATCAACGTTTCTTCTCTTGCCTTCAATCTTGCTGTCTGGCTTTATGTTTCCTTTCAGAGGTATGCCCGAATGGGCTCAAATGATAGGTAGTTGTCTTCCGGCTACTTATCTAATACGCATTGTCAGGGGAGTTATGCTTAAAGGGGGCACTTTATCTGAAATTTGGCATCATATGTGGCCTTTGTGCATTTTTATGGTGGTTATAACAATCATTGCAATGAAAGTGTATAAGACTAACTTGGATTAGGAAGGCTTTTTAGTGTTTTTAACATTTTATTCTTGATCAAAAATTTTCATAATTGATATTATTATGATATTATTTTAACGGTAATCTTAAAATAATATAACAATGGATGAGTCAATTGATACCTCAATGAATTTAGCTAAACCCAAACCAAGTGTATTGGCAGAGTTTTTAAAGTCTCGTGATATTAAAGATGTAAACACTGTTTCTATAAAGCATGGTGATTTGCGTAACATTATCTTGGAGTATTTACAGGTAATTGGTTCTTATTATTGCGCTGAAAATAAAGACGGTACATTATCCTTAGTTCATACAGCTGCGATTAATGGTGAAGTAGAAGTAATGAGGATGCTACTTGATGCAAATGTTGATAAGGAGGCTAGGAGTATTAATGGTGGAACGCCATTACATTATGCTGCGATAGAGGGACATGTTGAGGTAGTAAAGATGCTACTTGATGCAAATGCTGATAAGGATGCTAGGGATGATAAAAGTGCAACGCCATTACATTGTGCTGCAAAAGGGGGGAATGTTGAGGTATTGAAGATACTACTTGATGCAAATGCTGATAAGAATGCTAGGGATGATAAAAGTGCAACGCCATTACATTATGCTGCAAGAGGGGGGAATGTTGAGGTGGTGATTGCATTACTTGATGCAAATGCTGATAAAGACGCTAAAGATATCTGGAGCCGAACTCCTTTATATGAAGCTGCTACAGGTTGCTTAGATTATGACTCTGACTATGGTAACGATTATGAATTTAATGTAGATACTCAATTGAAGATAGTAAGATTGATGATTGAAAGAGGCGCTGATAAAGATGTTAAAGACTATAATGGGGAAACGTTGCTGCATGCAACTTTTGGAAGGGAAGAGAGATTAAAAATATTAAAGTATTTAATTGACAATGGGGTGAGGGCTCATGATTTAGATAATAGGGGTAGAAATGTTCTTGAGAATTTTTTGTATGAGTGGGAGGAAGATGAAACAGCAGTATCACTTTTATCTTGCCATAAACAACTTTTAGATTTAAATAAGCCTGTGATATCTAGTTTTTTGGAAGAAAATGTAGATCAAATTATTAGATATGAGTTAGATAAATTAGATCAGCCTAGAGCTATTTTAACTGGTTTAAGGAATATATTTGAGATATTTAGTGATGCTGGTAATGAAAATTTTTGTAAAAGTTTTTTAGAAGCAATAAAGCAATATGCTTATAATTTTACTTCATTGCCAACATTTGATTTATCTCAAGTTAATAACATAAAGAGTTTTTTAATAGTCAAGGCTAATCGTGAGGAGTTCAAGGAATTGTTATCTTCAATTCAATATGCAGATCCTTTAAGTAATATTGTAAATGAAGCTAAAGCAGAAGTTGAAAGATCTTATAACAGTGTTGATAATTATATAGTTAGTTTGACTAGAAGAGTTATTGAACCAACTGAACCATTAGGAAGCATAGGGCACGCTAAAGGTTTAAAGGTCATGTTGAATTTTTTAGATCAAGTGGATGCAAATAGGTTGTTCCAAACTAGAGATCATCGAAAAACTGATGCTTTAATGGAAAAGCTACCTAAGCTTCAGAGGATGTTTGTTCTATTTGAGAAGCTGCAAAAAGCTGTTGTATTTGGAAGGATGGGGGGTAATATCATAGAAAAAGCCACTCAAAAGGTTATAGCAAATGTAGGCATGAAAGATGAATCTAATGGTGAAGAATATTCTATTTTTGATCATTTGCCTACCGAAGTATGTCCAGATGTAGCTTTATCTACCGTTGGTTCTGGTGGAGTAGAAGAATGTAAGGGACAAGTTTGAAATTTATAGTAATATCCACAGCTATTGCGATGAAGGTATATAGCACAAACCTGGATTAAAAAGGCTTCTTTACCATCTTTCATGTTGAAGTTTTCTAGTGTTAGAACTTTGGATGCCTAGTATAGATTAGGCTATTCAAAATCATTTTGAATATCTAGATTTTTCTGCCATAATTAAAATAAATATTCCAATATAGTTAATTATGACAAACCATCCTAAAGACATTTTTGAAAATTTCATCTTTAATTTTCATACTACAGATAGGGAAAAATTAGAGGGTGTAATACAACAAAAACTTACATATGATTCATCATGCTGTGATTTTTTGCTATCTAAAGCTTGTCAAGAAGGTAGTACAGCATTGATATATTTTTTACTTTCTAAAGCTTGCCAAAAAAATGATACGCAAGTGGTATCTTTTTTGATTGAAAAAGGCATAAATGTTAAAGTTAATTTTGATTCTTCGCTGATAATCTGCGCTATCCAACATGGCAGTCAAGAAATAGCGAGGATACTGATAGAAAGCGGAGCTGATGTTAATGCTGAAAGTGATTACTGGCAAAGGCCACTGCACCTGGCTGTTAAAAATGGTCAATTAGATATAGTGAGGTTACTACTTGACAGAGGTGCTGATATTAATGCCTCATCCATTCATGTCGGAACACCACTGCAGCTTGCTGCTAAAAAAGGTCAAGAGGAGATGGTAAGGTTATTACTTGATAGAGGGGCTGATATTAAGGCGCCATCTGGTCGAGAGCCACTAGAATGGGCCGCTGCTGAAGGTCACGTGAAAGTGGTGGAGCTGCTACTTGACAGAGGCGCTGATATTGAAGCTGGGCACGAAACGCCCCTTCAGATGGCAGCCAAAGCAGGTCAAGTGGATGTAGTGAGGTTATTACTTGATAGGGGAGCTGATATTGAGCCGCAATGTATTAGTGGTTTTACACCACTACTCTGGGCTGCAACAACAGGCCACGTGAAAGTAGTGGAGCTACTAATTGATAGAGGTGCTAATATTGAGGCCAAATCTAATCAAGGGTTTAGAGGACTGCATAGCTCTGTTAAACACTTTGAAGTAATGAAACTACTACTTGATAGAGGTGCTGAGGTCGATACTCTAAGTGATGGGGGTCACAGTCCACTGCATTATGCTGCTCAAGATGGTAAGGAGGAAGTAGTACAGCTGCTGCTGGATAGGGGAGCTGATATTGAGCTCCAAAATGAAAGCGGGGATGGACCCATACACCGCGCTGCTACTCAGGGTGAAATGAAAGTAGTGGAACTACTACTTGACAGAGGAGCTGATATTAATGCCCAAAATCATAGGGGAGAAAGGCTATTATACTGCTTTGCTGAAAGCGGTAATGTAAAGAGAGTGAAATGGTTACTTGATAAAGGAGCTGATGTTTATGTTTTAAATAATCAAGGTAAAAATGTCCTCGAATTCGTGGGTTCATCAAAAGTAGAAATGATATCTTTTTTCTGTCATTATAAAGGGCTTTTAGATTTAAATAAATCATCTATATCCAGTTTATTAAAGAAGAATATAAATAAAATCATCAAACATGAACTTAACGAGCCTAATAATAACATGGATGGTTTAAGAAATGTATTGGAAGCATTTAGTAATGCTGATAATAATGCCTTTTGCAAAGATTTCTTAAAAAAAGTAAAAAAGCATGTTCAATCTAGTGGCTTTGTGCCAAAACTAAAGTTAGATTTAGATAACGATACTAATATAAAAAAATTCTTGTTAGCTAGGTCCAAACTGGAGGATTTAAAGAAATTGTTCTCTTCGATTGAATCTGAACAAACGGACCCATACCTTGAGTCTTTAAGCTGTATTGCATCTAAAGTTTATGAAAAAGTTAATCAATATTGGGAACAAATTGATAAGCATATAGTAGATTTGGGTAATAAGGTGATCGATCCAACTTACCCACTAGGAAAAATAGCTAAGACTGAAGCGTCCAAGAATATATTTGAACTCTTAGGTAAGGATATGACTGAGTTGTTTCAAACTAGAGATCATCGAAGACAGACCTTAGCGAATAATCAAGCAGAAGCAGCTACGAAGAAGCTTAAAACAGATGAAGGTACAGAAGATAATGATCATAGTGGAATGTCTGATATTTCTGATAATTTACCTACCGAAGTATGTTCAGATGTAGGTTTATCTACCGTTGGCTCTGGTGGAATAGAAGAATGTAAGGGACAAGGTTGAAATTTATAGTAATATCCACATTTTAATGAGAGTATAGGACTAACAAGGGGTTAATTAGAGTGAATTATTCTTAATAAATCAGTTTTTTTAACTGCTTTAAACTTATAACTTTTGTCAAATCAAATAAGATAAATCTAAATCATTAATTCATTTGCTTCCAAAAATTTAGGAAGTAGCATTATTTTTTTATATAATTCATATATAGCTAAATTAGGGTACTAAACAATGAATACATTAGATATATTAATGGCTGTAGCCAAAGATGATAGAGATTTGATGGTAAATTTTCTAAACTCTGCATATCCCGCGATCAATACTTCTTCTTTAAACTTAGATAGCTTGAAGGATGAAGTATTAGGATCTGTGATGGGAGATATTTATACAATTATTAATAGTCATGGTATACAATCTTTAATCCATATAGCTGTTGAGAGTACATGTGTAAAAGTACTTAATTTTTTGCTACACGTAGCTGCTACATATGACGCAGTAGAATTGGCGTCATCATTACTTGATAAAGGCGTTGATATTGAAGCTAGGTGTAACTTTGATATGAAAGATTTGGGTAACAAGGGCAGAAGTCCATTGCACACAGCTGCCATCCACGGTAAGGTGAAAGTAGCGAAGTTGCTACTTGATAGAGAGGCGAATATTGAAGCTCGTGATAGTAATGAAGAAACGCCATTGCACTACGCTGCCTATGACAACCCAAGGGCAGTTGAGTTACTAGTTAGTAGTGGTGCACAGGTTAATGTCAGAAATATACGGGGTGAAACGCCATTGCACCATGCTGCTCTACAGTGTAGTGAGGGGTGGATAGCAGAAATGCTACTTGATAAAGGCGCTGATATTGAAGCCAAAAATAATACAGGTGAAACGCCATTGCATTATGCTGCTCGTAATGGAATAAGAGACATAGCGGAGGTACTACTTGATCATGGGGCTAATATATATGCTGTCAATAATGATGGTGAAAATGTCATCGACTTCGCAATATTAGAGATTGATAAGCAGTTAGAGGGAGAATACATGGAAGAAGATGATGTAGATATGAGTACATTAACTCTCTTTTGCCGTTACAAAGAGCTTTTAGATTTAAATCATCCTTTTCTTTATGATGCCTTAACTATAAATATAGAGGGAATAATCCATGCAGAACTACTATCTAGTAAGAACTTAGATGGTTTAAAAAATATATTAGAGGCATTTAGTGATGCCGGTGATAAGGATTTTTGTGAAAATTTTTTAACAAAAATGAAAGATTATGTTCAATCTAACATGTATAGGTTTATACCATCAGAGTTTGATCTATCTAACAAGAATAGTATAAAGAATCTTTTCTATATTAAATCTAGACTTGAAGATAGGAAGCAATTATTTTCTTCGATTAAACCTGAACAAACAAACGAGTATCTTAAGTCTTTAAGAGACATCGCGGTTGAGGTTTATGAGAAAGTTAATCAATATTGGGAACGAGTTGATAGCCATATAATAGACTTGGGAGATGGGGTGATTGAGCCAACTAGTTCACTAGGAAAAATAGCTAAGACCGAGGCTTCCAAGAATATGTTTGGCTTCTTAGATCGTGATTTGATTAGGTTGTTCCAAACTAGAGATCACCGAAAAACACAAGCCTTACTTAAGAAAATAGCAAATGATGATATAAACCACTCCACAGAAAAACCTAGAGCAGATGTCGATATAAAAGATGAGGCTTATAGTGAAGCGGCTTATGTTGTCGATAATGTACTTACCGAAGCGTGCCCAGGTTTCAGTTTACCTACCATTGGCTGTGGGGGGGTGGAAGAATGTAAGGGACAAAACTGATAATGTGTCTTTATGTCTCTCTAAACTTGTGTCAAGATGATTTGTTATGAGAAGATATAGCAAAAGCGGCGGCTCCTGATAAAAATAGAATATATAAAATTAGGGGTGATAAGCTTGAATAGGTAGTAAAGAAAAAGAGGGCGAGGATTATAATATTGCGACCTAAAAGCTCCATTCCAATACCTCCTCCTATTGCTGCAATTAAATATTTTTCTTCTCCACAATCATCTGTAATGTTGGCCGTCCAGATCCTTAGTGCGACGGCAAAAGGAACGCCAACTCCTATTACTATTACTCTGAGTATCATGATGGTGCTCAAAGATATTACGTTTAGACTAGCAAACAATATTGAAGATGTAATAAAAACTATAGCAATTCCGCTTAACATAACACGCTCTAGTTTAATATTATCTCGAGGTAAAAATCCGCCTAAAGGTATCACAAATGCATCAAAAATAATAAGCCAGCTATGTAAATATAAAGCTTCTTGAATCGATATATCTTTTGCTGATGGTAATATAGAGTTCATGATGGTAAAAGCAATTGGATAAGATATATAGCTGAAGCCATTTAAAAAAATAATACGCCAAATTTTATCTTTATTAGTTTTGATGATACCCCAGACATTTTGAGTTTTGTTATTTACATGCATTTTTGTTGCCCTGTAACCATTGGCTCTAATGAAAATACTTACAATGCTTGTTAAAAAACCGAAAGCAAATCCTACACGCCAGTAAATTAATGGATCAGAGCTATGGCTTACCAATCTAGCAACTACGGCTGCAATCATAATCCCTACCATAGTGGACATGGAGTATAAGCTACTTGATACGTTACGTTTACGTTGATCGTGAGAAGAAACAATATACAGGCCAGCAATTGCTCCTTCACCTGAAGCAAAAATAGATTGCAATGATCTCATAAATAGCAGGAACAGAGGGGCTAGGGGGCCTGCTTGTTCATAGCTTGGCAAAAGTGCAATTAAGAAAGTCGCAATCGCTACTCCTACTAATGAGTATCTAAGTGCTCGTAGAGGTCCGATGAATAATGCAAGTCTACCAAACAGGATCGCTCCTAATGGTCTTGTAATTACTCCAACTGAGGCAATGCCAAAGGCGGCGATTTGATTAGTTAAATTATCTCCAGGAGCAAAAAATACGGCTGCGATAAAAGGTGCAAGAAGAGCATATATGTGTGTATCATAATGATCTAATGCATTACCTAGTAGTATGGTAATTTTATTCTTTCTTTCCCCGTCACGTAGGGATTTTAAAAATTCTTTAACAAGTTTTATCATAGATCATTGTTTGAGCTACGGCAGATCTTAACATACTTAAGGTGAAGCTAGAAATGTTAAAGTTGAATTAAAGAAAAGAGATTCCAGAAGCGTTACATGCTTGCCTGTAAAAATACTTGGCTCCTCGAGCAGGATTCGAACCTGCGACCAATCGGTTAACAGCCGATTGCTCTACCGCTGAGCTATCGAGGAAAATTTCACTGCTCTTCATATTTTACTCAAAAAAAATCTAAAACCAAGTAAAATTTTCATAAAGTTCTTTGAAAGTGTATTGTAAATAAGAAATTTTAATGTCGTTATTCAGATGTTTCTACTGGTTTAACTGAAATATAACCTACCCCTAGTTTAATATCTAAGTTAAAGTCATATTTCATATTGTCATACTTGAAATTTCCATCAATATATGAAGCTCCGGGCAAACTTTTTATAGAATTTTTAATTATAGAATTTTTAGGTAGCAAGTATGATATGTTACCTGTGCCAATTTCCAATTTTGTATCTAAAGGTTTTAAAGGTTCTAGGTTAGTCTTGAATTCTACATTTCCTGTTCCAAGTTTGATAGATACATTTTTAGTTACATCTGACAAGGAGATATTTCCCGATCCTCCAGAAATTTGGGTTGTAGCATCCAGGTTGCTAACTTTTACGTCTCCTGCTCCAATTTTAATATTAACTTTCACATTAGAGGATAACTTGACATTATAACTTGCTTGACAACCATTTTGGTATTTGTTGTTAAGTATTTGTATAGTGTTATCATTCTTTATGGTTTGAGTGTTACAATTTTCTCTAGAAGTTATATAATCTACAATAGTATTTTGGTCTTTACTGCCCTCAATAACTATTTCTCCTTCGTCTATTTCTACTATTAAATCAGTAATAGAACCAGTAAATGATCTAGTTTCTTGTCCCAAAGAAGGTAGTGTAAATAGCAACAGCAAAGCGCTAAAAATTCTCATGATATGATAATTTATGTATTTGGTTTAGTAACTTTGGTATATCATAACCTGTCATCGCAGAGATAGCAAAAATTTCTTTTTTAGTATATTTTTTTAAAGCATTTATTTTTTTACTTAAGGACTTTTGATCTACTAAATCTATTTTATTCAAACAAATAATTTCTATTTTTGTAGCTAAATCATTTGAATAGTTTGAAATTTCATTACGTATGATCTGGTAGTCTTTAACCAAATTATCCGAAGTTGCATCAATTAAATGCACCAGGATTTTACATTTTTCGATATGCTTCAAAAATTTATCTCCTAAACCTGAACCTAAATGAGCCCCTTCAATAAGACCTGGGATATCTGCAATTACAAATTCATGATCATAAATCTGAACAACGCCTAGGTTAGGTTTTAAAGTGCTAAAAGCATAATCTGCTATTTTAGGTTTTGCATTTGTAACTTTTGCTAAAAAGGTAGATTTGCCCGCATTTGGGAGTCCCGCAAGTCCAATATCGGCTATTACCCTGAGACTTAAGTACACTTGCACCTCTTCTGTTACTTCTCCTGAGGTTGCTTTTCTTGGAGCTCTGTTTATAGAGGATTTAAAGTGCATGTTACCAAGTCCTCCTTTTCCTCCTTCAAGGGCTACAAATTCTTCATAAGGATTTTGTAAATCATGCAACAATACTTGCTTTTGAGAATCGAAAATCTGAGTTCCAACGGGTACTTTTAAAACCAAAGGAGAACGAGATTTACCGCTCATGCACGCTCCTTTACCTGATTCTCCGTTTTGGCCTCTAAAATGCTTTTGGTATCTAAAATGTAGTAGGGTATTTAGATTTGGATCTGCTACGAAAATAATATCAGCGCCTCTGCCACCATCACCGCCATCTGGTCCTCCTTTAGCTACAAACTTCTCACGTCTAAAAGATACGCAACCATTACCTCCATTACCGCTTTTAATAAATATTTTAGCCTCATCAATAAAATGCATAAAACCACTTTTGTTTAAATAATAATCTATTGTATATCGCTTAAGTCGATCATCCAAGAAAAATTAAGATATAGGTTTTCTTGGTATCATAAAGGCAAAAGTAGCTCCTGGTTTAGTTTTATTATTTTCGGCCCAAATCATTCCATGATGCAGCTTAATAATCCTTTGGCATAACGCAAGCCCTAAGCCTTTTCCGGAGTTTTTGGTATAAGAACTTTTAGTAAATGCTCCGAAAATGTATTCCAGTTCATCTTCAGGAATTCCAATGCCTTCATCAATTATAGAGCATTTGATCGTTTGGACCATCATTTCATTAATAACTGCACTTTGATTCTCTAATAAAATTTCTATAGTACCTGCGTTGGTGAAGTTCATGGCGTTTTTAATTAGGTATTCTAGGCATTGAGATATTTTATCTGAGTCGCATGCAGTAATCAGGTGAGTAGCTTTATTATTGATGTTAAAGTGCACTTTAGGATTCCTGAATTCGCAAATTTTGCATGGTTCGATAGTATTTTCAACAAGCTCTTCGAAATTTATATCTTGATAGTTTAATGTAACATTTCCTGTGTTAAAATAAGATAGATCGACTAGCTTATTTATATACATTTGCAATTTTTTGTATTCTTGATAAACAAGCTCGACACTATCTTGATTATGTTTCTCAAAGCTGTCCTTGTTTTGATTTAAATTAGAGGCTCCGGCTCCAATATTTTCAATAGGTGTTTGAATTTCCTTATCTAAGTTATTAAGTATATCTTCTTTTACAATTAGAAGGTTTAGGGTTTGCTCGGAGATATCTTGTATTTTGTGGGTAATTTCGGCAAGTTCTTCTCGATACTTATTAGTATCTTTGTGAGGTTTTAAGAATGATATTAATGCTCCAATTAAAAATAGCAGCAGGTAAGACATTTGAAGTTGTAAATCTTTCACTTTAATATTCTCAACGCAACAGTAAAGATAAGAACTTGCAATAAGCATGCTAATAAGTATTAAAAATATTGTCACGTTCCACTTCAGCATTACCTGTATTGCTATAAAATTCATTAAAGCTATAATCATTTGCATTGGAGGAAAATGGCTAATAAATGCAAAAATAGCTGGAGTAATGATTGATATATAAAAAACTGAGAAAAGCCAGATAATTGATAAAATTTTTTCTTTTTTGAATGCTTGAGGCCAGATGGGATAAAAAGCTAGATTAGCAGAGATAATAAAAGCACTTGGATAAAGAAAATTTATTAAAGCAATATGTTTGGAGATAGCAGTTTGAGGTAACGTGATCTGAGTTAAAAAAATAGATAGAAGACCAAAGACTCCGAAAAATGAAATATTTGCCGCAGAGTTTGGCAACCCTTGTTTGCAAAATTCAATGAAACTTATATCAAAAGTATCGTATATGAATCTTTGTGTCTGTCTTCTTTTTGCTTGTTTAAATTCGTCAAATTCACGTTTTCCTTTGATGCCTAGCCATCCACCTGTTTGTTTTAAGAGGTAATGACCGCCTAATAAAAATATAATATTAGCAAGCATGCCTGGTATAAAGAGGTTAAGGCCTGGTATGGCAAATTTCCATTGATAAATTATCATTACGATGATTGCTCCAAACATTCCTAGTAATACAGATAATTCAGAGCTACGGAATCCAAATATTGCGAAAAGCATAGGTATTGATACTAGCGTCATAAAGAGGCTAGCAATTCCTATTAATAATACAAAACTTTCCGTTGTATTTAATGCTATATATGAGGCAATTAAACCACCTATAATTGATAATAAACGGAAAATTAACGATTCATTTTGAGCCAATCGAAGCCCTAAGGGACTTAACACATCGCGTGCTAGCATAGTTGATGAATATAGTAATAGAAAATCAGTAAAGGATACGGCAAGAATTATAGTGCATATGCAAATAAATCCTCTTAGACCGTTATACGCATAATTATCAAGGCAATATTTGAATAGGTCATTATGGTTAAGGTTAGGGTTCTCAGAAAAAAGTACAATAGCTAAAAAAGTCATAACTAATTGTATTATAAAAAAGATCAACCCAGCTATTTTAAAAGCTTCGGATGATTGTTGAGGGTTTTGAGACATTGAAATATTTGGAAAAACCAGTGGACCAAATTTAGGTATAAAAGCTATTATACAAAGCCCTAACATGTCATAAAAATCAGAATTATGAAAGTCAAAAATCTTTTTTAGATTAAATTTAGGATTAGAGTTTAAGGTTTCCCATACAATTTCTGTATTACTAAAGCCTGTCCATACCATTAGTAGAGTCATAGGTAACATGCAACTAAACATTGCAAATTGTATGAAGTCACTAAAAATAGGAAATTTAATTTTGCCAAATAAGGAGTATGCAATTATACATATCGCACTAACTCCTATTCCAGTCTCATAAGGTATACCTAATAAAATATCTAGCAACTGAGCTATAAATTTAAATTTGATACTCAATATTACCACAGCAAATGAGATAGATGATATTGATGTAATAAGTGCAGCCCAATTTCCCCATAGTTCTCTGGCGATTTGTGCAATTGAATACTTACCTAAAAATTCATTGATGCGGGGTGAAATAAATTTTGCTATGAATAAAAGGGATATAGGAACAAATAGCCTTGGGATGATGATATAAAGACCTTTACTGTAGCTTTCGGTGAAGGTATAAAGTAACATACCCGCTCCTATCCATATAGAAATTGAAGTTGCGGCAATTTTGGTAGTAGAAAAATTGCGCCTCGGATGACTATAATCGTCTATGCTAGTTGGTTTTGTGCGGTAAAAAAAGTTTGCTAGAAAATATGTGATAAAGAAACCAGCAAAAATTATAACATCCAGATTAAAGTTTAGCATGTTAATTTAATGTTTCTTATAATTCAATCATAACACGTTAATGCAATAAGTGTATATATTAAATTAACTTAAAATTGGTTTTCTTGGTATCATGAACGCAAAAGTAGCTCCGGGTTTAGTTTTATTGTTTTCGGCCCAAATCCTTCCATGGTGAAGTTCTACGATCCTTTGGCATAATGCAAGCCCTAAACCCTTTCCAGCATTTTTAGTATAAGAACTTTTAGCAAATACTCCAAAAATATATTTTAGTTCATCTTCGGGAATTCCGATACCTTCATCGATTATTGAGCATTTTATTGTTTGAACCATCGTTTCTTGAATAACCGTATCTTCGTTTTCTAGTAAAATAATTATTTTGCCTTGAGTGGTAAAATTTATGGCATTGTTAATTAAATATTCTAGACATTGAGATATTTTATTTGGATCGCATGTGGTAATTAGATGTTTTGCTTGAGTATCAAATTCAAAATGTACGTTAGAACTTTTTAATTGACAATACTTGCACTGATTAAGTACGGTTTCAACTAGCTCCTGAAAATTTATATCTTGATATTTTAGGTTCACATTTCCAGTTTCAAATTGAGATAAATCAACTAGCTTATTTACATAAGTTTGTAACTTTTGATATTCCTTATAAACTAGCTCGACACTATCTTGGTTATGTTTTTCGAGATTACTTTTGTTTTGATTTAAGGTAGCTGCCCCAGCACCAATATTTTCAATAGGAGTTTGAATTTCTTGGTTTAAATTATGGAGTATATCCTGTTTTAAGATTAGGAGATTTAAAGTTTGTTCAGAGATATTTTGTAGTTTTGTGTTAATGTTTGAAAGAGATTCTTGCTCCTTTTCCGTGCTTTTATAAGGTTTTAAGAATGATATTAATGTACCGCTTAAAAATAGTAGTAGATAGGATATTTGTAGTTGTAAATTTTCTGAATTGATGCCATCAGCAAAACAATATAAATATAAACTTACAATAAATGCGCCAATCAACATCAAAGATATAGCAATATTCCATTTGAGCATAACAAATATCGCTATGAAGTTTATCAAGACTATTATCATTTGCATTGGTAGAAATTTGGTAGCAAATGCAAAAATAGCTGGGATTATGATGGAGATGTAGAAGACCGATAAAAGCCATACAATTGATAAAAATTCTTCTTTTTTGAGCGCTTGAGGCCAGATTGGATAGAAAACCAGATTAGCAGCAATAATAAAAGTACTAGGATAAATAAAGTTTAATAATGAAGAGTACTTAAAAGAAACTGTGTAAGGTACAGAGATCTGAGTTAAAAAAATTGATAAAATACCAAAAATTCCAAAAAATGAAATATTTGCTTCAGATGTTGGCAAGCTCTGTTTACAAAAATCTATAAAATTTATATTAAGAGTATCGTATATGAATTTTTGTCTTAATCTTCTTTTTTCTTCTTGGAATTCATCAAACTCACGTTTGCCTTTAATCCCCAACCACCCTCCTGTTTGTTTTAAGAGATAATGACTGCCGAATAAAAAGATAATATTAGCAAGTATTCCAGGTATAAAGAAACTAAGACCTGGTATGGCAAAATGCCATTGATAAATTATCATGACTATGATTGATCCCGCCATTCCTATTATTACGGATAATTCAGAACTACGAAACCCAAATATTGCAAAAAGCAGAGGTGGTGATACTAGAGTCATAAAGATGCTAGCAAATCCCATCATTAACATAAAATTTCCATTTACGTTCAATGCTATATACGAGCCAATCGAACCAGCTATAATTGATAAACTTTGAAAAATTAAGAGCTCATTTTGAGCCCATCTAACACCCAAGGGACCTAACATGTCACGTGTTAATATAGCTGATGCGGATAATAGAAGGAAATCACTAATGCAAAGAGAAAGAATTATAAGACATATACAAATAATTGCTCTTAAACCAGTGTGTGCATAATTATTAATACAATACTTAAATATATCATTAGAACTTAGGTTGGGGTTTTCAGAAACTAGTACAACGGCTAAAAAGATTATAACTAATTGTAATATAAGAAGAATAAATCCAGCTATTTTAAACCCTTGAGCTGATTGTTGAGGGTTTTGAGACATCGAAATATTTGGAAAAAATAAAGGACCAAATTTAGGTATAAAAGCTATCATACAAACTCCTAGCATGTTATAAAAACCAGGGTTATGAAAATTTAGAACATGTTTTGGGTCAAATCTAGGGTTAGAGATTAAAGTTTGCCAGATAATCTCCGTGTTACTAAATCCTTTCCATCCTATCAATAAGATAATAGGCACTATACAGCTAAACACTGCAAATTGCATAACATCGCTAAAAACAGAAACCTTAATTCTAGCAAATAAAGAGTATGAAATTATAAGTATCGCACTAATTAATATTCCTACCTCGTAAGGAATACCTAATAAAATCCCTAGTAGCTGAGATATAAATGTAAATTTAGTGATTAGTATAACTAAAGCAAATAAAATAGAGGATATTGCTGTAATAAAAGCTGCCCAATTTCCCCATAACTCTCTCATAATTTGTGCAACCGAGTATTTACCTAAAAATTCTCCCATGCGAGGTGAGATAAATTTTGCTACGAACAAAAAGGACAAAGGGAGAAATAGGCTTGGAATGATTGTGCAAAGACCATTTCTGTAACTTTCTATGAAGGCATAAGGTATAAGACCTGAACTTATACGCAGAGATATTAAAGTTGCGGCAATTTGAACAGAAGAAAAATTACGATTAGGATGATTATAATCGTCTATGCTAGTCTTTTTGGTGCGATAGAAAAAGTTTGCTAGAAAATATATAATAAAAAAACCAGCAAAAATTATAATATCTAAATTAAGGTTTAGCATATCAAATTAATATTTTTTATATTTCAAATTTAACATATTGAAGTACTAAGTACTAAGTACTAATTTAACTCAATACTGATCTTCTTGGTATCATGAAAATAAAGGTAGCTCCTGATTTGGTTTTATTATTTTCAGCCCAAATCATTCCGTGATGAAGCTGTATGATTCTTTGACATAAGGCAAGACCTAGGCCTTTTCCAGGATTACTACTATAAGAACTTTTAGCAAAGGCTTCAAAAATATATTCTAGTTCATTTTCAGGAATACCTATGCCTTCGTCGATTATGGAACATTTGATCGTTTGAACCATGGTTTCTTTAATAACCGTACTTTGATTTTCTAATAAGATGATTATTTTGCCTTGTTTGGTAAAGTTTACAGCGTTGCAAATCAAGTATTCCAGGCACTGAGATATTTTATCTGGATCGCATGTAGTAATTAAGTGTTTTGCTTGGGTATTAATGTTACAATGTATATTAGGGTCTTTTAATTGAAAATCTTTATACTGATTAACAACATTTTCAACTAACTCCTCAAAATTTATATCTTGATATTTTAAGGTAACGTTTCCTGCATTAAGTTCAGATAGATCAACTAGCTTATTTACATAAGTTTGTAACTTTTGATATTCTTTATGAACGAGTTCGACGCTATCTTGATTATATTTGTCAAGATTATTTTTGTTTTGATTTAAGATAGAGGATCCAGTACCAATATTTTCAATGGGTGTTTGAATTTCTTGATTTAAGTTACTAAGTATATCTTGCTTTAAAATTAAAAGATTTAAAGCTTGTTCTGAGATATCTTGTAGTTTTTGGCTAACCTTGGAAAGTGGTTCTTGGTACTTATTCATATCTTTATATGGTTTTAAGAATGATATTAGTGCTCCACTTAAAAATAGCAGCAGATAGGACATTTGAAGTTGTAAATTTTCTATGTTAATACCATCAACGAAGCAATAGAGATAAAAAATTGCAAAAAACGTGCCAATAAATATTAAAAATATTGTAACATTCCACTTGAGCATTACAGATATAGCTATACAATTTATTAGACTTATAACCATTTGTGTTGACAAAAAGTTAGTGGCAAATGAAAAAATAGTTGGAATAATTATAGATATATAAAGTACTGATAAGAGCCAGATAATTGATAAAAATTTTTCTTTTTTGAGTACTTGAGGCCAAATAGGATAAAAAATTAGATTAGTAGCTATAATAAAAGCACTTGGATAAATAAAGTTTAGTAGTAAGGAATATTTGGAGTTAATTATTTGAGGTAGGGATATTCGGGTTAAAAAAATAGATACAAGACCAAAAGCTCCAAAAAATGAAATATTTGCGCTCGCAGTTGGTAAACCCTGTTTACAAAAATCTATAAAACTTATACCAAAAGTATTGTATATAAATCTTTGTCTCAATCTTCTTTTTTCTTGGTGAAACTCATCAAATTCACGTTTACCTTTAATTCCTAGCCATCCACCCGTTTGTTTCAAGACATAATGGCTGCCGACAAAAGGATAGTATTAGCAAGCATGCCTGGTATAAAGAAACTAAGGCCTGGTATGACAAATTTCCATTGATAAATTACCATGCTAATTATGCTTGCGCCCATTCCAATTAAGACAGATAACTCAGAGCTTCGGAATCCGAATATTGCAAAGAGCACTGGAATAGAAACTATAGTTGTATAAATGCTGAAAAAGCATAATGCTAATAGTGAGATATTTTCAAATCTCAGGTTGAAATACGTGCTAATTATGCTTGCGGTAATTGTAAAATATACTAGTACTAATCTTTGATTATGAATTTTTTTAAGTGTTATAGGCTCTAAAATATTTTGTATAAGCATATGTGCTGAAGTGTTTATGAGAAAGGATGCCACGGAGGTAGCGATCACTATAGTGCCTGTTGTTAAAATAATGTCAAATCCGTAACTTGTATAGTTATTCAAAAAATATAACACTGCATCTTGTGGGTTAAAATTTGGATTTTGAGAAATGGCCAAAAGTGCTAGTGCTACTATAGATACTTGTAAGCTTAGAATAATTAGTCCCGAGATTTTAAAAGCCAGGGCTGATTGTTTGGCATTTCGTGACATTGAAATATTTTGGAATACAAATGGCCCCAATCTAGGTATCATAATTAATCCAAATATACCCAGCATACGGTATGTTTGGGGGGTGCTTAAATTAAAAACCTGATTCAGGTCGAAATTGGGGTGATTTTTTACGATTTCCCACATGATTTTACTGTTACTTAGGGCTTGCCATATCACAAAATAGATTATAGGTATAAAGCAACTAAAGCTGATGAATTGTATGATGTCACTAAATATTGCTGTTTTTTTATTGGCTATGATGCAATAAATGGTTAGAACTAATCCACTCATTATTAATGCATACCAAGAAGGTATACTAAAATATTCGAAAATTTTGGATACGTATTGAATCTGGATAGTTAATATGGCAATTGATAGAAAGATATAACATAAAGCTATTATGAATGCTATTCTAACCCCCCATATATCGTGTGCCACATCAGCAATTGATGATTTGCCTATAAATTCACTTATTCGAGGAGATATAAATGTACCTGCAAGGATAAAAGTAAGTGCTGGGCCAATATTAGGTAAAATAAAGTGTAAGCCATTTTTGAGAGTTTCTGTGGCAAATAGGGCTAAGAATCCTGATCCTGTCCATCCTAATACCATAGTTGTGACAATTTTTGCAGTAGAAAACTTACCGTTTTCTCTGTCATAAACCTCAATTTTGTTGTGTTTAGGACGACATATAAATACAATGAGTAGATATATGCAGATAAATCCAGCAAAAATTATAACATCTAGGGATAACATACCTGAGTATTTAAATATTCCGTATAGTAAAAATGTAACACATTTAAACAAGAAATGGTATAGTGACAAACTTTTTTTATAAATATACGATTTATATTGAAAGATTTAGGGATACATTATAAAGGTACACATCTTGCACGACTTAAAATTGGCTCAGCCAAACAACCAGGATTTGATAAAGTTCATTGCAATTGTTTGCATGATCATCGATCACGTTGGATTCTTTTTTCTAATTCATGATCCAGTACTAAGGGCAATTGGGAGAGTATGTTTACCCATATTTGCTTTTTTTGCTGGATATAATTTTAAAACCATACACTACGATATACTTGTATATGGTTTAATTATTACTTTATTTCGCTATGCTTTTCAAAGTGCATTACAATCAAATATACTTATTACCTTTTTCATAGGGCAAGTACTTTTCACTTACGCCAAGCCTAAAATTTTGGATATATTTTTTGTTGTGTCAATTTTAATAGGCATTGCGTGTAACTATTGTCATTTTGTGGAATACAGTACTTTTACTCTTAGTTTTATGATATGTGGTTTGTGGGCTAAGGGGCAAGAGCCCTTTAAAATGGCTTTATTTATATCATTTTTGACTTTTATAATTTTTACCCAGATCGTTTTCAGATTTTCTCCCATTTATCTTCTTCTAGTTAGTTTGTTGCAAATTGGGTCATATTATTCATTTTCTTATGTAAATTTCACTACTCCTCGCAATTGCAAGTTATTATTTGCATCTAGGTATCTTCTAGAAATTTATTTTTGGCATTTCATTATATTTCTGTTGATTTGGTTTTTTGCTAAAATTTGAAAATATTGCTAAATTTAGATGAGGCAAGATCATAATAAAGTCCCACAGTTCCAACTGGTCCATGGCGATGTTTTGCAATTATGATTTCCGTGCGATCTAATTTAGATTTAGGGGCGCCTTCTTGTCCTTCTTCTGTTTTGGTTTCTTTATGACCGGATATAGAAGCATAATATCCTTCTCTAAATATAAACATCACCAGGTCTGCGTCTTGTTCAATAGATCCTGATTCTCTTAAGTCTGATAATACAGGTCTTTTATCTGCTCGTTGGTCTACGGCTCTTGATAGCTGAGATAGAGCTATTACGGGAATGTTTAATTCTCTTGCTAAAATCTTCAGGCTTTTTGTAATTTCTGAGACTTCTAAAACTCTATTTTCGGCATTAGAGTTTGTTTGAATAAGTTGCAAATAATCAATGATGATCATTCCCAGATTATGTTTTTTATACATCTTGCGAGCTCTGGTTCGAATAGCTGATATAGTAATGCCAGGTGTATCGTCTATAAACATAGGTTCGGTTGATAGAGCTGTTGCAGCATTAGAGATTTGAATATGTTGTTCATGTTTAAATAACCCGCTGCGAAGCTTCAGAGAATCGATAGATGTTTTGATCGAAATCATACGAGTTACAAGCTGTTCACCCGACATCTCAAGAGAAAAAATCCCAACGGTTTTCATTTTTTGTTTATCTTCTTCGTGCTTTTTGCGGAAAATTTCGGCTGCTGTTAATGCTAAATTAACGGCAAACGCGGTTTTACCCATACCGGGTCTTGCTGCAAGAATGACTAAATCTGAATTTTGGAATCCTCCTAATTTTTCATCTAAATCAAAAAAACCAGTGGAAATTCCCGTAACTTGGTTGGTAGAACGTAATTCATATGCTTTAAAAATATTTTTTAAAGATTGATTTGCAACCTGATTAATACCTTCAAAATCTCTATCAACAAAACCAGACATAGCAAGCTTGAACAGCTTATCTTCAGTATTTTCGATAATATCCTTGGTTCTAAGATTTTCAAGTTCAGAGTTATAGCTTTGTGCTAACATATCTTCACCAAGGTCAATTAACTGACGTCTCATTGCAAGATCATACACTATTTCAGCATAGTCCTGAGGGCGAATAACAGCTATAGCCAGAGAAGTGAGTTGGCCCAAGAATTCAAACCCCCCTGTTTTTTGAAACTGATCGTCAGAGTCAAGTTTGCTAGATAATGATACAGGCGTAACAGCATGTCCTTCATCAATCACCGCAAGCATTGTTCTATAAACTTTTTGATGTAACGGATCATAAAAATGCTCAGTTAATAAAAAGCTTTGCATTTCATTTAAAACTTTATCGTTTACAAGGATAGAGCCTAAAACCAGTTGCTCAGCTTGGATGTTATAAGGGATGTTTCTAATAACGGACATATATTTTATACCTTTAATGCAGCAATGAAAGCAGACTTTGGAATCTCAACATTTCCTATGCTGCGCATTTTCTTTTTACCTTCTTTTTGTTTTTCTAAGAGCTTGCGTTTACGCGTAATATCGCCTCCATAACATTTAGCCAGTACGTCTTTACGCAGTGCCTTGATGGTTTCGCGTGCAATAATCTTAGCGCCAATTGCAGCTTGAATTTTAATTTCAAATAGCTGAGCGGGGATAAGTTCTTTAAGTTTTTGACAAATTGCTCTTCCTCTACTTTCAGCTCTGGTTTTATGAGTAATGCTGGAGAGCGAATCTGATGCTTCTCCATTGATCAATATACTAAGTTTTACCAAATCACTTTCCTGATATTCATCCATTTGCCAGTCAAAGCTTGAATATCCTCGAGTGCAAGATTTAAGACGATCGTAAAAATCAAAGATTATCTCATTTAGAGGTACCTGATATACAACCATCGCTCTTTTATCGGCATAAGTAAGATCAATTTGTTGACCTCTTTTTTCGTTGCATAAGTTCAGTACATTGCCCAAATATTCATCTGGTACAAATATTGTAACCTTAGCCCAAGGCTCTTCCATAAAAGCAACTTTTTGCGGATCGGGCATATCTTTAGGGTTATGTATTTCAATGGTTTTGCCATCTTGCAAATGGATTTTATAAATTACGCTCGGAGAAGTTGTGATAACATCAATATCAAACTCTCTTTCTAGTCTTTCTTGTATAACTTCTAGGTGCAACATCCCTAAAAAGCCGCATCTAAAACCCATCCCCAAAGCCGATGAGCTTTCCTGCTCATAGTGAAGGCTAGAATCGTTGAGACATAGTTTTTCTAATGCTTCTTTTAAATGTTCAAAATCAACATCACTTGCAGGATATAGGCCGCAGAAAACTACAGGCAGATTTTTCTTAAAGCCTGGGAGTGATTTTGGTGTAGGGTTTTTATCATCAGTTATAGTATCACCAACAAGGCAGTTAGATACTTGCTTAATAGCAGCAGTAATAAATCCAACTTGTCCGGCAGAAAGTTCATTAACCATAATTTTCTTAGGCGTGAAGTAACCAATGCTTTCAACTGTATAGGTTGCTCCAGATTTCATCATCTTTATTTTCTGGCCCTTACTAATCTTGCCATCAAATACTCTAATTAAAATAATGACTCCTAAGTATTGATCATACCAACTATCTACAAGTAAAGCTTTTAAAGGATCGTTTTCTTTACCTTGGGGTGAGGGGAGGTGATGTACGATTTGTTCTAATAACTCGTCTACACCAAGACCTGTTTTGGCTGATATTAAGCTCGCATTATCTGCGCTAATACCAATGGTATGTTCCACTTGAGCTTTACAATTCTCTATTTCTGCTGAAGGAAGATCTATTTTATTTAGTACCACTAAAATTTCATGATCATTATCAACCGCTTGGTATACATTGGCCAAAGTCTGAGCTTCAACACCTTGAGTGCTATCTACAACAAGCAATGATCCTTCACATGCTGCAAGAGACCTGCTTACTTCATAAGAAAAGTCCACATGGCCAGGGGTATCCATCAAGTTTAGCTGATATAAATTTCCCTCTTTGGCTTTATAATCAAGTCGCACGGTTTGGGCTTTGATTGTAATTCCTCTTTCTCGTTCAATGTCCATGGAATCAAGAATTTGAGCCTTCATCTCACGGCTTTGTAGTGCGCCGCATTTTTCAATCAGGCGGTCTGCGAGTGTAGATTTACCATGATCGATATGAGCTATGATAGCGAAATTGCGAATAAATTTTTGCTGCATTATGTACTTACTTAAATAGGAAGTATTATAGCATACACCAGATAATCTTGAAAAATGAATATTTTTGAGAATTTTTTAGGAGCAGGCGCACGGAAAACCGGAGAATACTTGTAGCTATTTGAGGATTTGAGTACGATTGCGACGCAAAAAAGACCAAAAAGATTCATTTTTATGTTAGGTTATATGGGTCTATATCAATTTTTAGATTAATCTGCCATGGCACTTTGATCTTAGAAATCCAGCTACTTAAATATTGTTGTAAAGCGATATTTTTAGAGCAAATCACCAGCAAATTATATCTATATTTTCCTTTTAGTTTGGTTAAAGATGCGGGTGCTGGACCCCATATTTTTAAATCATTTATCTTTGGAGCTAAATACAATAACTCTTTTGCAAAACCATGAGCTTTGTCCGATTTTGCTGCCATTATCATAACTAGTGCTACCTTAGAAAATGGAGGCATTGATCCTTTTGATCTATTCTCAAGTTCATACTCAATAAAATCTTGGTAATTATTGCTTACAACATAATCCATTATCTTGCTAGATTTTTGATACGTCTGAAGCAATACCCGACCCGCTGTTTCACGTCCGGCTCGTCCACTTACTTGCTGTAATAGCTGAAATGTATACTCAAAGGATTTAAGATCGCAATTGTTAAAACCTAAATCAACATCAATAATGCCCACAAAATTTAGCTTAGGAAAGTGATATCCTTTGGTTATTATCTGAGTTCCAATAATAATATCTACCTCATGTTTTTCAATCTTGCTTAAAATATCATTTGCTTCGTTAATGTTAGAGAAATTATCTTTGCTAATGGCAATAATTTTTGCTCCAGGGAATAATTCAATTGCCTCTTCATGAAGTCTTTCAATACCAGGTCCACAAGGAATAAAGCTGTTTTCTGTCTTACATTCGGGGCAGTTAATGAAAATCTTAGTATAAAATCCACAGCGGTGGCACTCTAGTCGCTCTTTGCTTTTATGTAATACCAAATAGGTGGAGCAATGGCGGCAACTGACTTTATGTCCGCAAGATTTACAGATGATAACTGGCGCATAGCCTTTGCGATTTAAGAATAATAAAACTTGTTCGCCTTTGGTCAAATCTCTTTCAACTTGATCTTTTAAGCTTTGAGATATCCATCTACCTTCAGGGAGCTTTTCTTTACGCATGTCGATAATATCTATGCTTGGCAAGAGTACGTTTTGATAGCGGTGATCCAGATATAAGAGCTGATATTTATTTTGAGTAGCATTATGGTAGCTTTCAACAGAAGGGGTTGCAGAGCCAAGCAATACTTTAAAGCCCTCTAAGTAACCTCGCAGCACAGCCATATCGCGAGCATTATAATGAGTTAAGGATTCTTGTTTATATGACTGATCATGCTCTTCATCGACTATAACGAGAGATAAGTTTTTATATGGTAAAAATAAGCTGCTACGTGCTCCGATCACAACTTGCACAGTGCCACTGGCGATACCTTTTAAGATTTTTTGTTTATTGGTTTTGGTGACAGAACTATGCCATGTAGTGCTTTTAAATCCAAATCTTGCTTCAAATCTATCTAATATTTGTTGGGTCAGAGCTATTTCCGGTAAAATTAATAGAACTTGTTTGCCTTTTGCTATTTCTTCAGCAATTAAGTGAAAATATACCTCAGTTTTACCGGACCCGGTGATACCAAATAATAGGGATGGCCTATTTGAATTTTTTATTTTTTCTAATGCTTCTTCTTGAGCTTTATTAAGTGGACTTAAGTTGAATTCTGGAGGTATTTCTTGCTGGAGTGGTTGATATTTATTCTCTAACTCCATTGGTAAAACCATCTTAGCAATTTGCCCAAAATCTGCTAAATAATACTCCTTAGCTTTAATTATAAAGCTCATAAAGCTATGAGATAAACCAAAGGAATGTTTTTTGATAACCTTTTTTAATTGTCCACTGAAGATTTCTTTAGGATCTATTTCAAAAACTATTGCAGTTACCTCTTTGCTCTTAAATGGGGCCAAAACTAGATCGCCAACTTCTATCTTTTCATCTAAGTTATATTCATAATCTAGTGGAGGAATATTGGGTAAGGGGAGCAAAACTTTTAAGATTTGGGTCATTTGATTTGCTCTAGTTTTTGATCTTGCAGTCTAAAAATCTTATCACTTTGCTCAGCAAGCCCCATATTATGGGTTGCAATTAAAAATGCTGTGTTAGTAGATTTAGCGATGTTTTTCATTAGAGCAAAAACTTCTAAAGCGTTTTTATTATCTAAATTTCCGGTAGGTTCATCTGCTAAAACTAATTTAGGTTTATTGATCAGAGCCCTTGCAATTGCTACGCGTTGTTGCTGGCCGCCTGAAAGCTGACTTGGATATGATTTGGCCTTTACTGCAATTCCTAAAATGTTTAATAGCTCATAAACATCATCTTCCTTCTTTTGTCCTAAAATAAATGAAGGCATTAAAATATTTTCCAATACATTAAAATCCAAGAGTAGATGATGAAATTGATATATGAAACCTATGTACCTTAAACGTACATCATCTTTTTTTTCCGGGGTCCTGCCAGCAATAAGTATAGTTCCTTCATCTGAATCGTCAAGCAGGCCGGCAATATGAAGCAAAGTAGATTTGCCGCTACCAGATGCTCCGATAATGCTTACAACCTCTCCTGCATTAAGAGAAAAAGAGATGTTATCTAATACGCAAGATTTAGCTCCTCCCTGACTATAACTCTTAGATATTCCTCTTAATTCTAAAACTGTCTTACTCATATCTCAAAATCTCTACAGGATTTAATTTAGCAGCTCTGTAAGCAGGATAAAGTGAAGCTAAAATACTTGTTCCCATTGATATACCAATGACTAATAACATATCAGATAGTGAGCTTCTAGCTGGTAGGGTGTAAAGAAAATAAATAGCTGAATCAAAAAGCGTAATGCCAGTAAAGCTTTCTAAAAATTTTCGTATGCTTTCTATGTTATCTATAAATCGAGCTGCTATAAATACTCCTGCGCTAGTTCCTAAAAAACTAATTAGAAAACCATTAAGTATAAAAATTAACATAATAGATTTTCTAGATGCTCCGATAGTTCTAAGTATTGCTATATCTTTGCGTTTATCTTGCACCAGCATAAATAAACTAGATGCGATATTAAATGAAGCGACCATAATTATAAGGCTTAGGACCATCGACATCGCAGTTTTTTCTATTTTTAAGGCTGAAAGTATACTGCTATTTGATATTTGCCAGTTACTAATTAAGGCTACATCATGTAACAAATCTTTATGCAAAATCTTGGTATAATCATCCACTTTGCTTGGATTATCAGTGTATACCTCTAAAACTTTTTGGGAATCAAAGAGTTTTTTTGCGATATCAATGGGTATTATAACGTTTATGGCATCATAATCACTTAGACCGCTAGTCATAATGCCTGCTATTTTGAATTCTTTAGATTTTGGCAAAGAGCCAAAAATAGAAGAAACAGTTTGGGGTACAATGAGCCTGACCATATCTCCTTGGCGCAATCCTAATGTAACTGCTAATTCTTTACCAATAAAAGCGCTATCGCTTTTTTCTAAATCGCTTGCTTGGCCTGAAAGATTATCTAAAAGCTGTTTTTTGAGTTTAAAATCTTCTAAAGATAAGCCTTTTACCATAACTCCGGTATTTTGGCTTTTGCCGCCAAGTAAACCCTGTCCTTCAATCATGAAACCTACGTCGGTAACAAACTTATACTTTTGTATTTCTTCTTTTAAGTATTCTGGATGTTCTCCTTGGACTATTATGTGACCGCTAGTGCCCATGATGCAGCGAATAAGTTCGTGATGAAAGCCATTCATTATTGACATAACTATAATCAAGGCTGCAACTCCAATTGTTGTACCCAGAAAGCAAAAACCTGATACGATTGACATAAATCGATCACTGGGTTTTGCAGATAAGTATCTGAATGCTATTTTATATTCAAATCTCATATTTTTGTTGGTGGAATGAAAAGTATTGTGCCTGCTTTTATATCAACATTTGGAAAAGTGTCTTGATTAAAACTATACATCTCAAGCTCGCCCTCGTCAAAAGAAATTTCGATAATATCTCCTGCTCCAAAATTATACACATCTCGTATGATGCCAATTCTACTATCCATTGCGTCAATTACCGTAAGTTTTTTTAGGTCTTCAATATAAAATTCTCCTTTTGATGTTGGTGATAAGGTGCTTTTTTCGATGAAGAGAAAACAAGAATGTAGTTTTTCTGCTTCAAGGCGATTTAAAACGTTGTTTGAAGTGCAAATAAAATTCTGATTATCAAGCTTTTGATGTACTCTCAAATCTATAGGAATAAAGTTTTGCAATTTATAGAAAACTTTGGCAGTAAAAATGTCTTCGGGTTTATGCATATAAGATATGATTTTCATCATTCCACGCACTCCATGAGGTTTAAGAATTTTGCCGACTATAAGGTATTTTTCCATGTTTTAATGAGTAAATATGTCTACTAATATATCAGAATTCTTTAGACAACATCGAGCACTAAAAATAATAGTTGTCATTTTTTTGATTAAAATGGCGCTACTTACTATTGCCATAATGGCTATAGGGGTATTTTTTAATTATTTTTTAGACGTCACTAAAGTAATAAATCAAAATTCCTTAGTACCTATCACTTATAGCAAATATTCTGTATCTTATGCTCGGGTTATTCCTCGCATTATACTTGAAAACTGTTCTACTGATTTTTTTTCTGCCGATAAAGCGCGTATAAGTTTAAGTGAGCTATCTTTATTAACTTTTAATCCTAAAATTAAATCTATTAAATTTACTAATGCTCAAATTGCAAGCAATAAGTTTAGTTTAACTGATGTTGTAAATCATAATAAGTTATTAGAGCAACTTATTGATTTGGGCGATAGGCGTATTGACTTAAGTTTTTATAATTTAAATTGGGGAGGTCAAAATTTTTCTGAAGTATCAATTAACAACTCTACTCTTGGTTCTAGTGTAAAAGCGTACGCAGATCATCTAGTAATTAAAGCATCTCTATCTCGAGATAGAAAGGCAAATGTTTTTGACTTAAACATTAAAGGCAAGACTTATACTCTTGTGATGCAAGAGGAATATGATCAGAGAGAATATAAATCTGGTGTTTTAAATTTGAACATGAATAGTGAAAATATCTTAGCGGCAAGTCTTGTTTTTGAGAATAATAGATTCTTGATTAAAGATATATCGGGAGATAATAAGTGGTTTAAGGGAAGTGGACAAGTTGATTTTGATAAAGGTGGTCTTAGTTTAAACGTTGCGATTGATCATTTAGACTTGTCGAATCTTACTTTGAATGATTTCGCTTTTTTACAAGATTGGTCTAATTTTCCCCAGCTTAAATCTAACCTAAATGCTAAGCTACAGATATCAGATTTAATGATTTTTAATCAAAAAATTAGTAACTTATCGCTTGCTCTAGATACAGATGACTTTGGTAACTTGAATCAGAATTTAAATGGTAATGTGGGGACGGATGGTTCTTTTAGCGTAGAAGGAGTTTTGCAGAATGGAGTATTTTATAAAGTGTTTGATGGAAGTATATCGATTCAGCATAATAATTTTAATGTTTTGCGTAAAATTCTTGGTAGCACTATTACAGGAGATGCTCAAAGCTTTAACTTTGAATCCGATGTTGCGTGGAGTCCTTTTAGCATAGATTTTCAAGGCATAAGTTCTAGTTTAGGACAAACTAAATTAGAAGGAGATTTATCATATAAAACCTATGGTCTAGGGAATAAGTGGGAGGGAATATTGAAAGTGCAAGGATACAATGCTGATGATGAAAATAATTTATTTAAAGATGCTGCAGATAACCTGAAGGCAATATTATTTAAATCTTACGATAAAGATTATGTACAAAACTTTTTATTCCTAAACAAAGATAGAACTCCTATAAATTTGAATATAATTTTTAATGATGCGATCTTTAGCGGACAGAATTTTGACCACTTGCATTTTGTTGTTGATGCTCCTCCGAAACAAGTTAAATTCAACTTTTTTAACATTAAAAAGCAAGATTACTTTATTACTGGTATAGCTAATGTTACTTTTCCAAGTTTTGAACCATCATATGCAATAGCAATTTTTGATGGTAAGATTCCAGATCTTGGTTTTAATAGCGTTGTTGGTTTTAAAGAATTTTTAGAAAAAAAATTGAATCTACGCAATATGGGCATAGATCTATCAATGCGTTTAGGGGAGGTGTCGTTTTGGCAAACTCCTTTGACTAACATATACCTTAAGGCTCGTAGTTACCATGCTGTAATAATACTTGATAAGCTTAATTTTAACTTGCAAGGAGGAGATGTGGCGTTAAATGGGAATATTCCTCTCTATCCATTTGGGCCTTCTTTGGGTTATTCCTATAGCAATATTGATTTAGGTCCTATATTCGCGGATGCATCAATACTGCCTGGTTTACAAGGTGCTATAAGCACGAATGGTACTATGCACTTTACAGGAGATACTTTAAAAGAAATGCTTTATACCTTAACTCTTGATGGTAAAATTGTTGGGATAGAGGTGATGTTCCCCTATTTAAGTATTGATAAAACTATCGCACCTCCTGTATATAGACCATATGGACAAAAAGATAATACTCCTCAATCTCCAAATACTACTTTAGGTAGCGTGGATGGTTCGTATCAAATGTTCCAAGGAATCATTTCAAGTAAAGATTTGAAATTTGCAAATAGTAATAAATTTAATACAGACGCAACAGCCAATTTAAATATATACACCGGAGCTGTAAGCTTTGATGCAAAAATGTATCCTCCTTATAAGGTTAATCCTTTTACAGTTGCCCCTCTAATGACTTTAACAGTTGGTGGAACTTTATCTGATCCACTAATTACTTTAGACACAAAGCCTAAACTTTAAACAACGAGCATGACCCTGTAAGTCCTTTGCTATTCCTTCTAACTTGAAAGTGTGTGCTTCAAAAATTTTTTGCACATCCTCTTTTTGTTTGTACCCTGTTTCTAAATATATAGACCCTTGAGGTGATAAGTAATCTTTTGCTTTTGCGGCAATTTGCTTATAACTATCAAGCCCATCTAAACCTGCAAAAAGAGCTGTGTGTGGTTCACATCTAACTTCAGGAGAAATATCTTCTTCTAAACCAATATATGGAGGGTTAGAGATTATTATATCAAAAGCTTGGGGTGTTATTTCGCTAAACCAATTGCTTTGCAAGAGGGTTAATCTATCTCCAACTCCTATTTTATCAGCATTACGTTTAGCGATATCTAATGCTTTATGACTAGCATCAACTCCAATTCCTTCAGTTTGAGGTAAATGTTTTAAAAGAGTAATAATTAGACATCCACTTCCTGTGCCTAAATCAAGTATTTTAAGATCCTCTTGAGCAAAATCTTTTAAAACGTAATCTACAAGAATTTCGGAATCACTTCGAGGAATAAGCACATCTTTTGATACCTCGAATTCTAAATCAAAAAAAGCCTTTGAACCCGTTATATAGGCTACGGGTTCTAAATTTTTCCTGCGCTCTAATAAAGAAAAAAATTGTTGTTCAAATACCTGATCTATTTCTTGATCTTCATATGCAATTAAATCTTCAAAGCTTTTGGAGCATGCGTGTTGTAGTAATATCCTTGCATCTAATTCGGGTGAGGAGAGGTGAGATAAAAGCCTTATTCCATAGCTAAGTAGTTGACTGAAAGTCATGCCAAAAAATGAATAAATTCATTTAATACAGCTTGGTATAAGTGTTTTTTAAATGGAATGACTATATTCATCAATTGTGAGTGTCTGACCCACTTCCATTTTTCAAATTCTGGTTTTTCTGTTTGCAAGTTAATATCTTTATCTTCGCCTGTGAACCTTACTAAAAACCATTTTTGCTTTTGACCTTTGTACTGCCCATCCCACATTTTATGTATCAATCTCGGGGGTAAGTCGTAGCAATACCAGTGTTTGGTTTCAGCAAGGATTTGTCCATATCCGCAGCCTATCTCCTCTTCCATTTCGCGCATTGCTGCTTTGCTAGGAGTCTCTCCCACGTCAATTCCTCCTTGTGGCATCTGCCAGGAGAAGGGCGTTTTTGAGTCTATACGTTTTGCAACAAAAATTTTCTTACTTTTATTGATAATCATTAAACCTACTCCTAATCTGTAGTCTAATTTTTTGTAAAGTAGATGATTGGGATAGTTTTTCCTATCCTCATTCGATGCTTCGTGCATCAGAGATTTTGAATCCATAAAATGTAAACTTAAATATTAAAGGGATTTTCCCTGTGAGTTATTTGTATTATACCATGAAATGGTGATTTTAGAAAATTAGTTCTTTGGGTGAATTTACTCCTCAGATAGTGCGCTGTATTCATCGAGCATTCCTAGCACCTTAAAAGTTTTTAGATTAACTTCTTCTAAGGTGCTTGAAAATATTATAATGCCTATTTAGAGACTATTTTGAGAGCCTTGATTAAATCAAAAGCACGTGCATATTGATAATCTTTCTTATAACGTTCTGAGGTTTCTGTTGTAGTTTCTTCTCCTAACTTTTTGTTAAGGGTTTTTTTATCTCCAGCTAAGTGATTTTGATAAGATTTCTCAAAGAATTTTTTATCATCATCAAACTTGAGGTAATCAACTTTTGCAACTTCAACAACGATATCTGGTTGTATACCTTCGGCTTGTATACATTTGCCATTTGGGGTGTAATATTTTGCGGTAGTTAATTTCATCCCTGAGTGTTCATTTAATTTTACGAAAGTCTGTACGGAAGCTTTACCAAAAGACTTGGTACCTAAAATAATTGCGCGTTTATGTTCTTGCAAAGCACCTGCAACTATCTCTGACGCTGATGCTGAGCCTGAGTTAATTAACACTACCATATTTAGTTTTGGTGCTTTTTTTGCAAAAGAATTTGCCAAGTATACTTTGTTATTAGTCTTATCACGTCCCTCAGTGGATACTATAATACCTGATTCGATGAAATATTCAGTAATTTTTATGGCTTGATCCAAAGGTCCACCTGGATTATTTCTTAAATCTAATATCAAACCTTCTAATCCGCTTTGTTTGTTTAATGAAGCAATTGCTGCTTTAAGTTCATCTGCTGAATTCTCATTAAATGTGGCAAGGCGTATGTAGCCAACATTGTTATCTCTACTATGTCTTATAGCTTGGGTTTTTACTATTTCACGAACTAACTCCATTTCCTGAGGCATCTTAGAGTCTATTTTTATAACTGTTAATTTGACTTTAGTGCCTGGCAAGCCTCGCATATTTTTGACGGCTTTATTAAATCCGAGATTTTTAACTAATTCTCCCTCTACGGCTATAATGTAATCACCTGAATTAATCCCGGCTTTTGCCGCTGGTAGGTCATCTAATGTGCTAATAACCTTAATAACCCCTTCTTCATGAATGATTTCTACTCCAATTCCTCCAAATTTACCTTCATTTTTAGTAATAAAATCTTGTAATTCTTCTTCTGTGAAATATTGAGAATGAGGGTCTAAGGATGAGAGCATACCATTTAAAGCTCCATCAAGTAATTTTTGTTTATTTGGCTCCTCCACATACTCTTTTGATATCTTTTCAAAAACATTGATGAACTGTTCAATATAGGTCAAATTTTCTGAAGAAAGTGTTAGTTTACTCCTTGCTTCTACTAAAGAAAAAGAGAGGATAAGGATGTAAAAAATAGATCGTTTTATGATATGCATAAAAAAGTTAGGAGTATGTTGTACATTATGAAAGCATAATGATAATAAAGCTTCACATCAACCTCAAATCATTTTAATAAGCTAAGTTTTTTTAATATCGTGTCAAACTAAAGCCTATCTTTAAAATACGGTATTGTTTTGATTATATTATCGATTTCTTCTTTTATTTCTTGAATATCTCTATTAGCATCAACTACTTTTACTCTATCGGGAAATAGGCGAGATATTTGATGATATTTTTCGAAAACATCTAAATGAAAGTTAAGACCTTTGGTTTCCATTTTATCTTCAAGTGTTTCGTTCCTCTTCTGTGCTCGTCTTAATGCTTCCTCTGGATCTAGGTTTAGTAATATAGTCAAATCCGGCATCAGGTTATCAAATAGCATTGCGTGAAGTTGATATATACTATCTATACTTAAGTCGCTTGTTGCTTGATATGTAGCTGTAGAATCTATAAAGCGGTCGCAAATGACAACTACTCCATCTTTCATAGCTGGTTTAATCACCTTATCTAGATGTTCATTTCTTGCTGCCATGACGAGTAGTAAATCGGTAATGTTAGCAGTATTTTCTTGAAGTATAATATCTCGAAGACGCTCTCCTAAAGCCGTTCCACCCGGTTCGCGAGTTAACAAAATTTTAAATCCAGCATTTTGCAGATAGTGCCTTAAAAGTTTTGCTTGAGTGGTTTTACTTGAACCATCTCCTCCTTCAAAGGTGATGAAAAATCCTTTTTGTGTCATAAGTAACCTTGATAAATTGGACATGCAAAACTATAATTTACATAATAACATTAACAGTAGAAAAATAAATTATGAGTAATCAAGCAAAAAATCACAATATTGAAGAAGAAACAGAAATTTCAGAAAAAAAACCTTCTATCCAAGATTTGGAAGAAGAAATAGAAAAATTAAAAGATAAGGTCTTAAGAAGTAGCGCGGAGCTTGATAATATGCGTAAACGTACGGAAAAGCAAATTCAAGAAGAACGTCAATATGCTTTAACTTCCTTTGCTAGAGACTTGATCAGCGTGACAGATAATTTAGATCTAGCTATTTCTCACAAACCTAGTAAAGAAGTGACATCTCAAGAGGTAGAATTGATATTGCAAGGTGTTGAGATGATTTATGGACAACTTAAAGATGTTTTAGCAAGACATGGTATTTCTCAAATCTCAACCGAACCTGGTCAAGCTTTTGACCATAACATTCACCAAGCGATTTCGCAAGTTGAAACAAACGAATATCCTAATGGTTCAGTTGTCACCATTATGCAAAAAGGATATAAAATTAGGGATAGACTTTTGCGTCCAGCTAGCGTAACAATAGCAAAAGACCCTGAAAAAGATAAAGTGGATGGTTAAAATAAAAAGCATTTATTCAGTTTCATTTCTAGTTTTACTCGCTCTAGGGCTATATTTATTTTGGCATATAGCTCTAATGATGGCGATATCATACTTTTTGGCATCGGTGCTTGAGCCCTTAATTAGCGCATTTGCCTCTAAAATGCGTTATAGGAACATGGCGTTTTTTTTCATTTTCAGCTTTTTTTGGAGCTTAGTTATTACTTTGGTCTTAAAAATTATTCCTGTTATTTACAGTCAAAGCATAATTTTTATATATAAAATTCCTCAATATAATAGTTATTTGCAGCAATCCATAGTGCCTATGCTTGAGAAGCAAATAGGCACTCTTGACCCAGAAATTGCAACTCGCGTCTCTGATTTTGTAAGAACTATCAGTAATGGTTTATTATCCCAAATCCCTTCATTTATAGGTAATATTTGGCAGTCTGCAATGGCTATAGTAAACCTGATAGTCCTATTCATACTTTTGCCTATAACTAACTTTTACTTTATCAAAGATTATGATTTAATCCGCGGTTTTATAAAGCAGACAATTGCGGGTTTGAACGAGAGCGTTCAGTTCTTTATTAAGGACTGCGTTAAGGTTTTTACGGAATTTGCCGTGGGGCAATTTGAAGTTTGTGTAGTAATGATACTGTACTATAGCTTTTTCTTAAGCTTTGCAGGGATAGATTTAAGTTTAGTACTGGGTATGATTTCGGGTATTTTGGTTGCAGCTCCTTTAGTTGGGATTACGGTGTCGCTTTTTCTAAGCGTCTTAGCAACTCTATTTCAATTTGGAATAGACTATCACCTAGCTTATGTGGTGACAATATATTTTATAGGTCAAATACTTGAAGGGTACATAGTGGCTCCAAAGATTATAGGAGATAAAATGGGTTTGCATCCGGTGGTGATGATTTTTACTTTAATGGCTTGGTGGCATATACTTGGTATGTATGGATTGTTTATTGGGCTGCCTTTAACTTCAATTGCTAAAGATTTAATAAATAATTTGAATGCATCAGCAAAGCACCTTTGATTTTCCACAAAAAACTTCATATGCCATAGAGGAGTTTATAGTGACTGGTGCAAATAACTTAAGTTTTCAGAAAATTTGTGAATGGCCATCTAGCTGGAGTCACGCAGCATACCCTTACTTTTTACTACTCATTGGGCCTAAGCAGTCAGGTAAAACTCATTTAGCCCACATTTGGGCGCAAAAGGCAGAAGCCAAATTTTTATCTAAAGTTTCAAACATATCTTCCAATGTTATTGTGGAAGATATTAGTGAAAAGGATGAAAAAGATTTATTGGGTATTTTCAATATGTGTAATGAGGCAAAAAAGTACTGTCTTTTTACAAGCTCTAAATTTCCTGATCATTTCAAGCTTAAAGATCTGGTTTCGAGGCTTAAAAGTATTGATGTAAGCTATATTAATACTCCTGATAAAGAAACAATTAAGGTGATTCTGAGTAAAGAGTTTGCGAGTAAATCTCTTCAGATTGAACCTAAAATGATAAGTTTAGTTGCAGATTTAATACCTTTGAATTTTCACTCAGCATATAAAGCTGTCAATATTCTTAACGCTGAATCACTGAATACTAATAAGCCGATTAATGCTGGGTTAATCAAGAAACTTTTCCTTGCAACGACTCCTTAATGATGAAGCAAAAATTAATAAGTCTTCTTACAATTTATGAACAGAAAGGCCTAAAACCAATTTTGGGCTACGAGATAGAGTTTTATGCGCGAGAACCCTTGGGGATAGAAGTGCAAAAAGAAAAGGGAAAGGATCAATATGAGATTAATAAGGGTCCATTTGATAATGTTTGGGAATGTATAGAATCTATTGAAAGAGATCGCATTCTGCTGAAAGCAGCGGGTGCAGATTTAAGTCCAAAACCTTTTAAAGATGACTATGGGAGTAGTATGCATTTGCATCTTAATTTGCTAGATAATAATCAGAATAATCTTTTTGATCGAGGCGCATTTCTTGATTTTGCAGCAAACGGCCTATGCCAATACATTAACAAGACCTTAAAGCTCATTTTACCTTATGAAGAAGATTATGCGCGTCTAGATGATAAATTTATGGCTCCAACCAAGGTTTGTTATGGCAATAATAATAGAAGTGTAGCAGTTAGAATTCCAGGTACTAAGCCTATACGTTTAGAATATCGCGTATGTTCCAATAATACTGATCCAACAACGGCTATGTTTATTGTTTTAAAATCTGTTTTGCTTGGTTTAGAAAGTAAATATAAGTACCACTTTAAGGTTTTTGGTAATGCCTTTGATGATCAATATGATCTTGAAAGTATAGCTAAGAGCTTAAGTGAGGCAGAGAGGCTTTTTGATCGAAATTTTTTTGAAAAACTTTAAATATTATAGCTATCTTTGGCTGTGTAATACCATTTATCTAACATTAACCCATGAATATAACTATTATGCCTTCTTCCAAAAAGAATCGTAAGCTAGACCAACAAACACAAGATCAGATAAGAAAAGAAGTATTGGCTTCAGAGAGTACTAAAAATTTTGCTGATCCAACTTATGATGTGACGTTTAAAATGTTATGTGCTAATAAAGACTTTCTAAAGTATTTAATCAACATATTCTTAGATTTCAAGGAAGATAAAGTAATTGATGATGTAGAATTTTTACCTCAAGAATTGGTTGCGAATCATTCAATGGAGCAGAAGGTGATATTTGATTTAAGATGCCAAACTAATCATGATGAGGAGGTGATAGTGGAAATGCAAAGGCAGTATAAAAAATATTTTATCTGCCGAATGCAATATTATATGGCAAGGCTTGTAGTGAATGAAATTTTTGCAGGTGATTCTGAGAATATTCATGAAAAATTGAAAAAAACTCACATTTTAGTTATTTCAAAGGATAATCTAATTAAAGGTAAAGAGTATGTTGACGATGATAAGTATGAACAAACTGTAATGCCTACAATAGCTGAGAGGGGACATATGGAGATGTTTCAAAATGTTATGCATTGGAAGTTTGCAGAAGTACGTAAATTTGTTAAGGCTTTAGAAAAGGGTAAAGTGAACTTACGTACTGATAAAAAGGCGCAATTATTGTATTTTTTTGATAACTGTGCTAAAATAAATAGTATGGATGAGGTCCAAGATTATTTTGATCCTGACATTAAAAAGGGGTATGAAATTATGATGAAAACTAATTTGGAAAAAGAAGGAAAAATGACCGAATACCTTCAAGAAACGATTGAAGAAATGTTTGATCGTAAAGAAAGAGAAGAAATTGAAGCCGCTTTTGAAGAAGCTTGTAAAAAAGCTAAAATAGAAGGTGAGGCTATAGGTGAGGCCAAGGGTGAGACTAAAGGAAAGTTAGAAGGAAAGTTAGAAGGAAAGCTTGATATGCTGCAAAAACTCATAGTAAAAAGCATTTCTCATGCAACATTAGTGGACGTGTGCGATGACTTAACTGAGCAACAAATTACGGTAGTAGAAGCATATGTACATGAAAATGGTTTAGTGCCCGTAGAGAAGCTTATGGGTCTTGTAGCCGAACCCAGCTCCGAGTATGCTACATAATGTCTCAAAAATTAGATATCCAAAAATTAGCAATCAAGCTTAATCAAGAAGAGAATCTAGAGCTTTTGCAAAATATTGTTGATCAGTCTAATATGATCAAAGCATCAGAGCAAGTCACTCTAATCGAGCCGGAAAAACCAAAGTTGGAGGAAGATTATGAGGATATATCTTTCCAATGGCTTGGTGTAGATGGATCTAAGAATCTGTGAACACGTATCAGATTTATTAAAACATCTGGAAGGATTTTTTATTGACTAAAGCAATGATTTTAGTGTAAGGATAAGAATAAAAATTCAAGTTCTAATTACTATGACCATTACCCCAGGATTTAAGTTAATGAAAGCGATTTGGGAAGAAGATAGTCAAAGTGTAATACAAGATTTGTTGAATCAAGAAGAAAATCTCAGTTTAAAAATTCCTCTAACAAATAGAAACTTACTGCACTTTGCAACTCAAAGTGGTAAGAGCAAATCAGTTGATAATTTGCTGAATTTAGGCTTTAAAAAAGTTATTAACGATTTTGATGCTGAAGGTAATGCGCCTTTGCACTATGCTACTAAATTTGGTGATGTTTGTATGTTGCAAAGTCTTATTGAAGCTGGGGCAGATGTAAATGTTCGAGATGCAAAAGGACGCCTGCCGCTTCATTATGCATTAAAGTTAGGAAAAGTACAAAGTGCTCAATTATTAATTAATTGGGAAAGTTATTTAAACGATAAAGGGGCATTAAATTTAATTTCTTTTGCAGTTGAGCAAAATCTTTCAAATATAATCTGTCTATTAATATTAAGAGGTGCTTATATAGATTTATCAAACGTAGAGGTATATGAATATTTAAAAGAAAATTTCGATACTTTATCGGTTCAAACGGACCATTTGATTGACAAGATATATCTTAACTTAAAAGTTGCTAATTCTTTTTTTAAAGTAGGTTTGCTAGAGGCCTATGAATTTGGTGACGAGCTAGTGGAAAAAGCGTATGAAGGTTTGGTAAATTTTGCTAGTATTCTTAATGCAGTTGATAACAAAGATTATAAGTATAAATTTGCCCACCTATTTAAAGATGAAATGTTGTTACAGCAGTTTTGGGAAAAAGCTGAAGGTTTATCATTCATAATTGACACTTATCATTCTATTGAAGAGATTCAGATAGCAATCATTGCTTTATTAAATAGGGATAAGACTTTAATTAAGACGCTTCAAGATACTCAAAAAGATATGTTTTCCAAAACCATAGATGGTATTAAATCTCCTAGTATTAGTATGTTGCATGACTTAGATGGACCTAAGGAATTATTGAATGATTTGCTTGAGCCATCAGATCAAATTGCGTTATACGTATCGCAATTCATTTTAGATAAACCTGAATCTGTAGAAGTTATGGGTGATAATATTTCGGATTGAGGTTTTAAAAAACTGATAAATATCATAGTATTCCACACTTTAAAAGAGTGCATACATTTTTGTAAAGAGTAGCATATTCAAAAATTTTTTAGGTATCAAGGTGTGTGCGATTTGATATTAAGATCTCTGTTTAGTTAGCCTTGTTAATTTTGCTACTCATGACAATATTATTTATTTTAATTGCTAGCTCTTGACATAAGTATTAAAACGTGTTAACATTTATATTGATAACTATATTATAAGGTAATTAACTATGTGGTCACTTTTGCCATCATTTCTGATAAGCAACTATCAAAAGTCTAAGATAATATCAAAAGCTATAAAAGATAATAATGTCAATAAGATAAAGTACTACGTACATTCCAGAAACATTAATGATAAATGGTCTCAAGATGCCGGTTTTTTAGAATTAGCAGTCAAATATGGTAGCCTTGAAGTTATGGAATATTTATTAGATCAGGGTGCTAGTTGTTCATTACCAACGCATGATGGTGACACCATTTTGTTATCAGCCATCAGAGCTGGAAATGAAGAAATGGTAAAGCTTATGTTGCAATATCCACAAGTTATAGAAACGATAAATCGCCATTCTGGAAGTAAGGGGGATACCGCGTTAAGTTACTCTTTTATGGAAGGAAATGAAAAGATGATCGAGTTACTAGTTTCTACCCAAGAGGTTAATATTCAAAAAGAATATAACGCGGCATTGGTAAATCTTATTGGCCGTATTAAATCTTTAGAATATTTAAAGTATATCGCAGAGGATCAAATGAAAGCACAAGCTAGCGATTTGTTGTTAGAAATGCAAAATGGGTTTGATGTAGATGGGTTAGTATTAGATATAATTGGTAGTGATTTTTGCAAAAATGCGCTAGATGCTGCATAATTTTGGACAAGTGGGACACAAGTCCCATTTGTTATCTATGGTGTTAGCAAGCACATATCAAGAGCAAATTTTAATGAATCTTGTAAGTGATCTTTGATTTCCTGCTTTATTTCATCTTTATTTGTAATGGTTTGTCCATCTTTAGAAAAGCTCAAATCTTCTTGCTGAGCGTGATTAAAAATAAATTCCTCAATTGCATCTAATCCATACTCACCATCCATATACCTGAAAGCATACTTTTCAAATAGACCTATAAACACAATTTGCCCTCTTAAATTTGTTACCCAAGTATCTTCTCCTTGTAGTGCTTGATAACGAGCTAAATGATATATTTTAGGCTTATCGGATATAACTGTAGAGGCTGTTGTCATGTAGCTTGTAATATCAACGTAACCCGTGAAAATTAGCCCTATTAGTTCTTGATTAAAGGTTGCTTGAATTTCTTCTTTCGTAATACTTGGTACTTTTTCGCTGGCTATATCAATAACTTGGGCGATAGATATAGGATTTATAGCTGCGTTATCTGCTATAGTATACAAAACAGCTTTCATTATAGATGAATTTGTTTGTATACCTCCACCACCATTAGGTTTGATAAAGAAACTTAAAGATTGAGTACCATCATCAAAATTGGTTATATCTTGTGAAGGAACATCTAGTAAAATGTTGGAAGATATATACAGTGAACTTAAATCAGCACCTGATACGTCTCTCTTAATATTTACTTCTTTATGGCAAATGATACTTGATTTGAAAGCTTTTTGAGTGAAAAAGTCCATATATTCTTCTACGTCAACAATATCAGTTAGTTGTTGGACAGCTTCAAGAATATTGATTGGCGCGTTGCCTACGTACATTGATGGAAGATACGTATCACTGACATATTGCAACTGTCTTTTGTCTAATTCGTCAAAAAATTCATGGAAACTAAAAACCTTATGATCCCCAATTAAGTAATCGCAAAGCATGTTATCGTTTTCAAATAGAGCTCTTGCTTCAACGTAAATCATTTGATGTAGAGGATTTTGACTTTCTTCTAAAGCATTTATGGTAAATGCTAAAAATGCTCTAGCCTGCTCTAGTTTTTCGGGTATAGCTTGAAGTCTATGAGTATTATAAAGTATCATTTCTCTTAAAAGATTGGCTGTACTATGACCTGCCTGAACATTGTAACTCACAAATGCGATGCCTGTAGGTTTGAGTAACTTTTTGCACAGATCAAATATCTCATTACGAGTTTGTTCGTTGACCCAGGATACCATATTGTGAACTATAATATAGTCGAACTGATCTTGGCTATTTTGTAAGTCGCTAGTAAGTTTATTTTCGAACGTCACATTCATTAAACCAATTTCACTTGCAGATTTTTGTGCAGCCGTGATTTGTGAAGAAGAAGCATCAATACCTAATAATTTAGATTGAGGGTATTTTAATGCAATTGGTATAAGATTTCCGCCGCTTGAACAGCCAATTTCCAGGATGTTAGCAGTACCAGGTTCAGCAGGGTTTGCTCCGAAAAGCTTTCCTAATGTGAATAAACGATCGGGATGAGAATGGTAGTAAGGATAACTACTGTAGTTCAAACCATTATAAGGGTCAAAAGTGGTATCGGCCATTGTTATTTTCTTTTAAGGGTTAAAATATGGTATCAGTCTATCTCAAGTCATTCACATAAAACAATTTTTATGCTAAAAAATTTTAAGTTTGTATAGTAACTGTTGCAATCAAGTGGCGGTATATGGATTGTGAAGAAAATAAAATTTTGTGAGCTGTTATAATTAGGTTTAATTCAAACAATATTTTTAATTTTATACAATAAATAATATTACAATTTGATTAATATAAATAATTTTAGTACGCTATTATTAAAATTAATTATAATATCAAATATGCAAAAAGTTATAGGAAATATTAAAAAACAAGCTGCGGCAAAATATACTGATCGTAACGAATCTTCAAGCATTCATGAGACATTTTTGTTGTTGTCAAGTTCTTTACATCGTGCTGCTAGAGATGGTGATATCGCAACATTACAAAAAGCTATAGATAGCGGTAAAAAAATAAACTCTTATGGTATGTTATTTGCTGCTATTAAATATAGCAAAAGACCTCATAGTATTAAGGACGTAGTGAAATTGATATTGGAACAAGAGGGAACAAATCCAAATCAAAAAGACTACGATAATAGAACTGCTTTATTCTGGGCGGTTGAGAAATGGCATCAAGAAACTGTAAAAGTACTTATAGAGTATGGTGCTGATCCTTATATGGCAGATAATAAGCTCGAAACACCTTTCCATATAGCTGCGCGTCACGCTGACATGCGTACGATGGAAATGTTACTCTCAAAAGCATCAAATAAATCAACACTTTTAAATGCTGATAACAAATCTCCTCTTTGTCTCTTAGCTGAAAACGACTTGTATATCGTACCCCCTAAATATGTAAATCCTGCGTGCGTGAATCCCCCAGAAGTAGTTCAAAAATTACTAGAATTTTTTGATTTTGATCCACTAGATTACGTACATGCCTTATCTTTGGCGACTAGTCGCAATCTACTACCACCAGTAAAATATTTGCTAAATTATGATATGACTAAATTTGAAGATAGTGCTAAGAATTATGTAGAGGAAAACTTAATCGGCGCTCTTGCTTCGTGCAATTTTAGTAAACCAAATTGGCCTGAAATTACTTCAGCTTTTTTAGAGCGTGGGGGAAAGTTAGGTCTAGCGATGAAGAATAGTAGAAATTTAAAGGCAAAGCTAAATAATATAGATGATGTTAACAAAATCATATCTGCAAGTGATGGAGCAGAGAAACAAATTTTATGCGCATTAACTCTTTTAGAACACTTAATTGATCGTACAGATATTAAAGAACATATATTAAAAGAAATACATAATTTGTTCCCAAGTATCAAAGAGACTAATCAAGATTTTATAGACCAATGCTTAGAGAGAATAAATCATTTACCAAGTGCCAAAATACACGAAGATTTAAGTACTACTTTGAGGTTATCTGCATTTAATGAAAACGATGAGAGCGCTGAACAAACTGGAGATGATGTGGAAAGTATTGTGTTGAATCTTGAAGAGTTAGGAAAAGACATGCAAGGTTCTACCGAAAATCCTTAAGAATATTTGAGGATGTTGATTGTTGCTTAATGATTTTATCTCTGAGATATTGTGCCAGCTTCAGGAGTTTAATCTATCATTGAATATCTAAACAGCTGCAAATCACTACTTTATGAAGCTAGTAGTGATTGACAGATGGTAAGATAACCTTTGAACCTTTGTAAGCTCAAGTCAAGAAATTATTTTTAATACTTACGGAAATATTATCCTTTCCTAAAATTTGAGCACTCTAAAGAGACTTTTTATTTAAATTGGTGTATGTTAGGATATAATTATTGACAATTTAAAAATAGGGGGATATGGGAAAAAAATCTAAAAAAAAGGCTAAAGATCTTAACAAACATAGTAGTGTTCATACGGAAGCGTCAAAAGAAAAAGTTATTGATCCCAAGGAAATGAGAATAGATGAGTTTGAAACAGCTTTATGGGGCATATATAAAGGCGACCCAAATTTTTATAATATTATAAATCTTGAGCATATAGTGCCTAGTAGTACAAAACATTTTGATATTAGTGAAGAACACTTATTCGGCAATATAGACATATTAGATTTGGGCAAGGCACCTGCCACAGAAGGTGATATCAATAAGGCTGATGATATAGAAGGCGCATTAGAAAACATGAAAATATCAGATTTGGATGAAATACTTGAAATAGGTCGTCAAGATATCCTCTTCCTTCAAGCTGTAGAAAGAGGTGATTTAAATACCGTCAAATCCTTATTACAAGAAGGAACTAACCTGAGCACAACGAATGATAAAGGTGAAAACTTATTTCATATTGCAGCGAGGCAAGGGTATACAAACATAGTTGAACATTTCTCTTGTGGTATAAATAAACCTAAATCTCCTCAAGCTAGGAATGAAGATATAGATATGTTAAGGTTTTTAGTTAGTGCGCAAGATAAAGATGGTAATAAACCAGCACAAACAGCCGCTAAGCATAATAACCACGAGATTGTGTCTTTATTATTAAGCCTTCCAGGACCTTATGATATGGTTTTAAATGACTATCTTATCAGTAATTATAGCGAAGTTTTAAAGATAGGGTCTACTATCCAACAAATATTAGCTGGATACAAGATGCTTCAACTGTTAACAGAGTCTGCCGCTGATAGTCCAGCAGCATTTGAGGCTGTGCAGGGTTTATCAAAAAAGTTGGTTCCTATAATAAATAGCTTTAAGCCATTCACATTTCTGAGTGATATAGGTATAGGTTTAAAAATTATTCCCAAATCTAGCTGCATGTTATCAGCAATGATTCAACTATTTTTTTGGAATATGCATGAAATGCCTTCAGAAATTCAAGAAAGTACTCTCCACATGGTTGAGAAAAGCGGGAAAGCCTTTCAAGCTATCAAGATGAGTGAGACATTAATTCCGAAAATAGGTCTTAATATGCGCAAAATGGGTCTTAATATAGAAGAGAATATAATTCCAAATCTTAACTTGTTTAAACAGAAATTAGAAGAAGTAACAGAAATACTCCAATCTCATAATTTAGAGCATATCACACGCGATAAGGAAACTGCAAACAAAGTGTTATGGGGTTTAAATGCTTTAGAACAACGTACCATGCTGGTATTCCTACCCGCTGAATCATTAAACCCTTATGGTCAATATATGAAAGAAGTATATAATAGTTTATTTAAAGAATACGTTCATACGTTTGGTTTAAGAGAAGAAGCATCTAACAAAATAAATTTTGATCCAGAGGCTATACGCTCACAAATTTATGAATCTTGTTCAGATACCACTGCTTTGATAGGTAAGCAACAAACAGATGAGTATGATTCATTAGATTTCCTGTTTGCTTAATTCTAAATAAATCGGTATAGCACACTTAACTATCTTTTAGTGTTATACCAATTTACTATATTGATTTTATTGACAATGGAATATACATTAGATTTTTGAAGATAATATTACTATCTTTCTTAATAGTGAGTTATGAATAAATCTAATAATAAATAACTATGTTGTGGGATTATCTACTTACCTCTGCATACAATCTAACCACTTCATTTTTGAGCTTTGATGGTGTGCACATGGTACGCGAGGCGTCTAATGTTCTAAACTGCTGTATAAATTTTAGTAAGAATGGAGAATTAGAATTGGAAGCGTTGCAGTCATTTTTAGAAAAATTTTCTGAAAGAGCTGATATTCATGTAATCTCTATTGGTTGTGACAATGATTTGCAAGGTGTGCAACAAGTTTACCCTTGGATCCCACAATATTGCGAAAAGAATCCAAATCATAAAGTGCAAATCAGCCTTTTTGATCCTTGGTTTTATATTGTAAATCCTCTAGCAAATGGAGAAGATCGAGAATTTCATCCATTTACATATAAGATTCCAGATCCGCAGTTTGTAAGCTTAGTAACACTAGGAGAGTGGCAACGTTCAGGTCAAGGCAACGTTTACAAGCACTTAAATTATAATATTGAAGTTAGTGTTTACAAATCTTTCCCAGATTGGGGTTTTGAAACATTTGGTCGATTGTTCATACAAAAATACTTAGCTCCTACAATACTTAAGCACATAGTGTCAAATAATAAAGTAATTATATCGATGCATACGGGAGATGCTTGGATTTCTAATAATCTAAAGGAAATGTATGATGTTTTGGAAGAAAAATTGAATATAGATGATTTAAAAGACCATTTAATATTGTTTGGAGAAAATGACGCTGATTTATCAGGCAATATGAAAATATTACAATATTATAACGGTTCTGAGCATACTCTTGAAGATATACCGGCGGTCAATATTTTTGGTGAAAGTAGTGATCAAGTTAGCTAATTCAATTAAGATACTAGGCAACACTCTTAACAAGCTAGTTCCCCCCTTTTATTAATTGAAGTTATAAGCGCAGCTTAGTGTTAACTAGCACCTTCCAGCTCATTTGCTGTCTCTGTATCTCCGGCAGTTGTTGCTGAGTTGGTGTTTGAAATGTTTTCGATTGTTTCTGCTTCAGTCTTTTTTTCTTCTGATGCTTCTCCATCTTCTTCTATTTTAATACTCGTAAAAAATTGGAGTAAATTAGTTTTTAGCTCACTTTCTGTATATTTTGTGAATGCATTCTCAATTAATGACTCAACTTCAGCTGAGCATAATGATTTAGTTTCAAGAAGGGCCTTTTTTATCTCTGGAAGTCCCTTCTCTCGCATTAATCGCTGCATATTTTTGAAGGCCATGGAATTTTGCATTTTATATTCTGGTCCAGGATTAGTTATTTTACAAGCGACAGAGTGAAGATTTTCGATAGAATCACTAATTTGAACACTATTGTATACTTCGCTATATTCAAAATCATCTAAACTATGTTTAGACAAGAAGGTGGTTACAAGGTTTGCGCTAGAATTTACATAATTTTCATAGTTGCTTCCCTTAAATTGACCAAAGACCCAAATTACATTACACATTTTCAGTAAGCTGTCTAATTGATCAAATGGGAACAGAGAGGTTATCCTCATAAAACTATCATCTATCCTGGCAGCAGTAGAGGCTAAATATTTTACTACTTCAATGTGACCGCTCATTGCAGCACGTTCGATTGGTAGGCTTTTATGATTATCTTGTGATACAAGGTTGGCGCCATGGCTTTCAAGGAATTGAACCAAGTCTAACTTGCCCTTCCCAGCGGCGACATGTAACGCTGTTTCTCCATTTTCATTTATGTCATTAATCATTCTTGGTTCTTGAGTTAGCAACCACTCTAAGGTTTGTGATATTTTCGAATAATCTCCGATGCTTGCAGCTAAATGAAGCCAAGAATCACCACCTTTATATTTTAAATCAGTTTTAGCTCCTCTAGCTTTTAAAGCTTTTGCAACTTCAAGCTTGCCGCTGAAGATAGAGTACATCATAGGCGTTCTGAAGGGATTTTTACCGTTTACATTAGCTCCAAAGTCTATAAGTTTATTTATTGCATCTATGTGACCATTTTCTGCCGCCTCAGCTAATGCCGTTTTATCTTCGTCATCCACGAGATTCATATCACCTCCATAAGATTTAATGTCTTCAATTAAATCTATCCAGCCTTTTCTTGCTGCGTGATGTATAGGAGTAAAACCATTAATCAGAGAATCGTTGATATCCATTCCTCGTTCTTGACAAAGATATTGAATTATATCTAACTTCTTATAATTAACGGCTACGTGTAAAAAACTAATACCTTCCTCGTTCTTGATGGAAAAATCAAAATCTTTTTTAAAATCTCTATCTTTGAAAATTTTTTCTACTAACGCGTCATCACCTTTATCCATAGCTTGGAGAAGGAGTTTAGTGTTATTTTTCTTTAATTCTTTTAAGCTAATTATAGATTTTTGCATATTTTTGTATTTTAATTATATTAATTACTATATCATATTATATTTCCTTGCCAAGATTTTTAATAATTACTAAAATTAGATAAAGTTTTATAGTAATTATCATTTTTGAATTGGTTGCGATATTTGTAATTAAGAACTGCTTAATAGAAGAGATCTAGTTAATTTAGTGAGATCAACTTGAGTAAGTTAAACTCAAGAAGATTGCTAAAAAGATCTATTTCCAAATTTACCACCGCATAGATAATTTTTAGGAAATGGATGTGAGAGTACTATAAATAAGATGAATATTTATTTAAAACAGTTCTACTCTTCATCAGAGGATGCAGACTTTATCATAATTCCTCTTTGAGATGATGTGATAAATTTAATCATATACTCTGCTGGAGCAAAATCTTTAAAATTAGTTTTAACATACTCAATTTTTTCTTCTAGTGGATCTTGGTAATAGAAAAGATGTTTGAAGATTTTTTGAATCTTTTGAATTTCTTCTGTTTTATAACCCGCTCTTTGAAGACCGACTACATTAATTTTGATAATCTTTGCCCTATCACCCTGTACCATGCAAAAGGGAGGAATATCTTGTGCTACCATGCTGCCTGCAGCAACAAAGGCTAGGTCTCCAACACGCACGAATTGGTGTATTCCAGCAAGTCCTCCTACTATGACCTTATCTCCTATAATTGCATGTCCAGCAACGCAGGCGCTATTTGCAAACCAGCAGCCACTTCCTACGATAACATCATGGGCAATATGAGAGCAGGCCATAAATAAGTTGCTATCTCCGATTTGTGTGATGCCTTCCAGGGTCGTAGCTGGTTGGAGAGTAACATATTCTCTAATTTGGTTTTTATTGCCAATTGTAAGCCTGGTGTCCTGATCTTTATGCTTTTGATCCTGAGGTTTTGAACCGATAGATGCAAATTGAAAAATGATATTTTCATCTCCAATTGTAGTATTTCCTTCAATCACTACGTGTGGTCCAATCTGATTATTTTCCCCTAGTGTGACTTTTGGTCCGATAATTGAATATGGTCCTATTGAAGTTCCTTTGCCTATTTTAGCTCCAGGGTAGATGATTGCTGTGGAATGGATGTTCATAATTGGGATATTTCAAGATAAATTTTTTAGGTAGTTTGCCTTATAAACCGTGTCACATACTTTAGATGTTTCTTGGTTTTAAATGATCTTCTTCCTAAAAATACCTTAAAAATAATTATCTTGCAACAGTCCTATCTCTATTTTTTTGTTTCTTCGATTTGTATAGGTAAAGCTTTTTTTAACTTTGCTTCTTTAGCCAAAAACTCTTGAGCTTCCAAAGTTAGCTTTTTATATAAGTAAGCTTTTTGTTTTTCTAATTTTGCTATTGCAGCTCTGTATTCATTAACTTCTTCTCTGACTTTTGGCTTAGTTTTCAGTACAAAAGCTTTAAAATCAGCTATTGCTTTTTGGTAGGCTGCTGATCCATCAGATTCCTTGGATTTTTTATCTTGTGCCTTATCTTTTTGTTTCGTCTCATCTGTATCTTTGGTATCAGTTTTTGAATTATTTTCTGCATTTGTTTCCTTGTTGGGTAAGGTCGGAGCAGGGGGGTCTTTGGGGGTATTATTACTGCTAGCAAAAGAGTTGCAGAATATAAATGCAACAAAGATTAGAGGAAAAATTTTTTTCATAATAAAATGTCTAAAATGATTAAACATAGAAAAGATAACATAATATTTTAATGAACAGCAAGATACTTTTAGCACTGAGAGCAAAACAATATATTTGCATGCTAGAAAACAATTGTGTTAATATCTTTTTTTGAATTAGATAACTTGGGAATATTATGTTTGGTTTTTTAAGTAAAATTTTTGGCACTGCAAATGATCGTATCGTAAAAAAGCTTCTGAATGAAGTAGAGCAGATCAATCATTTGGAACAATATTATTCTGAGATGACAGATGAGTCATTGCTGAAAGCTAGCATGAATTTAAAAGGACAGGTACAAAGTAATGCTAAAACTTTAGATGAGATTACATATGATGCCTTTGCTTTAGTGCGTGAAGGAGCTAAAAGAGTTTTAGGACAAAGGCATTTTGATGAGCAATTGATGGGGGGGCTTGTTTTACACCGTGGTATGATTTGCGAAATGAAGACTGGTGAAGGTAAAACCTTGGTTGCAACTCTGCCTGCGTATCTAAATGCTTTAACGGGTAAGGGGGTTCATATCGTTACTGTGAATGATTATTTGGCACAAAGAGATGCTAGTTGGATGGGGCCATTATTTAACTTTTTGGGCTTGAGCGTTTCGACCGTGACAGGTCAAACAAGCGATGAAGATAGAATCCAAAGTTATAAAGCAGATATTACTTATGCTACCAATAATGAACTGGGTTTTGATTATCTGCGTGACAACATGAAATTTGGCGCAGATGCAAAGGTACAGCGACCATTTCATTATGCAATTATCGATGAAGTAGACTCGATCTTAATTGATGAGGCAAGAACGCCTCTTATCATATCGGGGCCAACTTCCGATAGATCTAATCTATACATTACTATCAACAACCTAGTTAAAAAGTTAGATAAAGAATATTACGAAATAGAGGAAAAAACTAAATCAGTGACTCTCAATGATCAAGGTATGTCTAAAATTGAGGAGATGCTTGTTGCGGCAAAATTAATTAAAGATGGCAGCAGTCTATATGACTTTGAGTATACTCATCTGGTTCATTTTATAAATCAGTCTTTAAAAGCCCATACCATGTTCCGTGATAATGTAGATTATATGGTTAAAGATGGTCAACTTATGATTATTGATGAGTTTACAGGAAGGGTTTTAGAAGGTCGTCGTTATTCTGATGGATTGCATCAAGCTTTAGAGGCAAAGGAAAACTTGACAATCCAGAATGAAAACCAAACTCTTGCATCTATCACCTTCCAAAATTACTTCAGGATGTATCCTAAAATTTCTGGTATGACTGGTACAGCTATGACTGAGGCTAATGAGTTTAAGTTCATTTATAACTTAGATGTTGTTGCAATTCCTCCTCATAAGCCAGTTACAAGAATAGATCATGATGATGAGATTTATGGTACTAAGGAAGAGAAGTATGATGCAATTTTAAAAGCAGTGAACGAAGCGCATGAAAAAGGTCAGCCAATTCTAGTTGGAACAGTTAGCATTGAAAAATCAGAAGTAATTTCTGCTTTATTTAACAAGCATAAGATTAAACATAAGGTGCTTAATGCTAAATATCATGAACAAGAGGCGGGTATCATATCACAAGCGGGAAGACTTGGAGCTGTAACAATTGCAACGAATATGGCGGGTCGTGGTACAGATATTATGCTGGGCGGTAACCTGAAAATGCTTCTAAAAGACCTGTCAAATACCCTATCCAAAGAGCAACTTGAACAGCAGATTGCAGAAGAAAAAGAGAAAGTAATGCAAGCAGGGGGTTTATTTGTCATTGGAACAGAGAGGCACGAGTCTCGTAGAATTGATAATCAGCTGCGGGGACGTAGTGGTCGTCAAGGAGATCCTGGTCGCACTAAATTTTTCTTATCGCTTGAGGATGATTTGATGAGGATTTTTGCATCTGAAAGAGTGACTCAAATTTTGAAGCGCTTTGGTTTAAAAGGTGGAGAAGCGTTGCACGATCCGATGATTACAAGAGCTTTAGAAAAGGCTCAGCAGAGAGTTGAATCTGGTAACTATGAGGTGCGTAAAAACTTGCTCAAGTTTGATGATATAATGAATGATCAGCGTAAAATTATTTATGCTAAAAGGAATGATATTATTTCAGCTCAAAACATTATACAAACCCTGTTTGATAGCGCCGAAGATTGGTTAGGTAGTGTTATCAATACTTTCATTCCACAAGATAAGTTTAGGGATGATTGGGATTTAGAGGGCTTAGCGGCTGAAATAGAGCGCGTACTTGATATTAAAATTGATACGCAAAAAATTACTAAAGATCAGATGGTTGAAGATGATATTCATCAATATGCCTTTTCATTAGCTAAAGAACTATTTTTAAGTAAACAAAACGCTTTCGGAGATATGTTTAATGATGTACTAAAGTACATTATTTTAAACCTTATTGATCAAAGTTGGAAGGAGCATTTATATAACCTGGACCACCTAAGACAGGGTATAGGACTTAGGGCTTATGGTCAGAAGGATCCGTTCCAGGAGTATAAGAAGGAGTCTTTTTATTTGTTTGAGCAAATGTTAGATCATTTTGCTGTAAATATCTTGCAAGTTATATCGCACTTGCATCCAAATCCGAATGCTGACATACAAAAGGCAAAAAGTGCAAAAGATGATCTGCATAATCTCTCTCAAACAAGGGTTGATCCAGCGCTTCAAAAGGATGCTTCTTCAGCTGTAAAGATGCAGCCAAGCACTAACGTGTATGTTGAGCCGGATAAGCGTGATCCCAAAGATCCAAATACTTGGGGAAGGGTTGCTCGTAATGAATTATGTCCTTGTGGTTCTGGCAAAAAGTATAAACAGTGTCATGGATCTGTTGTGCCTCAATAATGAAGAATGATCCATTAAAGGTATCGGACTTAGATTTTCCTCTTGATACAAAGCAAATAGCTCTTAATCCTTTAGAAAAGAGAGATGAATCTAGGTTGCTCGTAATAAAAGGCCAAAATCTCAAAGAAATAGTATTTAAGGATATAGTAGATCTGTTTCATCCAGGAGATGTGCTTGTGTTAAATAATTCTAAAGTAATAAAGTCTAGGATTATTGTAAGCTTAGAAGGTAAGAACATAGAGCTCTTTTTACATAAGCAAATAGAAGAAAATAGGTGGCAAGCATTTGCAAAGCCTGCAAAAAAACTATCTATAGGACAAGTTTTTAGTTTAGGAGATAACAAAATAAGGGTTGCAGAAAAGCTTGAAAGTGGTGAGGTAATTTTGGAGTTAAATTTAGTACTGAGCTCTTTAGAATTTTTTGATCAGTTTGGAAAAATCCCTCTTCCTCCATATATAAAACGCCCATCAGAAAAAAGTGACGAAGAGCAATATCAAACAATTTTTGCAGCAAACAGTGGTTCGGTTGCAGCTCCAACAGCAGGGCTTCATTTTACGCAAGAAGTGCTAGATAAAATAAAAGCCAAGGGCGCGCAGGTTGTATATATTACTCTTCATGTTGGCGCGGGTACGTTTTTGCCAATTAAAAGCGAAAACGTAGATGATCATGAAATGCATTATGAAAATTATGAAATTAGCCAGGAGACGGCTCAAATAATTAATGATGCTAAAAGGGTTGTAGCTGTGGGTACAACAACTTTGCGCACTCTAGAGTCATCTTGCGAGGATGGAAAAGTAATTGCTCAAAAATCTAGCACGAACTTATTTATAAAGCCTGGTTTTAAGTTTCATGTAGTAGACCTTTTAATTACAAATTTTCACTTGCCTAAATCAACCTTGCTTTTGCTCGTGTGGGCATTTGGAGGAAGGAATAATATGGAAAAGGCATATGATTATGCTGTAAAAAATAACTTCAGACTATTTAGTTACGGAGATACGAGCCTTATTTATCATGTTTAATTTTCAAGTATTAAAAACTCATAATAAAAGCCGTCGAGGAGTGATAACTACAGCTCATGGTAAAATTCAAACCCCAGCATTCATGCCAGTTGGCACATACGGATCAGTTAAGGCAATGTTGCCTGAGCAAGTAGATGAAACTGGTGCTGATATCATTTTATCTAACACGTACCATCTAATGCTACGTCCTGGTGAAGAGTTGATTGCCAAAATGGGAGGATTGCATAAGTTTATGAACTGGGATAAACCAATTTTGACTGACTCGGGTGGTTTTCAAGTAATGTCGCTTGCAAATTTGCGAAAAGTTGAAGAACAGGGAGTGGCATTTCGTTCTCCTTTTGATGGTAGTAGCTATTTCTTAACTCCTGAAAAAGCAACTTATATCCAATACCTTCTTGGCAGCACTATTACTATGGCATTTGATGAATGCTTAGAGTTCCCTGCGAGTTATGAGCGCTCTAATGAATCTATGGAGCTTTCAATGCGTTGGGCTGAGCGTTCACGTAATAGTTTTATTAAACGTGCAGGATATGGTCAATTTGGCATAATGCAAGGAGGAGTTTATGATGACTTGCGGCAAATATCTGCAAAGCAGCTAGTAGATATGGATTTTGAGGGATATGCGATAGGAGGATTGGCTGTGGGAGAAGGTCAGGAGATCATGTTTAAGACTCTTGATACGGCAACAAGTTATTTGCCTGATCATAAACCAAAATACCTTATGGGAGTTGGGAAGCCTGATGATATAATAGGAGCGGTTGCGAGGGGCGTGGATATGTTTGACTGCGTTTTGCCTACAAGGTCTGGTAGAAATGGACAAGCATTTACTAAGCAAGGTGCAATTAATATCCGAAATGCTAAGTACAAAGAAGATCCTGCTCCTATAGAAGAAGATTGTGCTTGTTATACTTGCAAAAATTTTTCTAAGAGCTACATACACCATTTGGTTAGAGTGAAAGAAATTACGGGATCTATACTTATGACGTGGCATAATTTGCATTATTTTCAGGATTTAATGCATCGAATCAGAACTTATATTGAAAAAGGAAAAGATTTTGATTTTACGGCCTAATAATGCAAAAGAAATTTCAATATATATCCATTGGCCATTTTGTGTCAGTAAATGTCCATATTGCGATTTTAATTCTCATACTTTTGAAAAAATAGATTATTCATCATGGGAAAAAGCATACCTTGAAGATTTAGAAAAATTTTCTTACCTATTTCAAGGCAAAAATATAAATTCAATATTTTTTGGAGGCGGCACTCCTTCTTTAATGCCTCCTAGTATTGCTGCAAGTATAATTTCAAAAATCAGCCAAATTGCGTATATTACACAAGATACTGAAATAACACTAGAAGCAAACCCTAGCTCTGTTGAAAGTTCTAAGTTTGAAGGGTTTAAACAAGCGGGAGTTAATAGAATTTCTATAGGGATTCAGTCTTTTAACGATAAAAATCTAAAGTTTTTAGGTCGCAAGCATTCTGGTAAAGAAGCTCTAGGCGCTCTTGAGGTTGCGGGCAAATATTTTGATAACTACTCTTTTGATTTAATCTACGGTCTTCCAGATCAAACTTTAGATAATTGGCACAAAGAGTTAGAATTTGCTCTAAATTTTGCATCAAAGCATATATCTCTTTATCAGCTCACGATAGAAAAGGGAACTCCTTTTTATTCTATGCATAAAAGGAAGGAATTTGTTTTGCCAGATCAAGAGGTTGCAGCTAATTTATATGATTTGACTAACAATATGTTAGAGGCAAGAGGTTTTGAGCTATATGAGATTTCTAGTTACGCGCAAAAAGGCTTTGAGAGTAAGCATAATTTAAATTATTGGCAATATGGAGATTATTTAGGTATAGGTCCGGGGGCGCATAGTAGGCTTAGTTTTTTGGATGAAGGTATTAACCGCATGCAAGCTGCTGAGATGATTTATAAACCTGCAGATTGGCTTAAGGCTAATAAAAGATTACGAAATGTTGAAGTGTTAAGCCAGCAAGATATAGCTAAAGAGATAATTATGATGGGTTTGCGTCTTATAAAAGGTATGAACGATGATGTGTTAGAGAAATTTACTGGAAAAAGATTTGAGCAAATTATTGATAAACCATTTTTACAAAAATTAATAGGTGCTAAGCTCCTAGAATGTGATAATGCTGCAACTAGGCTATCAGATCGGGGGATAAAATTACATAGTAAAATTATAACTGAGATTTTTGATCATTTTCTAATATAGATTTGATTAAATATGATCTATAGTTGAATTTATACTTATGTTTCCTATATACATAATTAGCGAGGATAAAAATAACAAAAAATGTCAAAAAATGAACTTCCAGTTGTTCCACTAAGGGACATAGTACTATTCCCAGGGGCAATTATTCCCTTATTTGTTGGTAGAGAAAAATCTATCAAGGCTCTTTCTGCTGCACAAGATGTGTATAAAGTGGAGTCAATGATATTTACTGCTCAAAAATCGCAGGATGTAAATGAGCCAGCACCAAATGATGTATATGAAACTGGTGTCATAGCAAAAATCTTGCAGGCAATTAAGCTTTCTAATAACAATATCAAGCTTTTAGTTGAAGCAAAACAAAGGGTTAGGATCTCCAATATTACAGAAAATGATTACTTAGTTGCTGAATACGAAGTTCTGGATGACGAAGAGTACGCTAAGACCGACCAAATTAATATCATGACAGATGATCTGGTTGAGGTATTTAAAAAATATGCGAAAAATAGCCGTAAAGTCAGTCTTGAGGTTATTAATGCGATTAGTTCTCAAAAGAAAAATCCTGCATATTTGAGTAATATTATAGCTTCACATCTAGTCTGTAAAACGGATAAAAAGCAAAAAATACTTGAAATAGCAAATGTTCCACAAAGAATTGAAGAACTAACTACTTTAATTAGTAACGAGCTTGCTATTATTGATGCAGATACAAATGTTAGTAATCGCGTTAAGCAGCAAATAGAAAAAACTCAGAAAGATTATTATCTGCATGAGCAGATGAAAGCCATTCAGAAAGAACTTGGCGATGATGATAAGGCTGAGTTGGCAGAGATCGAGAAAAAGATTCAAACCTTGCCTTTGAGTAAAGAGGCTAGAGAAAAAGCACAACAAGAGTTTAAGAAGCTTAAAGGAATGAATTCTATGACTTCTGAGGCAAGTGTGCTACGTAGTTATTTGGATATTTTACTTGAGATGCCATGGGGCAAGTTTGACAAAGCAAAAGTGAACGTTAAGCAAGCGGCCGCAATCCTTGAGCGTGATCACTATGGGTTAGAAAAAGTTAAAGAAAGAATCCTTGACTATCTAGCAGTACTGCAAAGGTCAAAAAATATGTCAAGCCCAATTATATGTTTCGTTGGTCCTCCTGGTGTTGGTAAAACTTCGCTGGCTAAGTCTATTGCAGAGGCTGTGGGAAGACAGTATACGAAATTTTCTTTAGGTGGTATAAAGGACGAAGCTGAAATTAGAGGGCATAGAAAAACATATATTGGTTCTATGCCGGGTAAGATTGTTAAGCAGCTTAGGAGAGTTAAGGTTAACAATCCTTTGATGCTTTTAGATGAGATTGACAAGATTGGGGCAGATTTTAGGGGTGACCCATCATCTGCGATGCTTGAAGTACTTGATCCAGAGCAAAATAAGGCATTTGTGGACCACTATTTAGATGTTGAGTACGATCTTTCTAATATAATGTTTATTGCAACGGCAAACTCTACGAATATCGCAAGGCCATTGCTCGATAGGATGGAGATAATTAGAATTGATGGATATGTTGAAGAAGAAAAGTTCCAGATTGCTCAAAAATATTTAATACCAAAGCAGCTTAAAGCGCATAATATGAAGGCATCTGAATTTATTATAGCAGACTCTGCTTTGCTAGATTTAATCAGATACTACACCAGAGAATCAGGAGTGCGTAATTTAGAAAGAGAGATAGCGACTCTTGCGCGTAAGTCTTTGCGCAGAATCTTATCTGATAAGGAAGTCAAATCCATTACTATTACATCTAATAATATAGAGGAATTTTTAGGTCCTAAAAAATTTAGGTATGGTCTTGCTGAAGAGAAGGATATAGTTGGATCTACAACGGGTCTTGCATATACAGAAGTTGGTGGTGACTTACTTTCAATTGAGGCTGTTTCAATTCCTGGCAAAGGAGAAATTAAGGCAACGGGTAAGCTTGGAGATGTTATGAAAGAATCAACCCAGGCCGCATATAGCTTCTTTTGCTCTCATGTAAATAGTTTTGTAGTGCCAGACAAAGATTGGCAGCACAAGGATATACACCTGCACGTTCCAGAGGGGGCAACGCCTAAAGATGGTCCCTCTGCTGGAGTTGCAATATTTACAACTATAGTATCTCTTATGACTGGGGTGCCTGTTAGAAAAGATGTTGCGATGACAGGTGAGATTACTTTGAGAGGTAACGTGCTTCCTATCGGTGGTTTAAAAGAAAAGCTGCTTGCAGCAAGTCGAGGAGGAATCAAAACCGTGATTATCCCTCAGGATAATATGAAGGACTTAAAAGATATTCCTCCAGGGATTAAGCAAAAGTTGCAGATTGTGCCAGTCTCTAAAGCGTTAGAAGTTTTGGATATTGCATTGAACGGTAAGTTTTACAGTGACGTTAGAATACACTAAATAAAATATTCTTTTTGATCTTTTTATTGTCGTGATTGTGCGATGTCTTACTCAAATACATTTGAAGTATTCTCCGGTTTTGCGCGCACTTACTCCTAAAAAATCTTCAAAAATAGCTGGTTTTTTGACAATGTCTAAAATAGAATATTCTTTGTTCTATTAAGTTACTGATAAATAATGAATTTACAAAAACCCTCTATAGTTTTAACTGGTGACCGGCCTACGGGACCTTTGCATTTAGGTCATTTCGTTGGCTCTTTGCGTAGCAGATTAGATTTGCAGGAGAAATATAAGCAATACGTAATGATTGCAGATGTGCAGGCTTTAACTGATAATTTCGCAAATCCAGATAAGGTCATTAATAATATTTATCAGGTAGCAACCGACTATTTATCGGTTGGGATAGATCCAGCTAAAACTACCATTTTTGTCCAGTCTAAAATAACGCAACTAGCAGAGCTTACCGTATACCTTATGAATATGGTCAATCTAGGGCGCTTAGAGAGAAATCCAACAGTAAAGCAGGAGATAAAGCAAAGAGGATTTGAAAAAGAGGTGCCCGTTGGTTTTTTATGTTATCCGATTAGTCAGACTAGTGATATTACAGCCTTTAAGGCAGATATTGTGCCGGTTGGACAAGATCAGATTGCAATACTAGAGCAAAGTAATGAGATTATAAGAAGGTTTAATAGGACTTATAATAAAGAAGTACTAAAGGAAATAAAGCCCTTTTTAAGTCAAGTTCCAAAATTAGTTGGTATAGATGGTAAGAGTAAGGCTAGTAAATCTGAGAATAATGCTATTTTCTTATCTGATTCGCCGCAGCTTGTTAAACAAAAAGTATACTCAATGTATACAGACCCAGATCATATTAAAATATCAGATCCAGGTAAAGTTGAGGGGAATGTAGTTTTTGCATATTTAGATGCATTTTATCTTGACAAAGAAGAGGTGAAGAGCCTAAAAGCTCATTACCGTAAGGGCGGTTTAGGTGATAGCAGTCTTAAATCGTTACTAACCCAAACGCTGGAAGAATTTTTAGAGCCTATCAGACAAAAGCGCGCAGAAATTACTATGAATTACGTCAAAGATGTGTTAATACAAGGAACTAGCAGGGCACAAAAAGTAGCACAAGATACTTTGAATGAGGTCAAAGGTGCTATGGGGATAAACTATTGGTAGATAAATATGGTAGATGATCAAGACGAAACGTTCACAACAAAACGTCCAACATGTAAGAATTTAGAAAAAATTTTATATCAACCTTTTCAAATACTGGATCATGGTTTTATTAGGGTTGTTGATTATATGGGGGATGACAACGCTATTGTTCAAGCGGCTAGAGTTTCTTATGGAAAGGGCACTAAGCAAGTAAGTCAAGATAAGGGTTTGATCAACTACTTGTTAAGACATAAGCATACAACGCCTTTTGAGATGTGTGAAATTAAGTTCCATGTCAAGCTTCCTATATTTATAGCGCGTCAGTGGATCCGCCATAGAACTGCAAACGTCAATGAATATTCAGCGCGTTATTCTCTTCTCTCAAGAGAATTTTATATTCCGAAAAAAGAGCATTTAAGTTCTCAGTCTGCTTCGAATAAGCAATGTCGCAGTGAAGAAGGATTATCAGATCGAGAGGCTGAAAGGGTCTTGGAGATACTGCAAGAAGATGCAACAAGGTGTTATCAAAATTACCTGAATTTGATGAATCAAACTGAAGAAGGTCAAATCATAAATCCTGATAATTCAGGTATTGCACGTGAGCTTGCAAGAATGAACCTAACTTTAAATCAATATACTCAATGGTATTGGAAAATAGATCTTCATAATCTGCTTCATTTTGTAAAGCTTAGGAGCCATCCTCATGCACAGTTTGAAATTCAAGAGTATGCTAAATGTATCTTGGATATAATTAAACTATGGGTGCCATTTACTTATGAAGCATTTATAGAACACGTGCGTGACTCTGTTACACTTTCTAAAACAGGCATTAGCGTTGTGAAAAGGATGCTTGCGGGTGATAAAGTGACGCAGGAGGAAAGTGGAATGAGTAAAAGAGAGTGGGGTGAGCTCATGGAAGCTTTGGAAATAAATGAAGGATAAGCTATTTTGCCTTTTTTTACTTATTACTCTATCTTCTGAAGCTGGGGTTTTGTACCAATTTTCTGGTATTGTTGTAAAAGAGGATGGACCAGAAAGATGTCTAATTTTTGAGGCAGGTCCCAGAAATTTTGTTAGGCAGACATGTATTTATCCTAAAAATCCCAATTATCTTATATTCAATTATCAAAAAGTTTTTCTAGGATCTTTATTGCTCGAACCTAATCCTAAAAGTGCATTAATGGTAGGTTTAGGTGGAGGAAGCTTTCCAAATAGTTTAATACAAATTTTTCCTAATTTAGATTTTGATATAGTTGAGATTAGTCCAACAGTTTATGAAGTAGCAAAGAAATATTTTAACTTTACACCTAGCAAAACTACTCATGTACATATTGAAGATGGTGTGGGATTTGTGAGCAAATCAGTAAAAAAATATGATCTAATTTTTCTTGATGCTTTTAGTGCAAAAGATGTAGCTCCAGAATTCTTAGATAAAGATTTTTTTCAATCTTTGCGAAACATTTCAAATGGTGTGGTAGTATGTAATACTTTCGTCCGTTCTAAATACTTTAAAAAGATAGACCAATTATTTAAAACCTTCTTTAAAAATGCATATAGTATCACATTAGCCGGAAATAGAATTATTATCGCTAGTAATCATAGTATAGATTTAGCTAATTTAGATAAGGGCCCTTGGGATAAAGTTTTTGAAGAGCATGGTGTTGATCCAAGTTGGATTCTTAATTTATATGAGAAAGCAAAACCTTTATCTTTCAGGTGATTTAGAGCTTTTTTGTAGTTGCTTAGTGGTTTTCTTTAAAAGTTCTAAAACTGCTTTAGTACTAGGTGCTTCTTTTATTTTTTTTGTAAGCTCTTTAATCCAAATTGGTTTTTGTTCTTTGATAGATGATTTGTCTGACATAAGCTTTTTTTTCTTACATCATATTTGATAAAATTTTTGTATATTAGGATAGAGAGAAATGGGGAATAAAAATTATCTATTACGTTACAAATTTACAGCTCCCTAATAAGTCTGTAGCTTGATATGAGAAGGATTAGTCCAAAAATGACGTAATGGATATAGATTGAGATTAAGTGTTTATTTGCTATGCCGCTGAAGAATAAAAATATCATCACTACGGTCGTTAAGTAAATGCAAGTTTGTTTTAACTTATCTCCATTAAATAAGCTACTAAGTACTACTACAATCAATAGTAAGCTATATATAGACCAAAGCATTCTTTTATGAATTTCAGCAAAAGCTCTTGGAGTTTTATCGGCTATCAAATGTCCTAGTACTCTGGTCATAATGCCTTTATGTGGAGATTTATGTTTGTTATATTCGTCTAAATTGATTTTTACAATAAACTCCTCAAAAGTCAGATTGCTTGACTGCTCATTTTGTAATTTGCCTTGATAAAGTTTGACAAATAAATAAGGGTTGTCCAGAACAAATTGTGCTTTTTGTGCTACGTAAATGTTGGAATTTATGACGTCAAATATCAGAACATCTTTGAATGTATCTTCATTTAAACGTTCGCCAATATATGCCTGCATTTGACCTAGCTTGTTAAATGAGTTTTCATTTAAATGGGACAGACTGTAAGTAGTTTGAAGATTAAATAGTTTATTCTGCAGTCCACCGAAAGATTTAGGGCCAAGAAAAAATCCTACATATAAGCTTAAAATGACAGCCAATAGACCAAAGACTAAACTGGGTAGTACTATTCTTAAACGACTAAGTCCTAGCTTTTGTAATATAGTGATTTCAGAATATTTTATTGATATGCTATATGTATAAATACTAGCTAAAGCTGCTGTAATGGGTAGTACTACGAATAATAAAGATGGAAGACTTAAATATATCACATGTAATAAATCAACAAAGCTCCCAAACTGCAGGACATAGCTCAGTTTAATTAGCTGCATTAAACCTAGTATCCCTAAAATGAGGATATTAGCTATTAGAAAAGCTATGCAAATCCTCCTAAATAAATGCCTAGCATATATCATCATCTGGTTTGTTTAAAAAGCAATATTGTGCAGAATGAAGTCATAGATACTAGTACCGCGTAAGCGTGTATAGAGTAGTCTTGGTGTACATAAGAAATTGCAAAGGTAAGCATACTAATGACAAAATAATACATACTATTGAATATAGCACTTGCGCTACCAAAAAGCCCGCGATATTTCTCTAAAGCAATACCAAGTACGTAAGGCATAAGGAGATTATGGGCAAAACCTTGCAAAAGTCTTGCTAGCATGAATGCTACCATAATCATGAATCCTACAGGACTTGTATATTGGATAAAATAGCTTGAAGTTAGGAGGATCATGCATCCTGCAAAGCTAAACCAAAGGCTATAATAAATAAAGTCTTTTATAAAATCTTGTCTTTGTATGAGATATAAGTTTAAGAAATTTGCTCCTAAGAACACAACAGTGATTATTACGTTCAAAGCCCCATATGTTGTCGGTTTAATTTCAAATGACTTGAGGAATACGAAAGGCATCTCAATAATAAATCCTGTTAACATACCTATTGATAGACCTGCTGTTAAGCCGTACATGATGACGGTTTTATCTTGCATAAATCTTTTAAAAACTGAGAAAAATTTGATTTTTCCAGCTTCTCGTCTTACTTGATCGGGAATAGTCTCCGGTAGCCAGCAAGCGCAGCATATCAGTACTAAAAAGCCCTTTAATGCGTCCCATGCCATGCAATATCGCCAAGACAATTTTTCAAGTATAAATCCTCCAATACTGGTTTCAACTGTAGGCACAAAGCATACTAAGATTCCATTGAGTCCGTAAATACGCATAAGATCAGCTCCTTGATATGAATCTCGTGAAGTTGCTTGAGTGACGATTGAGCAAACGCTAACCCCGAAGGCTTGAATAAATTTAAATGCTAGAAGTAAGTATGGGTTGTTGCCAATTACTAGCAAGACAGAGGCTATAACGAAAATGGTAATACCAATTAGCATCGTTTTTCTGCGTCCCCATAGATCGGAGATACGTCCGAATAGCATTAACCCACAAGTAAAACCGCTAAAATAAAAAGAGGACATCAGTTGCCCTAGATTAATGTCAGCGCCTATCTCGGCTTCCAAAGCTGGCGATGAAACCGCGAAAAGGATAGGGGTTGAGTGATATACAAAAATCAGGAAATTAATTAGCCATAATGGAACTTTTGGCTGCATATTTTATACATTAAATCTAAAATTAATTACATCGCCATCAGCAACTTCGTATTCTTTGCCTTCTAGACGCATCTTACCTTGCTCCTTCATTTTGGCCTCATTCGGATACTTTAAATAATCTTCCCACGAGATTACTTCGGCGCTAATAAAACCTCTTTCAAAGTCACTGTGAATAATGCCAGCAGCACTTGGAGATAAAATGCCACGCTTAAAAGTCCAACTGTGGGCTTCTTTAGGTCCAATAGTGAAATAACAGCCAAGACCTAAGGTGCGATAACAAAATTTTATAATCTGACTAATACCCGACTCTTCCAAGCCTATCATACCTAAAAATTCCTTTTTTTCTTCTTCAGATGTAAGTTGAGATATTTCTGCCTCAATTTTAGCTGATATCAGGTGGCAAGGGGCATAACCATTTTTAGCTAGCTCAAAAACTTTTTCGCTCCAATTATTACCACTTGTAACATCACCTTCAGCAACATTACAGACATACATAAAAGGTTTTGTTGTAAGAAGCTGCAGTTGTTTTACTTTTTCTTTATTTTCGGATGAAATTATTTCTTTAGCAAGTTTTCCATTTTGTAGTAAAGGCAAGATACTTTCTAATAGTTTAGTAGTATCAAGATCCATGTTTTTAGCTTTTTTAGCAAGCCTCTTTTCTACAGACTCAAGATCGGCTAATATTAGCTCTGTTTCAATAATCTCCAGGTCATATAGTGGATTTATTTCACCGCGTACATGTACAACGTCTTTATCTTCAAAGCAGCGTACAACATGGACTATGATATCAACTTCTCTAATATGAGATAAAAACTTATTACCAAGACCAGAGCCTTTACTTGCCCCTTCGACCAATCCTGCAATATCCACAAACTCTATATATGCGGGAATAATCTTTTGTGATCCTGCAGCTTTTGCTAATTTATCCAAACGATCATCTGGTACAGCTACTAGAGCTGAATTTGGTTCTATGGTGCAAAATGGGTAATTTTCCGCTTGTGCTTTCGCGCTTTGAGTAATTGCGTTGAATAAAGTCGATTTTCCTACATTAGGTAGTCCTACAATACCGCATCTTAACATTATTGAGCCAATTTTTAGTTAAAAAAAGTATTATAGCATGCCGCTATGCAGGGCGCAAACCCACTGAAATAATTTATATTTGTTTAAAATGGTTTATATGATAAGTTAGAAATTACAAATAGTTTAAAAATGTGTAATTCAAGATATTTATCAATAAACAATGACAAACATATTTGATGCAATAGAAAAACGTGACCTAGAATTAGTAAAAGCTTTAATAGAAGCGGGAGCAAATCTTGAAGAATATAATGATGATGGTTTATTGCCTATCCATTTAGCTGCAATCAATAATAATTTTGAGATGGTCAAGCTTTTAATTGAAAACGGAGCAGATATTAATGCTGAATCATCTAAAGGTGTAAGCTTAGCGCATATAGTAGCCGGGCATTTTTCTCCAGAACAGCTAGACTGGCTTTTTGATAAAGGTATGGATATTAATGTTGGGGGGTTTTATCATATTCTTCCTATTCATATTGGAGCTATGGGGGGTAGTTTAGAAAATGTTAAATGGTTTTTTGATAAGGGAGCAGAAGATAAAACGGTTGAAGGGTTGAGTGTATTACATATGGCAGTAGGTGGAAATTTTGATAGATTTCTACAGTCAATAAAAAATGGAACCGATTTTCGTGATAACTTAAAGGCTATATCAGATGAAGAATTGCCCAAACATTTTGACTTATTAAAGTACCTACTAGATGAGAAAGGTTATGATGTAAATACCCCAAAACTATCCATGACTATAAATAATGCGCGTATCATGGATTTTTTGAAGGAGCGTGGGGCTGATATATGTAAAAATGTTAAAGAGTCTATATATACAGCTACTGAGAACGGTTATGTTGAGGTAATAAAGTGGTTTGTTACTCAAGGAGTTGATATTAGTAAGATGTGTGATGATAGTTATATGGAGCTGATTTCTCAAGCTGTACAGGAAGGACAAATAGATTTAGTAAGATATTTGTTTGATTTGGGGATCGATATTAATTATATGAATCTAGCTGTTAGTGCTCTGATGAGTGATAAGCCAGAAATGATAGAATTGCTATCAGCCAAAGGTTGTGATTTCAACACTCTAGATACCAATGGTTCTAATCCAATTCTTTCAGCAACATACAGTGGAAAAATAAATTCTCTTAAATACCTTGCTGAAAAAGAAGTTGAGATTAATCTGGAGAATTTAGATTTAAGAAATAATCCTAAATTGACGATTGAGTTAATTCAATGGCTACAGTCACAAGGATATGATATCAAAAAAGAAGGGCATAGCTTGATGCATTGTGCAGCTTACCGTGGTAAAACTGATATTATAGAATATCTACTTTCTGAAGGTTTAGACGTAAATGTTAAAGATGAAGAAGGAAAAACGCCTATATACTATGCTACTAAGAAAGGGAGGTTTGAGTCTATTAAATATCTATATGAGCGTGGAGCTGATTTAAAGATTAAAGATAATGATGAGAATACTTTAATGCATATTGCTGCAAAAAAAGGCAGAATGCATATAATCCAATGGCTTCTGGATCAAGATATTCCAATTGATGTTGCTAATTCTGAGGGTAAAACTCCTGTAAATAGTGCAGCTCAAAAGGGTAGGTTAAAGGTGATTGAGTTCTTGGGTAAAAAAGGTGCGGATATCAGTAATATAGAATCTTATGCGCAGGATCTAATACAGTATGCTGCGTTTGAGCAAGATGTGAGCAAGATAACTTGGTTGAAAGAGCAAGGTATGGATATTAGTAATTTAACTTTTACAGTTAGCTCAAAACGTGTGTACTTATCTCCTTCTGTAATTATGAAGGCATCAGAGTGGATTAGTCAGTATGGAGTAAAAATAACTCTCTATGATAACCAAGTCGAATATTTGATTACCCAAGCTGCAATCGATCGTGATGAGAAGATAATTGAGTGGTTACAAAATCATATTAATGATAATCAAAAATATTTTGTTATATCAGGTTCTCCAGGATATTTTAGGAGCGTTGAAAATCTAATCGAAGGAACATATTGGCTTATTGAAAAAGGTATAAAGGTTAAAATTACAGGAGAAGCTATTAGAGATATTATTTTATCTAATCAAGAGAAAGTGGGTAAAATTACTAAATTCTTTGACAGTTTAGGTGTAACTATTGAGGATTTTGCAGATCATAAGGATGCTATTATATCTTCTGTGGCTGATAAAGTGATAGTTAGGTTAATAAACTGGATTCAAAAATGTGGTGGCGTTGTCGATCCTAATGCAGTTGATAGTTATGACCATAATTTAATCCATAGAGCTGTCCAAAACAACAGAATAGAGATGTTGAAATGGTGTATAGAAAATAGAGGAGATATTGATGCTAAGAGTCCAAATGGTACATCTCCTCTGCATATCGCTTTTTCGTATAATAATCTTCAATGTATTAATCTTTTGTTGGAAAATGGCGCAGATCCTAATCTTGTAGATAATTATGGTAATACTCCCTTATCTAAGGCGCTTAATGGCAATAAGCTTCAGGTGGTTAATCTTTTATTGGAAAATGGTGCAGATCCTAATCTTGTAGATAGTAATGGTAATACCCCTTTATTTAACGCTCTGTATACCGATAAAATTCAATATGCTAAATTATTGCTAGAACATGGGGCAGATCTTAATGCTCCAAATAATCATGGCTCAACCCCTCTACTAAGTGCGGTATATGTAAACAAAACTGAAATGATATCTCTACTGTGTAGTTTTAAAGCTAATATAGACCTTGAAAATCTTTCAGTGCGGAGCTATTTTACTAATCAAGACAACTTTCAGCCATTATTAAATCAAGGAACGCTAGTTGAGCAAATTACCGCCGGGATGCATATTGTAGCTTCTTTAAAGGCAAACCCTCAGATGCAGGCTAGAGGAAATGCTTTAGAGGAAGTATTAGTTAGTAAGATAAATCGAGCTAGACCCGATATTTTGGATAACCTCGATCTACTCGATACTAGGACAAATCTAAAGGCGATTTTGATCAACCTTGATAAATGTAAAGCTTTGGAAGGTTTAAAAGAAAAAATTCAAGATTTTGACCATGAATCTCCAAGTTTTAGGTCTTTAGGTTTCTTAACGGATATCGAAAAACTAAACTTAACACAAAGTCTTGAAGTAAAAGAAAGGGAGCTAATGGCTGTTGCGACTAATGTGGAAAATGATGGATCTGCTACGTCTAATGCTATGCATAACCCTGGAATTGTGGAGCATATAAATTCTTTCTTATCCAGAGAAGATCAGGTAAATCTTTTTGTGTCTCCTGTTGCTCATGATGATCAAACAGATAACGCAGACGAATTAGCTGAAAATCCACAAGTGGAAACTACAGGTGAAGAGTAAAACTTTTAACATAACCTCTATAACTTTTATGGGCAGTGTAAGATCCTGCTCATAAAATTAAGCATCACTACCTTTTGCTACTAGTAATTCTTCTAAATTCGCAAGCATCTCGTTAAGCTTTAACCCTTCTAATAAGGCAAGTTCATTAGCCAGCCTTGTTAAAGCTGAGTCATATATCGACTTTTGACTATAAGAGGAATTAATAGTATCAGGTTTATGCAAATCTCTTACTACAGTTGCTAAATCAATGATATTACCAGAGTTGAGTTTTTGCTTATAATCAGTAAACTTTTTAACCTTACTTTTATAGTTAGACATGCAGGATTTAGTTTTCAAAACTTGATAAACTTCTTGTATGTCATCTGCATTAGTTAGTGGTCTAAGCCCGCAATCTATAGCTTTATTTATGGGAATCTTGATAGACATTTTCTGATTTATCAAGTTTATAACGTAACACGAAACTTGAGTATCTCCGTAATTATTAACCTCCACACCTTGAATTTCTCCGACACCGTGAGAAGAGCTTACAACCTTTTGACCTACTTCAAAAGGACCTTGTGAGTTAATGTTCATAGCCTCTAACCTCATTAAACTGTTCTATAAGACACAATATACATTAAAGAATTTTAACACGTTATCTTCTAAAGGTCAAGTTTATAAAAAACGTTATTTGCTTTATTTATTTGATATATTAGTTGCTAAATCGGGGATTTTTGCCTTTAGATAAGTTTTTTGCTAGTGTTGCAAATATGTTACTTATTGGGGCGGAATTGTTTTAAGTTTATTGTGTTGTAAGTGAGCTGTATGGTATACAAATCCTTTACGCTGAATTATATCATATTTGCGGTGAGCTACTTGTCTTTCAAATTTAATTAAGCCCCCGATGCCTACATATCCACTTGGTTCGTTAATTTTATTCAAAAATTCTTTCTTATCAGATGATTCATTACCTATTGCGTATCCTGTCAATAACCCTAGATCAAAATACATTCTATCTTTTAAAGTTAAGTGCTCATTCTGAAAACCTGGTACTGGTTTAACTGATCCTGGAAATGTTAAATCAATTGGATTAGGGTAGATGATATCAATTTTATTTTCGCCGCAAATAATAGCTTTATAATCTAAGGAATATTGTCTAAATGCATCAAAAAGAATACTAAGATTTTCTGGTTCATCTGAAATGTAAATTGCTGGCTTTGCAATATTGACGGGATCATCATTTAAGGTATCGACAATTTCTAAAATGCTGCGCATTGTTTTGTCTAGATTGTTTTGATTTAAAGTGTAGTATTCAGTTTTTATCAGAGCTAGGTTTGATTTTACTAGCATATTTGAAATGAGACGCTCTAGGCTTTTAGATTTTTGATTGCTGGGTAGTAAGAGAATAAAGTTTTTTGTGTCATTTGTTTTAAGGTATCCAAGTATTGCTTCTGTTTGTTCTAGAGCTCGATGACCAAAAGCATACACATTACCTCCAGCTATATTGGGATCATTTGAAAGACTGATAATAGGTGTATCTTTTGCAATACTAGCTGCTTGTTTTGTATCTTTAGAAAATACTGGCCCTAAAATAATATTAGGATCGTGAGATGTGACGTTTTTCATGATCTCGTCGATATTATTATCTAAAATATAGCTCTTGATGTTCAATTTTCTATTGGGATTTTTGTGCTGTTTCAACCCTTGTGTAATAAGCTTTTGTTCTTGCTCTGTTGATAATAACATTGCTATGTTTATGCTATCGGTATTGGTACTTTTTTGGTAAGATGTTGGTGATGAGGAGCAGCTAGAAAGTACAAAAAAAGCTGTAAGTAAAGTAATAATATTCATATGAAAGCCGGTTTATATATTGTACCAACGCCAATAGGCAACATGGATGATATCACCATAAGAGCCATAAACACTTTAAAAGGCTCGGATCTAATATTATGTGAGGATACCAGAGTTACTAAGCCTTTACTACAAAAATATAACATTATCACTAAATTAAGCGTTTATAATGACTATTCTGACAACAGTGTCCGTCTTAAGATACTTGAGCAAATTAAAAATGGTAATGTGATATCCCTTGTCAGTGATGCCGGCACTCCACTAATTGCAGATCCAGGATATAAACTGGTAGATTTTTTATATTCTGAGGGAATTTACGTTGATGCTTTGCCCGGAGCATGTTCAGTTATATCAGCTTTATGCCTATCAGGTATGCCAACTGATCAATTTATGTTTCTAGGTTTTATGCCTAGAAAATTTGTAGCACAAGAAAAGTTGCTTAAAGAAATATCAACTAGCCCTGCTACGTGCATTTTTTTTGAAAGTCCGAAAAGAGTTATTGATACACTAAATGTTATTAATAAAGTGTTGGGAGCAAGAATATGCGCTATAGTTCGAGAGATTAGCAAAATTTATCAAGAAGTTCTTAAAGGCACTTGTTTAGAGTTAATAGGTCGGCTAGAAAATAAAGAGATTAAGGGAGAGGTGGTATTATTAATTCAATCAGCAGAGGTTAAAATATCAGAACACAGTATTCTTAATGGTTTAAAGCTGCTGATCTCAAATGGTGTTTCAAAAAGTAAATCTGCAGAAATTATAGCAACTTTGTTTAATTTATCTAAAAATAAAATTTATATTCTTACTAAAGATATGTAGTTAACGCCTTTGTGCTAGCTAGTTTCTAAATTCATAAAAAAATAATTGAAATTATATCTTTATTTTTTATTTAATCTAGATTATAATCGTGCGTTGTAATTGATTAAGATTTATGTAATATATTGTGAGTGCGCTAAAGATTGTTGTTAAGTGTGCTGAGCAAAAACGGAAATAGTTGTTTTATTTTTTAATTTTATTATTAAGCTATCTTTAGTTTAATATTAGGATGTTTAACAACTTTGATGAGATAATTTGGAATTTGCGGAATATAAAATCCTTAGCTCCATTTCACATAAAATGCTGAAACTATAAATATCTTAATTTTTTATATATATACCTAAATTTGCTGTTGACTTTTATTGACATAAATATTACAATAAAGATACGAGTAGCTACAAATCGGTATATAAATTGCTGATTTCAAGTTATCAAATATAACATTATAATGAATATTTAATATATGAGAGTTTTATTAATAGAAGATGATCCACTAACGATCAAATCATTGAAAAATGCATTGTCCTCAAGAGGAATAGTTTGTGATGATGTTAAACTTGGTCAAGAAGGCATTGAGACTGCTAAGCTCTATAATTATAGTGCAATAATATTAGATTTAATGCTTTCAGATCTTGATGGTTATCAAGTGCTTTTAAGATTAAGGGCTGCTAAAGTGAAAGTGCCAGTGATTATTCTTTCTGGTCTTGCTACCTCAGATCACATCACTAAAGGTTTAAATCTTGGTGCTGATGACTACTTAACAAAGCCATTTAATATTGATGAATTAGTTGCGCGTCTTTATTCCATAGTACGTCGTACAAAATCTAATGTTCACAATTCATTAAAAGTAGCTGATCTTGTTATTAACTTTGATAACAAAACTATTGAGTGTGGTAACGCTCGTGATACCTTAACAGATAAAGAGTCGCAAATTCTTCATCTATTAATTACAAGAAGAGGTACTGTTCTTGCTAAGGATATAGTTATTAAGCACATTTATCCTTCTTATACTAAACAAGATAAAGCAAACCCTAAAAACGTTGACGTATTTATCTGTAAGTTAAGAGGTAAGCTTAAGAAGATTAGTGGGCGTGAAGACGAAAACTTCTACATCGAGACTATTTGGGGTAGGGGTTATATGTTTAAAGATCATAAGATCAACCAACCTGGTCTTAAGATGAATTTCGGAGATGAAGAAAATGCAGATGAATTTAACATAGGATTAAATGAGTCTGAGTTAGAGGCTCCATATATTGAACAAATCAAAGAGAAGGCGTAAAACAAAAAATATAATGGATTTAGATGTACTAATCGTAGGAGCTGGACCAGCTGGTATCTTCGCCAGTTTTCAGGCTGGTATGCTTGGTATGTCTTCCGCTATATTAGATATACTTCCTCACTCTGGTGGTCAATGCATAGAGCTTTATCCTGATAAGCCAATATATGATATCGCTGGTCTTCCCAAAATTCTTGCAAAAGATCTAATTTCTAATCTAAAAGAACAAGCATCGCCTTTCAATCCAAAATATTACTTCAACACTCAAGCTATAAATATTAAAGAATTACCAGATAATCGTTTTGAGGTAAATGCTACTAATAACTTAACAATTGTTTGTAAGATAGTGATTATTGCTTCTGGCAATGGTGCTTTTGTACCTAATAAACCTTCGATTGAAAATCTTGATGATTTTGAAACTTCGTCTGTATTTTATTCAGTAAAAGATCCTGAATTATTTAGAAATAAAAATGTTCTTATTGCTGGTGGGGGTGATTCAGCTATCGATTGGGCAATTAATTTATCGCGTACTGCAAAAAATATATATCTGGTGCATCGTAGAGATAAATTTCGTTGTGCTCCAGCCAGTCTCGAAAAGGTTATGTATCTAAAGGATCAGGGCTTAATACAGTTTTTAACTCCATATCAGGTAATGTCAATTGAAGGCCAAAGTGGATACATTGAGAAAGCTGTGCTGCAGAATTTTATAACAAACGAAATCAAAACAGTTGAGCTAGATTATTTATTAGCTTTTTTTGGTCTCAAGATGGATCTGGGTCCTATTAAAGATTGGGGTCTTGAGATAGAAAATAATAAGATAAAGGTAGATAATTGTTTCTATCAAACAAATCGTAATGGAATATATGCAATTGGGGACGTATGTCATTACGAAGGTAAGTTAAAATTAATCTTAACGAGTTTTGCTGAGGCTGCAAGCGCCATACATCACGCATACAGCAAAGTGTTTGATGGAAAGCAGTTGCATTTTGAGTATTCTACTAATAAAGGAATTCCGAACTAGTGATTATTATTGATGGCAAAAAAATTGCACAAGAGATCTTGGATGATCTAAAAAGTAAAATTGTGCATATTAAACCAAAACTTGCAATTATTTTAATAGGAGATAATCCTGCAAGTCAGATTTACGTTGGTATTAAAATAAAGCAAGCAGCAAATATAGGCATTGATGCTGAGCTAATAAGGTTGCCTGCGGAAGTTGATCAAGAAGTACTTTTTACGATTATTTCAGAATTAAATATTGATCCTAAAGTTCATGGCATTATAGTTCAGTTGCCTGTGCCTTTGCATCTTAACGTCCAAGAGATATTTAATACCATTCACCCGGCTAAGGATGTGGATGGATTAAACCCTATTAATATAGGAAAGCTTTATAGCGCTCCAAGGGTGCATATATCAAATGATTTTAATTATGAATACACATTATATGATTATTTTATTCCTTGTACTGCGCTTGGTATCTTGAGACTTATAAGGGAAGTTTCTCCTAATATAGGTGGTTTACATATTGCAATAGTTAACAGATCTAATCTCATAGGTAAGCCTCTAGCTGGTCTTTTAATGCAGCGCGATGCAACTGTAACAATCTGCCACTCCTACTCTAAAAATTTATCAGATATTACGTCTGCAGCGGATATTGTAGTATGTGCTATTGGTAAGAAGGATTTTTTTGACAGGAAGTATTTTAAAAAAGGGGCAATTGTCATTGATGTTGGGATAAATAAAGGTCTAGATGGTGACGTAACAGGTGATGTAAATTTTGATGATGTAAAGAGCCAAGATGGCTTTATAACTCCTGTACCAGGTGGTGTTGGTCCGTTAACCGTAGCCTATTTATTAAGTAATACGTATTGGGCTGCAAGTAATCAGACTTTATAGGTATGTTAAATTTTTACAAAAAAATCACTTTATTTTATTAACATTATCTAACAGTTCATGTAAGAGATGTATTGATAATGCTATCACCGACGTGCTTGACTGAATCTTCTGTTGTTAGGCTCGTTTCTGCTACTCCGTCATCTTTATCCATCTTTGAGTCTAACTCTGGTTCTATGCTGCTTAGTTTAATCTTTTTATTTGCTTGATCAGCTTTTTCTAAAGCTTTTTCTAATTGTACTATTAATTGTGCTAGAACCTCTGGAGACGTTTTATCTATATTGTTTAGGGTTGTGTTTAGCTGATTTAAAAATTTCTGTTGTTCTATTGCTTTTTTAGCTTCGAAAGCATAACGCTTCGGAACGATATCGTAGCTTAGTATTTTTTTATCTTCACTGCTAATAAATTTTCCTATATATTGTCCCACAGTACCTATTTTTGGCTTCTCTTTTTCATATTTTTGGCTTTCATCTATCGACTTGCTTTGCTCGCTAAGTTTTATCTTCTTACTGGACTGATCTTTCTCCATTGGTTGCCTTTTCTCGCTGATATAATCAAAAACTATCTGGAAAATATTCTTATTACTTTCTTGATTTTTAGGAAGATATTCGACAACAACTTTTTGAAGATACTCTATAAGTGATTTAGTTAATGGTATGGTTTTAATTATTAATTTTGATACATCTTCACATATCTCTATTTGCTTTTCTCTATCATAAGTTTTTTCGGTTATATCAATTACAGTTTGCATGACTGCGGATTTTAGTTCATCTAAAAATTCAACACGTCTTATATTTAGTTGTGCGTTAGGATACTTATCTAAAGCGTGTAAAATATTTGCTAAAACTGCTATCTTTTGCTGGCCATTGCAAGCATTTAAAATGTCCTCAATTTGATCTTTAAATTGAACTTCGAAATAAATCTTAGAAAAATCCAATTCTGCACCCCTGATGATTAACTCTTTTAAGATTTTTGCTCGTGTATCTTGATTTTGAATATATGAAAAAACGGAGCAAATAATAACAGCAGTAAAGTCATCTGAATTTTTAGCGTCTATGTTAGCTCCTTTCTCTAGGAGGTATTTTACTACTTCAAGATGGCCATTTTGTGCAGCAACCAATAGAGGGGTAAACCCATTTGAAGGTGTGTCTTCAATGTTAGCTCCTTTCTCCAAGAGGTGTTCTACTACTTTAAGACGGCCATTTTGTGCAGCAACAAATAGAGGAGTAACCCCATTTGAAAGTGTAGCTTCAATGTTAGCTCCTTTCTCCAAGAGGTGTTCTACTACTTTAAGATGGCCATTTGCCGCAGCAACAAATAGAGGACTAAACCCATTTGAAAGTGTATCTTCAATGTTAGATCCTTTCTCTAAGAGGTGTTTTACTACTTTAATATGGCCTTTTGCCGCAGCAATATACAGGGGGGTAATCCCATTTGAAAGTGTAGCTTCAATTTTAGCTCCTTTCTCCAAGAGGTGTTTTACTACTTTGAGATGGCCATTTTCTGCAGCAACCAATAGAGGAGTAGCCCCATTTGAAAATGTAGCTTCAATTTTAGCTCCTTTATCTATAAGGTGTTTTACTACTTTAAGATGGCCATTTTCTGGAGCAACCAATAGAGAAGTAGCCCCATTTGAAAATGTAGCCTCAATGTTAGCTCCTTCCTCCAAGAGGTGTTCTACTACTTTAAGCTGGCCTTTTGCCGCAGCAATACACAGGGGGGTAGCCCCATTTGAAACTGTAACTTCAATATCAGCTCCTTTCTCCAAGAGGTGTTTTACTACTTTGAGATGGCCATTTTCTGCAGCAACCAATAGAGGAGTAGCCCCATTTGAAAATGTAGCCTCAATGTTAGCTCCTTCCTCCAAGAGGTGTTCTACTACTTTAAGCTGGCCTTTTGCCGCAGCAATACACAGGGGGGTAGCCCCATTTGAAACTGTAACTTCAATATCAGCTCCTTTCTCCAAGAGGTGTTTTACTACTTTGAGATGGCCATTTTCTGCAGCAACCAATAGAGGAGTAGCCCCATTTGAAAATGTAGCTTCAATTTTAGCTCCTTTATCTATAAGGTGTTTTACTACTTTAAGATGGCCATTTTCTGCAGCAACATACAGAGGGGTAGCCCCATTTGAAAATGTAGCCTCAATGTTAGCTCCTTCCTCCAAGAGGTGTTCTACTACTTTAAGCTGGCCTTTTGCCGCAGCAATACACAGGGGGGTAGCCCCATTTGAAACTGTAACTTCAATATCAGCTCCTTTCTCCAAGAGGTGTTTTACTACTTTGAGATGGCCATTTTCTGCAGCAACCAATAGAGGAGTAGCCCCATTTGAAAATGTAGCTTCAATTTTAGCTCCTTTATCTATAAGGTGTTTTACTACTTTAAGATGGCCATTTTCTGCAGCAACATACAGAGGGGTAGCCCCATTTGAAAATGTAGCCTCAATGTTAGCTCCTTCCTCCAAGAGGTGTTCTACTACTTTAAGCTGGCCTTTTGCCGCAGCAATACACAGGGGGGTAGCCCCATTTGAAACTGTAACTTCAATATCAGCTCCTTTCTCCAAGAGGTGTTCTACTACTTCAAGATGGCTATTTTCTGCAGCAACATACAGAGGAGTAGCCCCATTTGAAAATGTAACTTCAATTTTAGCTCCTTTCTCCAAGAGGTGTTTTACTAGTTTAAGATGGCCTTTTGCCGCAGCAACATACAGAGGGGTAGCCCCATTTGAAAGTGTAGCTTCAATATCAGCTCCTTTATCCATAAGGTGTTCTACTACTTCAAGATGGCCATTTTCTGCAGCAATATACAGGGGGGTAGCCCCATCTTGATCTTTAGCTTCAATTTTAGCTCCTTTCTCCAAGAAGTGTTCTACTACTTTAAGCTCGCCATATTCTGCAGCAATATACAGAGGGGTAGCCCCATCTGAAAGTATAGCTTCAATTTTAGCTCCCTTCTCCAAGAGGTGTTCTACTACTTTAAGATGGCCATTTGCCGCAGCAACACATAGAGGAGTACCACCATATTGATCTTTGGCTTCAATATCAGCTCCCTTCTCCAAGAGGTGTTCTACTACTTCAAGATGGCCATTTTCTGCAGCAATATGCAGGGGGGTGGGGGTATCACCATCTTGATCTTTAGCTTCAATGTTAGCTCCCTTCTCCAAGAGGTGTTCTACTACTTTAAGATGGCCATTTGCCGCAGCAACACATAGAGGAGTGGTCCCATCTTGATCTTTAGCTTCAATGTTAGCTCCTTTCTCCAAGAGGTGTTCTACTACTTTAAGATGGCCATTTTCTGCAGCAAGATAAAGAGGGGTAGCCCCATTTGAAAGTGTAGCTTCAATTTTAAGATGGCCATTTGCCGCAGCAACAAATAGAGGAGTAAACCCATTTGAAAATGTAGCTTCAATGTTAGCTCCTTTCTCCAAGAGGTGTTCTACTACTTCAAGATGGCCTTTTGCCGCAGCAATAAATAGGGGAGTGACGCCGTCTTGATCTAGGGTCTCAATGTTGGCCTCTAGTTCTTGCGTTAGGTATCTTACTGCCTCCAGGCAACCATAGGCTGCTGCAAAATGTAAAGCACTTTTATTATTATCGTCTCTTAATTGAGAAATATTATCTGTATTCTTTAATAATTCAATAGCTGTTTGAACCTGGTTATTTTGTAATGCATTCACAAGTTCTATAGGAATATTACCCATCATTAATACCTTTTTGTTTATTTTCTACTTGTTTACTTAGACTTAATATTAAGTTTAACATGTTTTTTTAATTTTAAAATCTTAAGTAACGCTTTAATAATTATGACATTATTAACAAAGTTATGGTTTGGTCTAAATGATAAGAAATGTGTAGTTTAGGCATTAAATGTTTTGGTATTGTTCTATGGCAATACCAAGTCCCAGGCATCTTGGAATAGTCCTGATAAACCACTCATGTCCCAATAAGTCGGTGTATCTAAGAATTCTTCTGGAATGTCAGTAGGTGGAGTAGTATCTCTAGTTTGGAATAGTAATGTTTCAATAGGTCTTTTGCATGTAGAATTATCGCATGCATCTTTATAGCGCTCAGCAAATAATGCGGCGGATTCCGAATGTACCGTTACTACATCTTGCTTAGATTTAAAACCTACTCCATCAAGTTTAATTGAATAACCTTGAGAATCAAGGTCTAACGCTTTTAATATTTTATTAACCTCTCTTTGAGAGACTATAGTTTGGCGTTCAATGTAAGGGTTATTACTAACGAATAAAATTATAAGTTCTTTTTGATACGCGTATTCACCTTCTTGTATTTTTTGAACTAGGTTCATACCAGCATCCCTAGCTGTGGTTGCTGTGTTTGGTCTTTGTTCTGGTCCCAAATGACTATCAATAACGACGCTATTTGGTAGATATTTTTCTATCAAGTCATAGGACATTGTTGTTTCTGTTAGGCGATTTTGTTCTCCATCAGCATAATTAGGATAAATACGTCCAGGCATACGTCCTTTAGGGCACTCTTCTTCGGTTTTATATTCGATTAATGGAGATTGTTCATCAAGTTTTATTTTATTTTTTTTGGCAAGATATGGTATGTAACTTTTTCCTTCTTCGATACGGTCATTATTTTCGCCTACTGGTACGCTTGCATCTAATAAATCCATATCAGTTATTTGACTGCTAGCATGTTCTAATTTTGCCAAAACTGTAGGACTAATACCGTCGAGATTGGCCCATAGTTCTCTTGCTCCAGCTAGCACTATGGGATTTTCCTTAAATGTTAGACTGTATTTTGAAGTAATAAACTTATAATCAATAATTCGAGCTAATAGTCCCACACGCGATGCTCCAGCGATCCAAGCTGTGTCATATTCTTGGTAACTTGGTTCATGTCTGTCGATAAGTTTTAAGACTTCTGCAGCTTTATTAAATTCTTCTTCATGTTCCTGCATCCAATTTAGAGATGTAAGCTCATTTCGTTCTTGCCCTATTTTACGGTTAAAAGCATTTTGCGAAAGGTAAAGGAGTAAATCCTTCATATCTTGTTCGTCTAACCCTGAACCTTTACCAAAATTTTTGCGCAATATTTTAGGATTAAATTGATCAAAATTTTGATCAGCTTTAGATTTTTTGATGGCAGAATATAATTTATTAAAAACTATTTCAGGATCTTTCAAATTTAATGCATTAATACCTTGCCATAATTTTGTGGGCGTAAAATAGCCAGACATTTGAAGAATGTTCAATAAAGCTTCTTGATGTTCTTTTGCGCTTACAATTTTTGAGCCTTTCTTATATCCTTTGAATCCTAGGTTGTCAGCTGCTTGTTCAAATGTGGATGGGCTGTTGGATTTTTTATATCCTTGGTAAAAGTATGTAGCAACGGGCAACAGGAAAAAGGCTATGCTAGATTTAATGATGTTATTGTGAGAATTATTCATATGAATAAAGATTTGTTATTTCTAAAGTATTATATCATATTTAACTAAAAAATATAGTGATTAAGATACCTCTCAGTTGCCAAAAATATAAACCGGTAATCTTAGTAGAAGTATTGCTATAATGGAAATTATATTGACAAATTTTACTAATTTAGTATAAGGTTAGGCTATCTGTTATATTAGGATAATTATAAATAGTTATAGCATATGAAAATTTTGTCAATAGATGGAGGGGGGGTTAGGGGCATAATACCCGCTAGAATTTTGCAAGAGATAGAGGATAGGACTGGGAGGCATTCAGCTGAGTTATTTGATGCAATTTCTGGTACTAGCACTGGAGGAATGATTACTTTAGCATTAGCAAAAGCTGATAAAGAAGGAGATCCCGCTTTATCTGCAAAAGATGTATTAGATATATATTTGCATCGTTCAAAGGAAATATTTGCTGGGCAAACTGTTTGTTGGAAGATGCAAACTGGGTGCGGTTTATGGGGTAGCAAGTACAATAGATCTAATTTTGACAAGATGCTGGAAGAAGTTTTCGGGAAAGCATTGTTAAGCCAAACTGTATGTCCTGTTTTTGTGCCCATTTACTCTTTAGAAAATTATAAGCCTTTTATTAGTGGTACATTTTTTGCCAAAAGTAATAAAGTTAACGATTTTTACTTAAAAGATATTGCTGGTGCCACTAGTGCAGCGCTAACTCTTTTCCCTCCTAAAGTATTTAAAAGTCCTAATGATTCAGTGACCTATAAGGGAGTTGATGGGGGTATATACGCTAATAATCCATCTTTAATTGGAATATCAGGGGCCTACTTGATGCAACCTAGTTTGGCATTAGATAGTATTGAATTAGTGTCTCTAGGAACGGGTGAATTAAAAAGAGGGACAGAAAAAGAAGAAAATGGGGCTAAAAAATCAATTGATATTGAAGATATCGTAGAGGATGTGATGGATAATGATGGTGTCATAGGATGGCTTCAAGGCAGGGACATTATTGGAAGTATGATGGATGCTGATAGTGTTATAGCTGAGGCAGCTATGAAGGCTATGTTAAAACAAGGTAATCATTTTAGATTTCAAGTTGATCTACCCGATAGTTTAAAGAACATGGATGATTGTAGTGATCAAACTATTAGCGGTTTGCTAACCCTGGCCGAAAATTTCATTGCTGAAAATACTCATGCTATTGACGAGTTATGTACTAAACTTTTGGGCTAAAAAATTACTCAAGATAAATAATTTAGCTATCCTTTTTTATTAATTCAAACTTTAAAAGTCAAAAAGCTTTTTGACTTTTATCTAGTTATTCTATTATTCTAATCATAAAATACTTAATTTAAATTATATTTTATGAAAGAAGAAATGCAAAACGCTTTAAGAGCATTTGAACAAAAAAAATCCTGAGCTGTTCCAAGCTTTACATAGACCAGAGTTGGGGTTGAAAGAAATGATAGAAAAAGATTCGAAGTTAGACTACAATTCCGAGTTTTATACAAGTGATTATATGGCGTCATTGAAACTACCATCATATTGCAACATTATGCATGTCGCAGCGTCTATAGGTAACCCTAAGAGTTTATCAATTATAGTAGAGAGATTAAAAGATGCAAAAGTAATAGAGCTTATGAATAGCCGGATTTTCAATCAGAAGAGTTATCATAAGGAGAGTGTATTAGGAAACTCAACGCCTTTAATGGCTGCTGTAATAAATGGGCATGATGAGGTAGCCAAAATGTTGATAGATATGGGCGCACATGTTCATTATAAAGAAGATAAACAAAGCTTAAGTCCCTTAGAAACTGCTCTTACTTATGCCGCAAATATTAAAATGTTGGAAGTGTTGACAAGGGGAATAAATGATAAAATTTTATATTCCTCTTTACTTAATATATCTGTAGAGTATTGTGATGTTGAGGGTATTAATTTCCTCTTGGATAAAGGTGCTGTAGTAACCGCTGATTCTTTAAATTTAATTCTTAGAAGACCTTTAAATGCATCTCAAGAAGGCTTTAATGCTATGAGGAATGGTGTTAAGGAGTTACTAACGTTGCTTAACTCCGGTGTGGTAATACAAGAAGATAACTTTCGAAAATTAGAGTCAAAAATTGATGTACTATATCAACCAAGGCTTATTACAGAAGATGGGCTATGTCCTATAGTATGTTTAGGAGGAATGATGAGAATTTTTAAATTTGCTGGTCAATTTAGGTCAGAAAATGTTAAAAGTGCTATAAAAAATTATATATTTGATGCGGGGTTAAATGACCTAGTGCATGAGAAAGTGGAGAGAGTGAAACAAAGTAAAGATCCGTTAGAGATAAAGCAATTTCTAAAATCTATTAATACTCTCTTGAAGAATATATCTGAAAATTTGAGTATTTTTGAAGAATTAAAGGAAAGTTATTTACAGTTACACGAAAAAGCTAGTGATATATTATTTAGTCATCTTGAAGAAATTAATTCTAATCCGAAAGATCTAGGGTTTCATAAAGAACTTGCTGATACTTTAAAAAGAACTGCGGAGTTATATGAGAGGGATGAATTAAGAGATAATCCTGATTTATTGGAAAAATTGAGTGATAATTTAGAAGTTTTACAAAAAAGAATACTAGATCATCTTCCTGAGCAAAAAGATGCAAATATTCAGCAAGATACAACCACCTCTATATCTGAGGAGAATTGGTTAGTAAATTATGTTAAAAATATCTTCCATCCTAAAACAAGCGATGTGTCTTCTAAGGATGTTACGATTGAAGATTCTTCTGCAAAAAGAGAGATTATGAAATGTTTACCTTTAGATCAACAGGGTAGATTAGGGAATCTTTGTAAGGATGGTATAAATGCTCCGTGGTTGCCAGAATCCTCAGGTGAGGGTGATGCTGTTCCATCTAATGGCTAAGATGTTGATAATCAAAGGGATTGTAGTGCTTTGCTTGGCTGTACTATATGTTAAATGTCTTTTAAAGATTAAGAGAGAAAAAATCTATTTGATCCTTGATCAAGGGGATGAACTAGTTTGCTAGTTCATTCCCCATTTCTTGATCTAATTTAAACTTGTTGCTATAGATATTGAGCAGCTTGAGTTTGCGGTGCAAGGCTGATCTTTCCATGCCTATAAACGCAGAGGTTTTAGAGATGTTGTTATTAAACCTGCTCATTTGCGCGCTTAGATACTGCTTTTCAAAAATTTCTCTAGCTTCTCTAAGTGGCAAGGACATTACGTCTACTAAATGCTCAGAATTTGTAGCAACCAAATTAGCCGAATCGCTTAACACGCAAGGAGGAAGCATATCAAATCTGATCATTTTATCCTCATCATTATTTACAGGATTCATAATCATAGACCACTCAACAACGTTTCTTAGTTCTCTGATGTTGCCAGGCCAGTTATAAGCCTGCAATGCAGCAATAGAATCAGGTGCGAATATTCTAGGTTTAAGTCCTGATGATTTGACTAATTGATGTACAAAATAATCGACAAGAATTGGTATATCATCCTTTCTTTCAGCTAAATCAGGAATATGAAGAGGGATAACGTTTAATCTATAATATAAGTCTTTGTTAAACTTTCCATTATTTATTTCCTGTTCTAAATTTCTGGTTGTGGCTGCAATAATGCGAGTTTCAATTTTAATAGTTCTGCCATTTTTTTCGATATTTTGGCTTTGAATCGTTTGTAGCAACCTTATTTGAACTTGTAGGGGTATATCTGCTACTTCATCTATATATAAAGTGCCGTTATGAGCTGCTTCAAATAAACTGGTACGATAAGTATATACACCCGTTACATCGTTTTTTTCAGGATCACCAAATAAATCTTGTTGTATTTTTTCAACACTCATCCCAGTAGGACTAAATCTAATGAACGGTCCGTTAGCATTTTTAGATTTTTTGTGAAGAATTCTTGCGAATAGTTCTTTACCGACTCCAGCGTTACCTGTCATTAAGACTCTGCCTGAGGTAGGAGCTATTTTTTCAACTTGAGATTTGAGTTTATTAACGCATGATGAGGTGCCTATAATCTCAGTTTTATCGATTACTTTTGCTTTTAGATCTAGATTTTCTCTCTTAAGCCTTGATGATTCGCAAGCTCTTTTGAGCATGATCATCAGTTTATCGTGAGTGAAAGGTTTTTCAATATAATTATAAGCGCCAAGTTTAATAGCAGTTACAGCTGTTTGAATGGTACCGTGACCACTAATTACTATAATAGGCATTAATGGGTAGCGTTTTTTGACTATTTCTAGAATTCCAAGACCATCTATCTCACTGCCTTGTAGCCATATGTCCAAAATTATTGCGGCTGGTACTTTTTGCTCTATTTTTGCAAATGCTTCATCGCTATTATGTGCAATCCTTGGGCTGAAACCCTCTTCTATTAAGATTTCAGCCAGCAATTTTGCAATATCATCTTCATCGTCAACTACTAAAACGTCTAGGGCGGTATTATGTGTAGTCATATCATCAAATTATTAAGAGGTTAATTTAGTATACATAATTTACATTATACTTACTAGAAAACTAAATCAACTGTTAATTTCGAAAAAAATAGCTTTTTTCGTAAAAATAGATCTAAAATTTTTTTAAGTCATGCATTTTTCAACCTTAGATTATCAATCGAGGGGGTGATTTTGTGACCAACCAGAGAAAAAACGGAGCGTCCTTCTTTTAAGGCTTTGTTACAGTACTTGGTAAAATACAATTGTTGAGTTTGTATTTTTATATCCAAGGGTTGATCTAATGACATTTTATCTGCTTTATTGGTTTTTTTTACAATAATTTTATTATTAAAATTAAAAATTTCTTTCTTGTGTAACAAAGATTGCTCACCTACATCTTCAATCACTTGATCAAAATAATCTTTTATGTCAGTGACAAATTTGAAAATGCCTGAGTCTTTTAGTTTTGTAAAAAAAATGCTCAAACGATTTTTATTAACAAGTCTTCTTTTGTTGTGGCGTTTTTTAGGCCATGGATCAGGAAAAAAAACATAAAAAGCATCAACAAAATTATTGGGTAAACTTTCAAGTATATGGTCTGCATCTCCTGGATAAATGAATAAGTTATCTAAAGGTTGTTTTTGACATAATTTTAATAGATTGCACACGCCGTTCATATAAACTTCAATTCCCAAGAAATTTTGATGAGGGTTAGCAAGAGCCATATTATATATAAAATCTCCACTACCAAATCCAATTTCAATATGTAGATTAGGTAAGCTTGTAAGTTTTTCTTTATCTATTTGATACTTTGGTAGGATATTTTGTATCAAAGATTGACATAAATTAGATAGTCCTTTACCTACCGTTCTTGCATAACTCTTGATTTTTCTCATAAATTCCTGTACATATAGCTCTATAAACCATACTTATCAATAATACACTGACTCGTAGGTTTTGGGAAGTAAAAGAAAACCAAAAATACAAATAATTTATGCCAAAAACCACAAAATTTTTCTTGATCGTGATATTTATGCAACTCCTAGTTGCATGTTCAACTCAACCACCGGCTCCAATTCAGTATAAAGAAGCTCAAGCGTTAAACGATTTAACTCAATATTATTCACAAGAAGATAAAGAACGAAAATCCCTTTTGGAAGAGATTGAATCAGAGGATAAAAGACAAACCACTTTAATTGAATCTGAGAAAGTCCAAAATGAAAAAGAAGAGGTTCAAGATAAAACAAATCAGCTTGATTTACAAATTAAAGAAATCTTAGCTGCTAAGAATGAAGAAAAAGAAACTCCAATTGCAAAAAAACAAACTCCGGTAAAAAAAATTAAAACTTTAGAAGGCCTAAATTCAGCTTTAATAAGACCAGTTGATGGGTACTTGATTAAAGAATTCAGTAATGATCATAAAGCGATTAGCGTTGCAACAAAATTACGTAATCCAGTAAAATCTGTGTATGATGGTCAAGTGATTTATTCAGGACATGATAATAAATTTGGCAATCTCATAATTATAAAGCTTAAAAATACAGATTATTTTGTTGCTCTTGCCTATCTTGATGACATTACTGTAACGAAGGGTTCATTGGTAAAAAAGGGGGAGGTAATAGGTCATGCTGGTCAAACGGGCAGTGCAAAAGAGCCTCAATTATATGTTGCTATTAAAAAGGGTAAAGAGCCAATTAATCCATTGCAATATATAAATTACTCCTCTTTCAATTAGAGCGTTTATAAAAGCTGAATATTTTTGTTTTTAGTTAAAAGAGAAATCTCAAAAAAATAAAAGGGACTGCAAGGAGTATATCGCCGGATCTATGCCAGCGTTATACCTCCTCAGTCATCTATACTTTTAACATATTATATAATTGATGCTAACTACTTTTAAGAAAAAATTTTACCTAGATTTATTGAAATTAGGTTGATACTGTGTACGGGCTGTGATTATTCCTCGGAAGGTAGTAAAGAAATTGCTATCACTAAAGGATAGGGAACTATAAATTCGAGGCACAGTAAAAATGATCAGTGGTAAAGTAGTGCAGTATCTGGTGAGGTACCAGACTGAACTACAAAACCTTTTATACATTACTATATTTAAAAGTTCTTGCTAACTATGTCCAAATAAAATTTTATTTAAATTTATTGAGATATGCTTGATGCTTTCAAAAGTAAAAACAATTGTGTAAAAGTAGAAGGGATAGGGAGTTATAAAATTGTAGATATCAAAAGATATCGGAGAATTAGCTCTCCCTGACTGTGAAGGACTGGGGTTAGAAGTCCTACAATCATTTAGAGCTATTTATACTTTTATCACATAATAGACTTGTCACTAACCTCAGTCTAAGCAAAAATTTTATCTTAATTGATTTTTTCGTATTCATCTCCTTACCTTTGCTAGTGCATGATTGCAAATTAATCTAATTTTGAATTTTTTGACTTACTTACTCAGGACTTTCTAGGGTCTTGGCACTTTATGTCATAAAATAGAGAAAATTCTCTAAGGCTTTATATGAAAAAATTTACTATAAACTGTGATTTTGGCGGACAAATGTCGCCTTTTACTATCTTTATAGGTGAACCGGAGTCAGAACATCACCCACTGCATTTCCAGGCAGATTGGCTTTCAAAAGAACGTAATGGTACCATACCTAGTCAGGTTATGGATGCAATTGCAAAACTAAAAGAGCTGGCAGATAAAAATAAAGTATCATTGGAAGAATTATGTGTATATGCATTAGGTTCGGTTGGTGCTGATGAAACTCAAGCTATTGAGGCAGAAGGTGATCAAGCTAATACTGAACGGGGAAATGTTGCTACAGATTCATATGAGGCGTCTACTGAAAATGTTCAAATCCAAGAGGGTGTGGATACGTCTACCAGTGGGGAGTTAGTAAATCAGGAAGTTGTAGATGAAGTTGTTGGTGAAGAGTCATCGGATCAAGGAGATGGAAATATGGTTGTTAATGAGGAGTTGTCAAGCCAAGAAGTTGTAGATGCGTCTAGTAGTCAAGAATTACCAAGCCAAGAAGTTGTAGGTATGTCTGCTAATCCTGAACTGTCAAGCCAAGAAGTCTCTGACAACACTTCAGTAGAAGGGGGCGTGAATGAGTCCGTGCTAGCTGAGGAAGCCACTGTCACTAATGAAGATCAGACTAACCAACAAGCTGAAAATGCTGGCGATGATATAACGGTCTCAGAAAATAACTTAGATACTCAAATTACTGCTGAAGAAAACGTTGATGCTTCCGTGGAAGAGCAAGTTGTGGTTGCTGAGAATAATGTTTCAACTGGGCAACAAAATCTTGTACAAAATGTAGATGAAAAAACAGTTGATAAGATTAATGATCAACAAGCAATTTCATCTGAACCAAAGAAGGATCAATAACAAATCAATCATCTTGCTCAACATTTGCCCAAATTCTGTTCAGACTACTAGCAGTTAAGTATTGGCATGATCCAAGCTCGCCTCCTGCAATAGATACAACTGACCTCATTCCTTCTGCTATAGTTGTGCCACTCATACTGATTAACTCGTCAGCATCTGATAAGCATTCCCAAGCTATGATTTCTCGATCTTGAGCCGTAACATTACCGCTGTTATCGTATTTGATATTAAATATGGGAGTTAACAAAATTCTTCTACCGAAAAATGGCTCAAAGATTGGCACCTTTGCTTTTGTTCCTGTACTTGAGCTTACGCCGTTATTTGATACAAATTTCATTTGTATTCTTAATCCAGATTCAATTACTACTAAGCTGGAGATATAGGGATTTTCCAAGTAATTTTTAAAAGTTCTTCTTATAGAAGAAAATGAGTTTTTATCATCCTCGCTCTTTCCTCCCACAAAGTCTACTACTATTAAAGAGTTATCTGATGATTTGGTTGTGTTAATTCCGTAAGTTTGTAAGTTAGGATATATACTGTCCGACACAAATCTGATTGCACTATCTAGATCTGATTTAACGCTTCTAAGAGTTTTCCTAGCCGCATCCAAATTTTCTTCTGATAGACCAAAACCTCATTCGTCAGCAGCGTATGAAATAGTAAAAAAAGCAAGAAATATTAAAGTTAGTTTTTTCATGGAATTATAACCTTAAATTGTTATCCATATAGTATTCATTGTAGCGGCACTAATATATTGACATGACCCAAGTACTCCTCCAGCTACAGAAAGAACTGATAAAGAGCCTTCCGAGATGCCGTTGGCAGAAGATGCAATTGTTTCGTCAGCGTCAGTGAGGCATGTCCATGAAGATATAGCCTTATCTTGTGACGTTACTTTTGTACCTGAATAAGTTGCATTAAATATAGGTACTAACATTATTCTTCTGGCTAAAAATGGTTCAAATACAGGAACCTGAGCGCTTGTTCCCACTCCGAATGAGGTGATATTAGTACCTGCGAATTGCATTTCAATCTTCAACCCATAATCTACAATAGCTAACTTAGCTATATAAGGATTTTTAATATAAGAACCTGAATTAGTACTTGTGACCGTAGTAATCCAATTACTAAATGTTGAAGTATTACCGCTAGTGTTTATCAGATATGCATATATAGAGGTGCTTGCTGTTTTAACGTTTTTTCCATAAGTGGATAGATTAGGGTATATATCATTCTCTACAACTTTAATTGCATATGCGAGATGAGTTAGAATGTTTTTGCCTGTGATTCTTGCAAGATTAATTGCAACTTCACCGACGCCATATCCATCATCTTGTGCTGCAAAAGACTGTTGGCAAATAAGGCATAATAGTACTATTTTCCTTATATTACGCATATTAAATATTCACCCATAAATTATTTAGATTTGCAGCTCTCATAAACATACATCCATTTAAAACGCCTCCAGCAATTGAGACGATTGAAACGCTACCTTCTGGAATGCCATTAGCAGAATATGCAACAGTTTCGTCAGCATCCGTATAACAGGTCCAGTAGTCAATATCACCTCCTGTAACAATTTTTTGTCTTTTGTGTCTTCTTTTATTTCGACAATCATCATCATCATAATCGTCATTATCATTATCATCGTCATCATCACCTTTAAACTTATCAAATATATCACTAAAGAGACTCAATATGCCACGAACAGATCCACAACCTGCGCTTTTTATATGCGGTACTAATATAATTCTTCTGCCTAAAAAAGGTTCAAATATTGAAAGCTTAGATGTTGAATAGTTACTTACAGGAGTAATATAATTATTTACAAACTGCATTTGAATTTTGAGGCCATAGTTTACTATAGCTAATTTATATATATATGGGTTTTTAGTGTAAGATCCTGAATTGGTATTTGTGACCGTGGTGATCCAGTTGGTAAATGTTGAAGTGTTGCCTGTATTATTAACCAAATATGCATATACTCCAGTGCCTTGTTGCGTATATAGTTTGCTGTTTACATACGGCAATATATCGTTCATAACGACTTGTTCTGCGTATTCCAGGTGAGTCGTAATGTTTTCTAGTGTTGCTTTGGCTAAGTTGTAATCAATTTCTCTCACTCCTGCATTTTTTTGATCATATGCAAAGCTAATTCCATTTAAATGTAACAATATGAAAATTAAGTATACTATAATTTTACGAATCATATACTAGCCCATATAGTATCTAAACTTGCTGCACTAATAAACTGACATGCGCCAAGATTTCCTCCTGCCATTGATACGATAGATCTCATACCTTCGGCAATTGTGGTTCCTGAAGTTGATACACTTTCGTCAGCATCTGATAAGCACTCCCATGCGCTAATTTCCAAATCTTTAGCTACAACGTTAACTCCAGAAGAGTCATATGCAACGTTAAATATCGGTACCATTACGATACGTTTACCGAGAAATTGCTCAAATATTGGTACCTTTGCTGTTGTTCCTACATTATCGGTAACGCCAGTAGTAGAAGAAATAAATTTTAATTGTATGCGCAGTCCTGTTTCAATAATTGCAAGCCTTGCTATGTATGGGTTAGGTTTGTAACTAGTATAAGAACTTGTTGCTGTACGTGAGTTGGTGGGTACTTTACCAGAAGTGCTGCCAACAAAATCCATCAAAATTGTAGTGCTTGCAAGAGCGATATTTGTTTGAATGCTGTAGGTTTGTAAGTTTGGAAATAATACGTCTTCTACCTTGCGCATTGCATCGTCTAGGCTAGGTCTTATACTTAGTAAGGTTTTACGAGCCATATTCGTCTCTTCTTCTCCTATACCAAATTCTCCATCTCCTCCTGCGAAAGCATTTAATGCAAGTAGCGATATTATTAATAGGCTTAAAGTTAACGTGTTTTTCATATAATATGCGGTTGATAATCGTGCTATCGTTTATTGCTATTTATTTAAGCATATTAAATACCATTATTTAGGCAATTTTTTTTATTAATAACGGATTAAAAATGACGTTGCGTTGTTTATTGATCTCAAGAATTGGGAATGGTGTTGAGGTGCCGTCAAACAGCACCTCATCATATTAAATAGCAGCCCAAATGGTGTCTAGGTTTGCGGCGCTAATAAATTGGCATGATCCTAGGTCTCCACCGGCCATGGATACGACAGATCTCATACCTTCAGAAATTGTGTTACCTGAAGTTGAGATACCTTCGTCAGCATCTGATAGGCATTCCCAAGCAGTGATTTCGGTATCTTTTGCTACAACGTTAGCAGTAGCAGTTGCTGCGTCATATGTAACGTTAAAGATAGGAATCATTACGATACGTTTACCGTAAAATGGTTCAAAAATTGGCACTTTTGCAGTTGTACCAGGGTTATCAGCAACTCCAGTAGAAGCAGAGACAAATTTCATCTGTACGCGCAAGCCAGTTTCAATAATTGCAAGTCTTGCTATATATGGATTAGTTTTATAGCTGGTATAAGCACTTGTTGAAACGCGAGAGTTACTTGCAACTTTACCTGAAGTAGTACCAATTAAGTCCATTAGTATAGTGGTACTGGCAATAGGAAGAATTGTTTGGATATTATAGGTTTGTAAATTTGGGTATAGTATATCCGATACTTTACGCATTGCGTCATCTAAGCTAGGCCTAATGCTGTGAAGAGTTTTACGAGCCATATCTGCATCTTCTTCTCTTAAACCAAATGCCCCTTCGTCACCCGCAAAAACAGTAGATGCAAGAAGAGATGTTAGTAATAAGCTTAAAGTGAGTTTATTTTTCATACAAATATATTATTTAAGAGTTTAGCTGGTACTTTTAAGCATTACCACGAGGTATTGCTCGCCCATTAAACATATTAAATATTAAATATTAGTATCTAAGCAATTTATTTATTAATAATAGAATTAAAAAATAGTCTAACGTTGCTTATTGATCTCAGAGCTAGGTTCAAGATAGTATGAAGGGTTTAGTGTTGAGGCGCCGTTAAACAGCACCTCCTTGATTTAGATAGCAGCCCAAATTGTGTCTAAGTTTGCTGCGCTAATAAATTGACAGGATCCAAGATCTCCTCCGCCCATTGATACGACAGATCTCATACCTTCAGAAATTGTAGTACCTGAAGTTGAGATACCCTCATCGGCGTCTGATAAACATTCCCAAGCACTGATTTCAGTATCCTTTGCTGTAACGTTATTTCCAGATGAATCGTATGCAACGTTAAAGATAGGAATCATTACGATACGTTTACCAAAAAATAGTTCAAAAATTGGCACTTTTGCAGTTGTACCAGGATTGTCAGCAACACCAGTAGAGGCAGAAACAAATTTTAGTTGTACGCGCAGACCTGTTTCAATAATAGCAAGTCTTGCAATATATGGATTCGTTTTGTAAGTATTGGTAGTTGTCGTCACTCCACTTACAGTGGTTGAAACGTTAAAGGCACTTGTTGAAACGCGAGAGTTACTTGCAACCTTACCAGAAGTGGTACCAATTAAGTCCATTAAGATAGTGGTGCTTGCAATAGGAAGAATTGTTTGAATGCTATAAGTTTGTAAGTTTGGATATAGTATGTCTGTTACCTTGCGCATTGCATCGTCTAAGCTGGGCCTAATGCTATGTAGAGTTTTACGGGCCATGTCTGCATCCTCTTCTCTCAAACCGAATGCTCCTTCATCGCCAGCAAAGGCGCTGGATGCAAGAAGGGATGTTAGTAGTAAGCTTAAAGTTAGTTTATTTTTCATATGATCAAGTATGTTTATGTTAATAAGTCGTACTTACAAATATTTTAAATGTTACAGGTTAGAATTTTGTAACTATTTTGCGAGAAAGGGATAAAATTTATGAAAAAGTTGTCTATAAGACTCATTAACTTTAGATATTGGCCCAAATTGTATCTAGGTTAGATGAGCTAATAAATTGGCATGCTCCAAGATTTCCTCCACCCATTGACACGACAGATCTCATACCTTCGGCAATTGTAGTGCCTGAAGTTGATATACCTTCATCCGCATCTGACAGACATTCCCAGGTACTGATTTCAGTATCTTTTGTCGTAACATTTCCAGCCGAATCGTATACTACATTAAATATTGGAATCATTACAATACGTTTACCATAAAATGGTTCAAAGATTGGTAATTTTGCCGTTGTAACAGGGTTATCATTAACCCCAGTAATAGCTGAAACAAACTTTAATTGTACGTGTAAGCCTGTTTCAATTACTGCAAGTCTTGCAATGTATGGATTAGGTCTATAGGCCGGTGGAGGAGGGGGTGCTCCGGGTGGTGGGGGAGGGGCTCCAGGAGGGGGCGCTCCAGGTGGTAGTGATATACGTGAATTCGTTGGTATTTTGCCAGGTGTATAGCCTATGAAATCCACTAGTATGGTTGTACTTGATATTGGTAAATTGGTTTGTATTGAATAGGTTTGTAAGTTTGGATATAAAGCATCTTCAACTTTACGCATTGCATCATCTAAGTTAGTTCTGATACTCTGAAGAGTTTTATGGGCCATATTGGCCTCTTCTTCTCTAAGACCAAACTCGCCTTCATCTGAAAAAGACGTATTAAGAGATAAGACGAATGTGAAAACGAGAAATTTAAGAAACATACTTTTTAGATGTTGTTTAGGACTGGTTTAAGTATTGTCACTAATATTGTATTTGTAGCAATCATTTATTAATTCAAAGTCTTAGAAGTTGTGATGATGTGACTATAAGTCCTCAAAAACTTTTTGATATATAGTTTTTCTAGATATTTTTCCAGATTGAATCTAAATTTGTTGGACTAACATATTGGCATGTACCAAGTATGCCTCCACCCATTGCGACAACGGATCTCATTCCTTCGCCTATGGTAGAACCGCTTGTAATTACCCCTGAATCAGCATCGGTAATGCATTCCCATCCGTCGATTTCTTGATCTCTGACAACTATTTTACCGTTGTTATCATATTTAATATTTAGAATGGGCGCTAGTATGATTCTTTTGTTTAAAAAAGGCTCAAATAATGGAACTTTATATTGTTTAAAAGGATCTTCTGGTTGGTTATCAAAATTTGCAAATTGAAATTGTATCCTTAATCCAGATTCAAGAATAACTAGTTGTTTAGCATAAGGATTACGAGTATAATTACCCCCAAATTCAGATACGGTAATATTTGCTCCAAGAGTTCCTGCGTCGGTGCCTGATGGAACGAAATTTATTAGTATATTGGAATCGGCAATATTGATTCTAGTATCTACGCCGTATGTAATTAAGTTTGGATATATTATCCCTTCGACTATTCTTAGTGCGTCGTCAATCATCGATCTTGCATTTATTAAAGTTTTTCGCGCTTCAACGGTTGCTTCTTCGTTAAGACCAAATCTACCTTCATCATATGCAAAAGCTGCAGAGGATAACGTAACTAAAAACATAACTACGACCTTTGCAGCTTTCATGATTGACCTTCTATGTGATAACACTATAGGTACTGTGAGGTACCCAAGTAGTGTTAGATAGTTTGCCAGACGGTGCTGAAGCTAGTTGAAGGTAGGTATTGGCAAGTACCAAGTATACCACCTCCCATAGATACGACAGATCTCATACCTGCAGCGATGGTTGTACCACTTGTGCTAATTCCTTCGTCAGCATCAGTTAAACATTCCCATGTGTTAATCTCTTGATCTTTAATCGTTAATTTGCCAGAGCTGTATTTAACGTTAAAAATAGGGATTAAAATTATTTTCTTACCATAAAATGATTCAAAAATAGGCACATTAAATGTAGCTCCTGCGTTAGCATTGCTAACTCCTGTACCACTGTCTACAAATTGCATCTGTACTTTAAGTCCAGATTCTAAGATAGCAGCTCTTGCAAGGTATGGATTTGATGTGTAAGAAGTAAACTGTCCTGATAATGAAGAAGCAAGAGTAGGAGTTTTTGTTGCTGTACTACCTACAAGATCAACTAATATACCTGTACCAGCTGAAGTATCAACGTTGTAAGTTGCTAAGTTAGGATATATAATTCCTTCAACAATTCTTACAGCTTCGTCAACGATTTTTCTAACGCTTGTAAGAGTTTTTCTTGCGTTAACTGTTGCTTCTTCGTTTAAACCAAATCTACCTTCATCAGCTGCAAATGACATACCAGAAGCTAATAAAGAAGACACTAATAAAATTTTTGTTAACTTATTTTTCATATAGTTACCCATAAAATGTTGTTAATAAAAAACCATAAAATTAAATAGTGACCCAAATATTATCCATATTTGCGACACTCACATATTGACAAGTCCCAAGCACTCCTCCTCCTATAGATACAACAGATCTCATACCTTCCGATAAGCCTGCTTCACCTGAGCCAATTGATTCATCAGCATCAGTTAAGCATTCCCACGCACTAATATTTAAATCTCTTGTTACTATGTTTCCACTAGAATCATATGAAATATTGAACATTGGCATCAAAACTACGCGCCGATTATAGAAAAGTTCAAACATTGGAACCTTGGTTGTCAAATTTCCAGTTGTAACCGAAGTTGTATTTTCAATGAACCTTAATTGAATTCTAAGACCAGAAGCAATAATAGCCATTCTAGCAACATAAGAATTTGCTTTATAAGAAGTATAAAGACCGGAAATGCTATGTGCGGTGTAACCACTACCCATACCACTTGTACTTCCAGTTCCTCCTATTAAATCTACTACAATACCAGAAGCTGACGAAGAGACATTAGTCTTAATTCCGTAAGTTCCAATATTAGGATAATAAATTTTTTCAACTCTCCGTACAGCATCATCTATCACTTCACGTATATTTGCTAAAGTCTTACGTGCCATATTCGTTTGCTCCTCAGATAACCCAAAACCTCCCTCATCATACGCGTAACACAGATTAAACGTTGTCAAAGAAGTCGCTATAACAGCAGCTTGAATCCAACGTTTAATTCTATATTTTGAGAAATTGCTCATAACATGCGTCTAACTTTATGATTAAAAAAACTGAAATATAAAACTCAAAATCCTACCACAGGTAAATTTTTAGTTATATACTCTAGGACAATTTATAATTTAATTAAGTTGTAATTTAAAGCTATTTTCATCTTCATCAGTCAACAAAACGTAATCCTGTGTAATTAATACAACTTTATATGGAGAAATTTCATCACCTTGTCTTAATATTGTATCGTTGATTAGACAATAGCTTTCTCCTCCTGTTGCTACGATTGCAGAAAGCGTAAGATTATTTTTAGATCCTGAAGATACTTTAGTTGGATCAATTAATTTATCTTTATCTGCTTTATCTTTCCTTCGTGCATCTTTTTTTGTTTGGGCAGCAATTTGTTCTTCAAGCTTTTTCTTTAATTCTTCTTCATCTGCTTCTAGTTTCTTTTGTCTTTGATTCAATTCTTCTATTGCTTTACTAATACTGCTCTGTTTATTGCTTAAATCTCCTTGTAAGCCCATAATACTAGAACGCAAAAAAGGAAGCATTCCTAATCCTATTATTAATATGAAAAACAGATTTATAAATGGTAAAAGTTTTCTAAACATATTATCCCCTTAAAATTATGCTTATTACATTTTGTCATAAGCTAAAGTTATTAAACTGACCGAAACTACATTAGGAGTCAGATCCTTACCCTCTAATGTAAAAGTTTTTACACTAAATATTAAACCTTGTTTTTTAAATTCATCTAAAATTTTTATAAAGTCTAGATAATTTGCATCAATTAAAAAATTTGATTCAACGTAAACATATTTCTTTTTGTCCTCTTTTGACTCTCCATACGATTGTACTTGAAAGTCATATGTATTAATTGTGCTGTTGGCTTTAAATACGTCTAACATATCAGGTATTTTGCTAATTTCAGATGTAAAAAATTTGAAGGGAGATAAGGTTTCTGCCATCATTTTTTTTGCTTTTTCTCTAGCTGCAAGTTTTTGTAATTCTTTCTTTTGTGTCTTGATCTTATATCCATAGTAGCAAGTAGTAAGTGATATAAAAATATTTAAGATATAGCAAAGTATTTTCATAAATTTACAGTAATGGATAGGGTATATTTAAATTTTTTCTGATCTTCTACAGGCTTGTTAGTAGAATCTTTCTTTTTTATAGCCATTTGATCCGTAATGTAACTAAAACTAAATGGCATTGCTGCTGGTTTAGCTTTAGTTTTTTTAACTGTATCGGCTTGGTCTTTTCGTGTGTCATCTGACAATTTGACATCAGTGATGTCACATGCCGTGTCGGAAAGAGTTTCTAACTTTTTTATGTATTCTGCAACATTATCTAAATTAGTTGTACCCATGGTTAATATTATTTTTTTATCTTCAAAATCTATTTTTGATACCTTCATAGTTTCGGTATATATTTTAGCTAAGCTAGTTAGAAATTTTATTATGTCGTTGGTATTAGATTTATCTGGTACCTTAATTTTAGGATTTGTTGTAGGAGGCTTTGTTTCAAGTGATTTAGTTTTATCGGCTACCTCTTGCTTATAGCTATTGTAGCTAAATATGACTTTAGTCAAAATTGCTGTATTAATAATAAAAAGTAAAAGTATTTTTCTGTAAGTCATATATATGGTTGCGCTTCCCTAATTATCCTAGCTTTTACAAGGACTTCTAGGTTTGTTATATCTTAATCAACTTAATTGTTTCAATAGAAATGCTAGCTTTATAGATAACTAGAAAATTCCGTGACTTTTTGATATCAGATTAATTTTATTTAATGAGTTAAAATATGATACAATTATGTAAATTTGAGATAACATATTAGTATATGCAAGGTAAGTATACGTAATTTTGTTAGTGCCTTAATGAAGAAGATTTTTTTAATAGTGTTTGCATTTAATATGATGTCTGCATGTGTGCAAAAAGCTCAATATGAGGTACTAAGTCCTTGCGTTTCAAAGGAAATACAAAGTCCATGGTTGAAAAATCCATGCGTGCGTAAAATGCTTAATCATGATATAGCATGAGAAAAATATTACAGTATATCATTACTCTGCCCATCAAGGCTTATAGGCTATTAGTAAGTCCATATATTAGTTGTTGCAAATTTCATCCAAGCTGTTCGCAGTATGCTCTTGATGCTCTTAACCGTTATGGTTTGATCAAAGGTGCTTGGAAAATTTGTTGTCGCTTAATAAGATGTAATCCTTTCAGTAAAGGGGGGATTGATCCTGCCTAAACACTCTTTCGTCCATATTTTATTCATTACTTTAGCAAAAACCCCTAGCTAGTGGTCAAACATTTTACATGTCATTTTTGATAGATGATGATATGATTTTAGTATATATTATTTAAATTTATTATGACTTGAATTATAGTTAATAAAGATATATGATATTGTTATATTTATAATATCAAGATCTAAAAAATGGATAATATACTCAAAAGATTTATTGAATCACTTGAAAATAATGAAGTTCAAGCAGCTATTGGATTAATAGAAAAAATAGATATAAGTCAGCTAAAAGATGAAAATAATCAGACTGTTTTACATTTAGCTGCAAAGTATGGTTGTCTGGAAGTGGTAAGGTTCCTCGTGGAACAAGGTGCTGAGAAGGATGCCGCAGATGAATATGGCGCTACTCCGCCGTTAACTGCTGCATGCGAAGATCATCTTGAGGTGGTAAAGTACCTCGTGGAGCAAGGAGCTGATAAGGAATCTGCAGATCGACATGGTAGTACTCCATTGTTATGGGCTGCAAGCTGCGGTCACCTTAAGGTGGTAGAGTATCTTGTGGAAAAAGGAGCTAATAAGGAGACTGTAAACATTAATAGCATTAATTCACTGGGGGCTGCTGCAGAAAAGGGTCACCTTGAGGTGATAAAGTATTTGGTGGAACAAGGAGCTAATAAGGATGTCGCAGATGAACATGGTGTTACTCCGTTATTAATTGCTGCATGCGAAGGTCACCTTAAGGTGATAAAGTATTTGGTGGAACAAGGAGCTAATAAGGAGGCTGGAGATCAATATGGTAGTACTCCATTGTTATTGGCTGCATACGAGGGTCACCTTGAGGTGGTAAGATACCTTGTGGAACAAGGAGCTGAGAAGGAGGCTATAAACATGAGTGGTGGTACTCCATTGTTACATGCTGCAAGTTGCGGTCACCTTGAGGTGGTAGAGTACCTCGTGGAACAAGGAGCTAATATGAAGTGTGTAGATCACTCTAATGATACTCCATTGTTAAGGGCTGCATGCGAAGGTCACCTTGAGGTGGTAAAGTACCTAGTGAAACAAGGAGCTAATAAGGAGGCTGTAAACATAGATGATGCTACTCCGTTGTTAACTGCTGCAAGAAAAGGTCACCTTGAGGTGGTAAAGTACCTTGTAGAAAAAGGAGCTAATAAGGAGGCTGTAGACGTAGATGATGGTACTCCACTGTGGTTTGCTGCAAGCTGGGGTCACCTTGAGGTGGTAAAGTACCTAGTGGAACAAGGAGCTAATAAGGAGGCTGCAAATAGAAGGGGTGATACTCCATTGTTAAGGGCTGCATACGAAGGTCACCTTGAAGTGGTAAAGTACCTTGTGGAAAAAGGAAACTAATAAGGAGGCTGTAGACATAGATGATGCTACTCCACTGTGGTTTGCTGCAAGCTGGGGTCACCTTGAGGTGGTAGAGTACCTAGTGGAACAAGGAGCTAATATGGAGGCTGCATACAGAAATGGTGCTACTCCATTGACAGAAGCTGCAGAAAAAGGTCGCCTTGAGGTGGTAAAATACCTTGTGGAACAAGGGGTTAATAAGGAGGCTGGAAACCTTGGCTCACCATTGTTAATGGCTGCATGCGAAGGTCACCTTGAGGTGGTAAAGTACCTGGTGGAACAAGGAGCTGATAAGGAGGCTACAAACATGAGTGATGGTACTCCACTATGGTTTGCTGCAAGACATGGGCATGTCAAGGTGGTAGAGTACCTAGTGGAAAAAGGAGCTAATATGGAGGCTATAAACATGAGTGGTACTAATTCACTGTGGGCTGCTGCAGAAGAAGGTCACCTTGAGGTGGTAAAGTACCTTGTGGAAAAAGGAGCTAATATGGAGTGTGTACATCAATATGGTGATACTCCATTGTTACGGGCTGCAGAAAAAGGTCGCCTTGAGGTGGTAAAGTATCTCGTGGAACAAGGAGCTAATAAGGAGGCTACAAACATGGGTGGTGCTACTCCACTGTGGAATGCTGCATGGCTGGGTCACCTTCAGGTGGTAAAGTACCTTGTAGAACAAGGAGCTAATATGGAGGTTGTAGACGTAGATGGTAATACTCCATTGTTAAGAGCTTCAGGCCGGGGGTTGCTTGAAGTGGTAAAGTGCCTTGTGGAACAAGGAGCTAATATGGAGGCTGCAGATCGACATGGTAATACTCCACTGCGGAATGCTTTAAAAATGGTTCACTTGTATACTCTTGTAGAAAGCCTTCACCTTAAGATAGCAAGGTACCTAGTGGAACAAGGAGCAAATCTAGATTTTTCTAACGCTAACTTTAGTAATACTTTCTCAAACACAGTGGATAATATTTTGAATACTGATAATAGCAGGCAAAAGATGAAAGTTTTGAAAAAGATTCTTGATGCGTTAAATCACCATCCTGACATACCATTAAGTTCAAGAAGTGATGAATTCTCGGATATGTTAAACGATGCAATGCAAGAAGTTGAGAATGATATAACTAAAAAAACTTGGAATAGAGAAGAACAAATCAAGATATGCCAAGAAATAATAGAATCAGATACTCCAGAGAGAGTTAAAATAATTGCTCGTCAATATTTGCCTCATCATGAAAAAAGTTATGAAAATATTTGTAATATTTCTTTTGATTGTATTAAAAATCAAGGTAATAAGCTTGATATTAGCGGCTCTCATTCTGGCCAATTTATTGGACAAAATTTGTTCAAATTTTTGGATTATGAAGACAAAGAAAGTTTAATGGAAGTATTGGAATTGACAAAATTTTTCCACGAAGCTCAAAAACAGATTAAGGAGGCTAAGGACTCACAAAAAAGAATTAGATTACAAGAAGAAGATGCGGAATACAGTTCTGATTTGGAAGAAGTAACAATGGGTATAGTGGCTGAAAATGATGGTACTACTAATAAAGTAGATGGTAATTTTTTATAGAGGTAAAGCTATAAGAACTCCATGCTAACCGTTGCTATATCCTAATATGTGGTTTGTGGACCACAGATAGTTTATCACTATCTAAATTTTTTCTAATTTAAACATTGGCAAAATAGGTGCGGCAATAAATATTGAAGAGAACGTGCCAACTAAAATACCGAAAAACATTAGTAAGCTAAATTCTTGTATAGCTTTTCCTCCATACACTATTAATGCTAGATTAGCGATTAGAGTAGTTAAAACTGTCAGAGTAGTTCGGGATAGAGTTTGATTGATGCTCATATTAATGATCTCGATGATATTTTTATGCGACCATTTGTGCAAATTTTCACGAATCCTATCATAAATAACTACTGAGTCATTCACTGAGTAGCCAACAATTGTCAGTAATGCTGCAATGCTGCTTAAGTTAAAGTCGAGCTGCATCCAACTAGCAAAACCTAAACACAATATGATATCGTGTACTAAAGATAGTATAATACCTATTCCAAATCTCCATTCAAAGCGAATCCAAATGTATGCAACAATTGCTGCAAATGCCAATGTAACGCTCATAATGCCGCTCCAGATCATTTGGCTACCTACTTGTGGTCCAACAAAATCAACTCTTTCATACTTAATGCGATTATTTTCAAATTCTGTGTTGATAGATTTTTTAATCCTATCTATGATGCTTGAAGTGTCATGATCTTTACCAGAAGCGACCTTGATTCCAATCTCATTTTCTCCAATACTTTGTATCAGCACTTCTTTAAGGTTGATTTTTTCCAAATTTTTTCTCATTTGTGCTAATTGGATAGGTTTTTTACTTGAAATTTCAATATTGATACCGCCCACAAAGTCTATGCCAAAGTTTAATTTAAAAACTCCTAAGCTAATTATACTTATCAGCATTAAAGCTATAGAAATCATATAAGAATAGTTTCTAAAGGTCATAAAGCTAAATTCAACATCGCTTGACCATAAGCGTAAAGGATAAAGGCGCATTGTAAAAAATTTTAATTTAGTATCTTTGATATTTTAGCAAATTTTTTTGAAATTAATAGGTTTCTTCGATACTAAATGGAGCGATTATGATACCCTTAACCTTTTTGCGGTTAAGTAGAGTATTAATTATTGGTACTACTTTGATCAAACTGTTAAGTCCATAAAGAGAAGGGACTACTGCTCCTTTGAGGATTATTTTTCGTTTGTTCATATCAATCGCACCCTTTGCCATAAAATCAAAAGAAGATCCTGCAACATTACAGTCTAAAACATTTATTACGTTATTTAATACATTGAACGTTGCATCTAGTTTCTGAAACTTAATATCAGCGGTGATTAAGTTAACAAGCCCTGGAATCGAAGTAAGGGAGACTATTTTTGTTAATATTGGTGTTTTTAAGGCATAAAAGTTTTTGATTGTCACGTTTCCTTTCATTAAAGGTGCATTGTTATTTGAATCTTTAGGTGGTTTTTTCATCGATATGTTAAGCGACATATTGCCTTTGTTTACGTTTTTATACAGCCCTAAAGCTTTTAATAAAGCGCCTGCATTTGAAGTAGATACTACCCATTCTTGTTCCTCACCTGTAGATGAGACAAGTTTTGCTTCAACATTTTGTTCGCCTACTGAAGCTACTATATTGCTTTGAGTGCAACGATCTTTGTTGCATTGCATCATGATGGCGCAATTATTAAGCGTGAGGTCGTTTTTAAGTATAAGGTTATTTATTTTTACATCTAGGCTTAATGCGGACCTACTCACTGCGGTTGCTCCCATCAAGTCTTGTTCAGACATATCAAAAGTGTGAACTTGACCATTAATAACAATTTTGTCTTTAAGAAATTGAGAAAAGCCTGTGAAATTTTTAATATACTTACTATTAAATACAATATTACTCAAAGTATCTTTTTCAAAATTATATTTACCTGTTAAGGCTAAAGGTCCTGAGCCTGTTAATTTTATGTCTAAAGTATCCAAGTTATCGCTGCTACTAGCATTTAATGTTAACTTTTCGCCTATTCTTGTTTCAACGCTTTTTTGATTTAGTATTATCTTTGCTTTTGTTAAATCCGAAGTAACTGTAATATTCTTCTTATCGTTTAAATCTTCGAAATGTATTTTTAATATTGCTTCACCGCTAGCCATTAACATGCCATTTTGATCATCAGTTTTCGTTAGATCAAGGTCGCAATCTATTTTTGAATGAGTGTAAGGAATATCTTGCTCATATTTTATTTTAGTATAATAACCATTTATATTCCCATAACCAGTAGAAGATAGATGTTTATCATCAAGTGACACCTTTAAATCCGCTTTGCTTAGCATTATTTTTTCTTTTGCAATTCCTAAAGAAAAATTATTGATGTTACCATCTATTTGCCACGAATTTTCCGTTCCTTCTCGTAAGGGTACGGTGACATTTATTTTGGCATCAATTGATCCGAGGCTAGTAGTAAAATCTATTCCTTGTTTTTTAAGTTGTTTCTTATTTTCGGGTAATAAGAAATTATTTATATCTTTTGCATGAGCCTTAATATCTACATCTATTATAATCTTAGAGTCTTTTTCTCCTTGCCAAGCAAAGTATATTGAACCACCTTTAGCATCTGCTCCTCCTGAATGGGCATTAGAAATCTTTGATTTAACTTCTCTTCCCTTGATTGTTACCTCAGCATTGATTTTTTCGACGGTAGGAAAATCTGGATCATATTTAAATACTCCATTAGTTAGGTTTATATGGCCTGATAAATTTTCTTCCTTCAGTTCTTGTTGATTGAGGTCTAGATTAATATTTAAAGAACCAGAAATATTTCCCTCTTGAACATAATAATCAAAAAATTCAGAGACTTTATGTGATTTTGCAAATGGTTTGATGAATTTATAAGAGTCAAGGGGTAAATTATCAAAATCTGAAGAAATTTCTATTTTTTGATTTTTAACTATGTTTCCCGAGATATTTAGGTATGTAGTATCGTACTTAAAATAGCATTGACTAATTTTTATAGTTGAGTTTTGTGAATCTATGGAGCATTTGCTCTCCTCATTTGAAGCAAAGAGACTCCATTGATGCTTAATGCTCCAAAAATTAGGACTTTTAAGCAAGAAATTCAGATCAATGCTCTTATCATCAATAAGTACTTTTTTAAAAGATATATCGATTTCTTGATCCCATGATGCATATTTGATATCAATGGCCGGAAGCATGATTTTGCCATCACCTATTTTAAAAGATGTGTCATAGAGCGATAGAATTTTCTTTTTTGTGTCAATGCTAAGGTTTTGAATCTGAAAGTTTTTATCATTAATGATTGTTCGTGCTACTAGCCTTAGTACATTACTTTTTTGTTGATCAGATATTAATATGAAAGTTAGTACACTCAATATGATGACGATAAGTATGCTGGCAAGTAATTTTATTAAGGTATCCGCTAAATATTTCATATTAAGAACAATAAGATTCTATACTAAATTATAATTGATCTACTCTGTTAAGAGTAACTGATGATCAAGGTTTCCGCCAGAAATTAATAATAAAATGTTTTGTTTTTTTAAAGGTGGGGTTTTTTCTAGCCATTTTATAGCGCAAGGCATTGTGATAGCTGAGGAAGGTTCAATTTTATTCTTAAGAAGGCGATTGAGTGATATGGTCCAATTCTTAATTTCTTCTTCTGTACTTAATATAATGCCATCAAGTTTTTTTATATATTCAAAAGTCCTTGGGGATAATTTCGGAGTAATGAGTCCATCAGCTATGCTTTGAGGTGTTTGTTGAAGTTCAAAGATTTTTTTATCTTGCAAAGATAAAAATGCATCATTAGCGCTTTGTGGCTCACATCCGAATAAAAGACTATCGGGACTTAGTAATTTTTTAGCAAGAAAGCTTCCTGAAAGCAGACCCCCTCCTCCACAAGCAGCAAATATGGCGTCGGGTTTTACATCTAATTGTTGCAATGCTTCGTAACACATAGTTCCACTACCGGCTATGCTTAAATCGCTGTCTGAAGGATGTAAGAAATAACCTTTTTCATCGCTACGAGCTATTATTTCAGCTTCTTTTCTATTTTCTGTAAATATTATCTCGGGATTGTATTTTTGAATCATCTCGATTTTCGTTGTGCTAGTAAATCGTGATAAATAAATTCTGCACTTGATACCTAATAAATTACATACGTAACCAAGGGCAATAGCATGGTTGCCTGTACTGTAGGTTACTATTTCTTTGGGTAAATGTCCTTCATTTTGTAGCGAGAGCAAATGATTAAGAACGGCTCGTACTTTGAATGCGCCTGTTTTTTGCAGGCAGTCCATCTTAAAATAGAAATTGTGACCAAATTTTTCATTTAATTCACGGCATATTGTTACGGGCGTTTGAACGAGCCTGTTTTGTATATTTTCACAAGCTTTAAGTAAATTGCTTGTATCTTGTATCATATGTGAAGAAACTTATAGGAAATTTTTGGCCGATGAGTTTGTCAAGATGCTATTTTAAGCTAATTGTTTACTCTAAATCAAGATCAAAATACTTATTGTTAGAATTTTAGGAGGTTTTATCTCAAAAAAGTTAATAAGTTAATTATTTCATAATATAAATTATTGCTTGTGTTATATAAGGTTTGTGTATAATATTTTAAAGTAAGTTCTATGAATTTTTTGATAACGAGATAGCGGAATGGTAATAGTTGACTACATTTTAATAATTGTATATCTTTTGCTAATCTTCTACTTAGGTCTGTTTACGGTTAAGCCTGCTCAGACAATTAGAGAATATGCAGTAGGTTCTAAAAATTTCTCCACCTATAGTTTAATAGGAACAATTTTTGCTACTTGGGTTGGTAGTTTTGCTCTTATCAATACTTTGCAAAGAGGATTTGATATAGGTATTTCATATTTTTTAATTGTATTAGGGGATGTTTTTAACCTAATTATTTGTGCATTTTTAGCCAAGTATTTTTGTGCAAATCTTAGTAAAGCTATTTCGATAGGAGATATAATAGAACCTAATTTTGGATTGGGGGCAAGGATCATAAGCGGTGTTGTAACGTTTTTGGTTTGTGTGTTCTACGTTACTGCTCAGTTTAAAGTTCTAAATATACTATTTGAATATTTTTTTCATATACCATATTCGCTCAGTGTGGTAGTGTCTATGTGCATTATTCTTTCGTATAGCACTTTGGGGGGAGTAAATGCGGTGATTAAAACTGACAAACTACAGTCTGTAGTCATTTTAATTTTCATAGTTTTGTTACTTAATAATGTTGCTCCTCAATCTTTAGCAAATCTTGCTCCAGAAAAGCTTATCATGAGGCTTGATCGAGAATTTTTTAATCAATATTTTTATCTATTTATAAGTTTCTTAATCCCCTTATTGCCTCCTCATGCAGTACAAAGGATGCTTCTAGCAAAAGATTCAGAGCAAGGTAGAGTTGCATTTATTGCTTCGGGCTTTTTGGCATCAATATTTTATTTAATATGCATTATTTTAGGTATTTGGGCATTTTCAATGCAAGCTGACTTGGATCAGTCTAAGATATTGGTATTTTTGCTTGAAAATAACTTAAAAGCTGGGTTTTTAGGTATAGGTTTTATAGGAGTAATAAGTATTTTGATATCAACAGTAGATTCATTCATGAATATTGCGGCTGTAAGCTTTACGAAAGATGTTTTGCAGCCAATGCTTAAAGATAACTTATCTGAAAAAGCAGAAGTGAGTTTGGTAAGAGGGTCTAATATATTTATGAGTATACTAACTTGTATTTTATCAATTGCATTTGATGAAATTCTTGAAATTATGTTTTACGCATTGAATCTGTGGGGACCTATTATGACTGTGCCTTTGTATTCGGCGATTTTCAACATAAAAGTTCCTAAAGCAACATTTTATGTTTCACTATTTTCAAGCTTACTAATATTGATAATGTGGGAAAGTGAATACGAAGGTGTTGAGGAGTTATTTGCCTTTGTTCCTGCTACATTCTGGAGCTCTGTCATATTCTTTAACGCTCTAGTCGTAACTAAACTAACAGAGGGTAGGGTAATTAGAAGATAATAGTAACTTCTATTGATGTTCATACATATAACTGGTATTCTAGATTTAGATTAACTAAAACAATATACTATGGAATCTAAGTTGAAAATAAATAAGCAGACTTTTATAGGTCTTATATTATATCCGACTATACTGATTTGTTTGTGTATTACCTACTTGAGACAGTATGGTTTTGGATGGTTTGAATTTACGTGCGTGCTTCTAGGGCACTATATCACTAACATTTCCGTTGGAGTAGGGCTGCATAGACTTTGGTCTCACGGGGCTTTTAAAACAAATAAGGTTGTTGAATTTATCTTGTGTTTACTCAGTACTGGTGCTTTACAAGGGCCTGCTATCATATGGGCTTCTGATCATTACAAGCACCATTCTTATACTGATACTGATTTAGATCCTCATAGTCCTAAAAAATTCTCTAATAGATTTTTAGGTTTTCTATGGTCTCACATAGGTTGGATGCTAGTTAAAGATTATAACAATAAACATATAGACAGAGTAACCATGAAAAAATTGGGTAATAATAAAATTTTACTCTGGCAGCTTAAGCATTATTGGTCAATACTATTTTTTATGCACTCTATTCCGCCTTTTCTTATAGGATATTTATGGAAAGGTACGTTTCTTGCAGGATATACAAGCTTTTTATTTATAGGTATAGGTAGAATTTTTCAACAGCATATGACATTCTGTGTAAATTCAGTATGTCATTTTTGGGGCACGAGAAAATATACAAGCGGCACAGCACGAGATATATGGTGGTTAGCTCCTTTACTATTGGGTGAAAATTGGCATAATTTCCATCATGCATTCCCAAGTGACTATCGTAATGGAGTAAAATGGTATCACTTTGACTTACATAAATGGATTATATATGCAATGGAAAAGGTAGGTCTTGCGTGGGACTTAGATCGCACCCCTGAATTTAGGATTAGAGCAAAAGAGGAGAATACTGCCCGCCAATTGCTGGATGAAGTTAAAGTTGAATGGCGTACTATATACAGTAGATATGAGTCATTAAAATCGAATATGCGTTCAAAACTTGCGGAACTTGAGAATTATTCTCCAGATTTAAGAAACACTATCATGCATAATTTAAATGATCTCAGTAATAAGGTGGATAATTTGATTTCTGAAGTAAAATTATTTATGGATTCCCCGGAAGTCTCTTCAAATAGAGTTCTTAAAGCTGCGTATCGGAACTTCACGCATCTACAGATGAAGTTTGATCAGATTATGCAAAGATTATCTACAGCTTAGAAGGGCATATTGCCTTTCTAAGAACGCTTGTTGTTCTAACCAATACTATGTCCTTGGTCACCATTATTGCGATTTTTTCCTTCATTGATGATTTGTTCAGCATAATTAGTTGTTTTTTGTGATTTTTTACTTAACATGTCAATTTGATAATCTGCGAAGTGCTCTTTATGATTATTAACATAATCTAAAATAGTCTGCCCTTTTTCATCTACAGCCTTCACATCTGCGCCGTAGCGTATTAGAGTATTTATTGTAATACTAGCGTTACTAAGCAGATGATTGTCCTTTGATTGAGCTATAACTGCATTAAATAGGGGAGTTAATCCATTATTATCCTTTGCTTCTATATCAGCCTTCCCTTTGAGTAAAGTCTCTATGACCTCTGATTTTTGAGGATAATGTAAGGGAGTTTTTCCATAATTATCTCGTGTGTTTGGATCAGCTTTTGCTGCGATTAAAGCACTGATAGCATTTACATCGTTATAATAATATAAAGGCGTTTTGCCTTGTTTATCAGGAATATTTGGGTTAGCTCCTTTTTCAACTAAGGTAGTAATACTACTTGCGTTATCGCGATAACAGCAAAATAAAGGTGTTTGCCCATAGTTATCTTGTATGTTTGGATCAGCGCCGTTTTCGACTAAAAATTCTATCTTCTTAGGAGAGAGACTTTGATGCAAAAGTGTTTGACCGAATTTGTCTTTTGCATTAGGGTCAGCTCCTTTTGAAATTAAAGCTGCTGCAACATTCAAATTGTTAATATTATAAAATAAAGGAGTTAATCCACTATTATCTTTTATATTTGGATTAACTTTTCCTTGAAGTAAGGCATTGGCAATATCTTCGGCAAGTACCTGATGTAAACATGTTTTTCCATTATTGTCTTGTATATTAGGATCGGCCCCTTTTGCGATTAAAGCTGCGATAACATTTGAATTATTGACATAAAACAAAGGTGTTTTTCCTTCTTTATCTTGTATATTGGGATCAGCTTTTCCTTTGAGTAAAGCATTAATAGTATCTTCATTATGATTGTAGTGTAAAGGTGTTTTTCCTTCTTTATCTTGTATATTGGGGTTAGCCCCTTTTGCAATTAAAGCTGCAATAGTCTCTGGATTTATGGTATAGAATAAAGGAGTTTTTCCTTCCTTATTTTGTATATTTGGATCAGCACCGTTTTCAATTAAAGCAAGCATGACATAATCCTCTCTAGCATATCCTAGGGGTGTTATACCATGGCGATCTTTTTCATTGATTCTATCCTTATATCCATGTTGAAGCAAAAATTTAATCTCTAGGTGTGAATGCTTAGCGGCAGCATAATGTAAAGGATTATCGAATCCCTGACCCTTAGCCTCCTTTATTAAATTTTCGAGTCTTTCTTGATCAGTGATAATTTTTGGCGCTCCTGGTTTATTTGGGCTTGATCGATTTGGCCAAAAAGTATTTCTGATTGTTTGAGGCGTGCGATTCCAAATAAAAGTTTTGATTTGTTGCCACCAGGAAATTTTGTTCTCAGCCATAAAAATACCTAAAATAGTTTATACTATCTTAAGTGAGTTTAAGGATTATATATATTAAAATAACTTTTTGTGAGGTAAAAATTTTAGCACCGTGTTTAAGATCCTCAAATCTGATAAAGATAATTTGTATTTTAGTATCGATGGTAAAATGCTATAGAGTGTTATTGAAAAGTTTATATAATGATAAGAGGCAACAACTTGCCTCTTATCAATTAGGTGTATTTTGGAAATAACTTTCAAATATTGGAGGATCTTCCCCTTTTAGCGTAAGGGTACTTTCTGATAAGTAGTCATCAACCATAATAAATCCTTCGTTATCGTCTATTGGTGCTTTTTCATCTGTTGGTACTTTGGTAAGTTCTTGTAGTATGCATCTTGTCATATTGGAGCATGGTTTTGAAATTGGTAAAGCTGAAAGTATATTTTGACATTCATTGAGTAATTCTTGATCTGAATCTTTTGTATCTGTAAAGGTTGAACAGTAATTGATCATTGCTCTAGCAGTTGCTTCGATTAAGACAGAGTCTTCTTTCATCATATGAGCAGTGTAAAAAAGCTTTAAAAGTTTATCTGCTTCTAACGTACTATCTTGTTCTAATACTATATCCTTTATAAGATCACAGCTGTATATTACATGTATCAATCTTAAAAATTTATTTTGCTCTGGTGTTAAAGTTTCGGAGTTTAATTTTACTAGGTTTGGAGAAGATAAAAATTCCAAAAGAGTTTGTATTGCAACTAAGCTTGAAGGTCCATCAATGTGTGTACAAAAATCTATGGGTCTGATGCCTAGAATATCACTAAGAGTTTTTTTCAGTATAGACGGCATATCAATACCTCTTGGATCATTAAACTTAACTCGCATACCTTCTGCTGAATTATGAATAAGCATGATAGCATATTCTCCTTCGACCATAGTTATAAATGCAGAGCTGTTGTCTAGTGTTTTAGGTATCTGATTAGAGATTTGTGTTTTTAAGCTATCTCTTAAGGATTTTGTATTTGCTTGCTTGTCTATAGACAAAATATCAAAATATTCAATGTTATATATATCTAATGTGGAGTGCAAGTATTGTAAATTATCCAGTAACTTTACAAAATTTATTGGTTTATATAGACTTGTAAAATCACCTTTTAAGATGCTTTTAATGTCTTCTATTTCTTTTGTTTTATTTTGTTTTTTATCTTCTTGGTTACATTTTTGACGTTTCTGAGTTTCTTGTTGTAAAAGTTCATTCTCTTCTCTTTTTTGATGCTCTTGGGCTTCTTCTGCCTGGCGCGCTTCTTCTGCGCAGCGTGCTTCTTCTGCGCAGCGTGCCTCTTCTGCCTGGCGTGCTTCTTCTGCCTGGCGTGCTTCTTCTGCCCGACGTGCCTCTTCTGCTTGACGCACTTCTTCTGCCTGGCGTGCTTCTTCTGCCCGACGTGCCTCTTCTGCTTGACGCACTTCTTCTGCCTGGCGTGCTTCTTCTGCCTGGCGTGCTTCTTCTGCCCGACGTGCCTCTTCTGCGCAGCGTGCCTCTTCTGCCTGGCGTGCTTCTTCTGCCCGACGTGCCTCTTCTGCTTGACGCACTTCTTCTGCCCGACGTGCCTCTTCTGCTTGGCGCGCTTCTTCCGCCCGACGCACTTCTTCTGCCCGGCGCTCTACTTGTCTTCTTAATATATCTTCACGAAATTCTCTAGTCCAAGGATTAAGTCTAGTCATATAGGTAATCAGTTGAGTTATTTGAAGCTTATATTAAGAATAACATACTCTAGTAATAAAATAAAATATATTTTCCAGATAATTATTTTCTTAATGATATAAAATTCCTAAAAACTCTTATCAAATAGAAGTTTCAGTTTATTTTTTAATGATTTTAAAAAAGAATCTAAAAGTAGTATGAAAATATAATCATACCCTTGAAGTAGAAAAGGTTAATTTACAATTATAATCTTGTTTGAAATAAAATATTTGATAAGGTTTAATGAGTTTTGCAAATAGTTTCTCCTAATAGTGTTTTAGGTTCGTGATCTTTTTCATTACTACCATGAGAATCTAAGACGTTTCCTTGCGCACTTGAGTCTAAATTAATTGTGCGCAACAAATCATCACTAATCCTAATGCTCTCTGCTCTTTGTATGAACAAAGGGGTGTAATCACTAAAGTCTAAGCTCTGTGTTACACATAAATCTAATGATTGATTTATAGATCCGTCTAACAGTGCGTCGGATATATAGGGGGCAATAGAACTATGCTGTTTTAAGAGTTTGGAATGATCGAAATCTAAGGATGTATTTTGTGTATTAGCGAAATTGATTTCTTCTGCCTTAAGTGACGCTGTTTTGGTATTTGATATTTTTTGGGAATTAGAAGTGTTTTGGATATCACGAGATTCAACGCTTATTACTTTTGAAAAAGATTTAGTTGAGCTGAACTCTGGATCAAGCGAAGATACCATATCCGTACTATCATCAAAATTGACTGTTTGGGTACGAATTAGGGTGTTATTACTTGGGCTTGGAATAGTATTATTGATTAACTTTTCAGGATTTGTAGTATTGCTTTCAATTTTAGATGGCGATACTTTATTGAGGGTAGATTTCATATTTGTATCTGAGTCAATAAATTCTTTTGAGCCACTTATTGCTGGAGCTAAAAAAATATCACTAGGAATATCGGGGTTCAAAGGAGAGATGCTATAATCCAAATTTTCTGATTCGGCATGTATGTAATCTTTTTTTTCTTCTAAATCTATGCTATTCATTGTGGAAAATTTCTGAGTATAAAGTAGATTAATGTCGTTAAATGTTTGTTCTTTTACTAACTCGGGTATTTGATCTTGAATAAAAGAGCTAGGAGTATTTGTTAAGCGTTCTAGCCCTTCTTCACAGTCGTTTAGAATTTTAGTGTAATTTTCTGAAGGATTATGATCTTTTAACGCGAGGCATATGTCTTTGATTATTTCTTCTAACCAATCAGTTTTGTGTTCTATATTGTCTATGTTATGGGTTTTATACAACATGTCTGAAAGATATGTTCTAATTTCTGGAGTATCTAATATTTCTATGAAGATATGACAAATAACATATGAAATGCGCAAAAGCTCATAATATTTTAAAGGCATTTCTACATTGTTGAGAGGATTAACGGGTTTGTATACCATTTCCAATAGATTTCTAATAGTTTTTGATCCTGAATCGTTTGGTCTGCCTCCTGGGATCATAGTTCTGCAATCTTCCCATGTTTCTATTGATCCATCTGATTGCAGGTTATTTAAAACTTCTGCTAATACTTCGGGAGCTTGGTTGCCGCTGGTGGGATCGTTATATTTTGCATACATTTTATTCTCATTGATATACGTAACAAGGCTATTCCAATTGTTATTAAAATAAATAGCAAATAAAGCAAAAGAGGAATCTTCTTGAGGCGCAGAAGATAAAATGAGGGTTTCTAAATTTTTTTGTTGATCTTCAAAGGATAATTCTTCATCAAGCTTAATAATTTCAAGATGAGAGATTTGATTATCATTAGATAGATTATTGTTATTGAGGTACTGAATCAATTTTAGGATGCTTTTGATAGTATTTTCAGTAAATGGGGAGTCGAAATTTAGTATGATTGTTTCCAGATCGTCAATTTTTTGTTGCATAAGATCATATTCTATAGATTAAAATACCTATAGAATATCGAAATTATGTTGGAGGGGGAGTTAAAACTACTTGAGAAGCAAATTTAAAAAATAATGATGTATAATTTTGATATTTTTAATCAGAATTTCAAGAACTTAAAGCATATAAGTGTCTTAATATGCCTTGAATTGATTTTTTAAGCCTCGTTGTCATGCCCAACAACTATAAGGCCTAAGGTTTCTATATCATCAACTAACTCTGGTTCACCATCCATCCATAAAACTCCTGCTTTTTCGTGTGTGTGTGGGTTTTCGTATACTTGACCTTTTATTTGTTCTGCTACTTTTTCTTCAATAAAATTACACATTTCGCCATTTAATCTTAAAGATGTTTTTCCATCCTGGTATAACTCCATCTCATAGCCTTCCCCTAGATTATATTTTTTAATAAGTATAGATTTGAGGTCTCCTTTTTTAGATTCTTCTGTTCCTCCTCCAGAATCTTCCTGATGTACAGAAATTTTGGTTGTTTCTGAAGATTGCGATGCCACCTTAAGTTGTTCTAATAAAACTTTACACATTTGATCTACGTAACTATCACTCTTATGATCTGTTATCTGAGGCATTTTTTGTTTGCACGCATTTAATAAATCATTAACAATTAACAGATTTTCATCAATTTTATTTTTGTTTAGTTCTTGTTGCTTCTCTAAGTTTTTTTGTTGACTTTCTAGGTAAGAGTAAAGGGCTTTAACATTTGCTTCTAATTTTTCCATGTCTCTTGTGGAATGCCTTTCGTAAAACATCTCAAGAAATATACTCGCTTCAACAGGATTCATATTAAGTAAGATACTCGAAGAAAAGAGCACATCAAAAATCCTAATCAATACATTATGATGATGTTCATGGAATGGGCTTGAGCTTAAGTTATCTTTGTAAGGATCCTTTATCATCTCTGATATTTGGCCTATTGTTTTTAGGCCGCAAGCATCATGACCCCCTTCAATTTTACACTGATAATTTTTTATCTCTATATCAAGGCTACTCAAAACTTTGTTTAAGGTTTCTGGCATTTGCCCTCCGCCTGAATGGTTATATTTTACATTAACTTTATCTTCAGTACTACACAACACCATAGCTGCCCAGCTTCCTCCTGTGTTTACTGCAAATATAGATTTATGACCAACTTCTGGTAATTGGTGCAGTATAGAATCTCTTAAATGTTCTTCTAAATTTACTCCTTCTTGGTCGAAAGCATTAATGATGCTTACATCATCAATTTCGTCAGGATTGATTAGGTTATAGGCATTTTGGACATTTTTTAGTACTAACATCATATTTGCCTGAGTGTATTGTTCTTTACAATCGTTGTTAAGTATATTTGTAATTTCTTCCATAATTAACTGCTTTAAATAATTACCAAGCTTTATTATAACACAATAAAATTTAAAAATAAAATAGCATAGCTTGACTCAATTTAATAACTTATGAAAACTTTTTAACCATTATCTTCCTTGAGAAATCGATAAATTTATTAGCTATTTATTTTTTTATTTTAAATTTTAGTGTTTTTATTATTGATTTCTAAAAGTTTTCCTTATCCTGAAGATGAAATATCATATTTAAAGCGTTTGGAATAATGGTCAATATTATTATTAACGGCAAGAAAATTGAAGTAGAAGATGGATATACCGTATTGCAGGCTTGTGAGATGGCAGGCATTGAGATACCAAGATTTTGCTATCATGAACGTCTGAAAATTGCAGGTAATTGTCGTATGTGTTTGGTGGATATCGAAAAATCGCCTAAACCTGTAGCGTCTTGTTCTATGCCTGTTGCAGAAGGGATGAATGTTACTACTGATTCACCTAAGGTTCAAAAATACCGCCAATCAGTTATGGAGTTTTTGCTTATTAATCATCCGCTTGACTGTCCTGTATGTGATCAAGGAGGGGAGTGTGATCTACAAGATCAGGCATTTAAATATGGTAAGAATGTCAGCGGCTATAAGGAATCTAAGCGTGCTGTAAAAGATAAAAATATGGGTCCTTTGGTTCAAACTCACATGACTCGTTGCATTCATTGCACTAGATGTATCAGATTCTGCACTGATATTGCTGGTATCCAAGAAATGGGTACGGTTGGTAGGGGAGAGCACATGGAAGTTGTTACATATCTTGAAAAGGCCATTAGCTCTGAATTATCTGGAAATTTGGTTGATTTATGTCCTGTTGGAGCTCTTACTTCCAAGCCATATCAATTTAAGTATCGTATTTGGGAGTTATGCAAGACTAAGTCTGTGGATATTTTTGATGCTGTGGGTAGTAACATCAGGATAGATAGTCGCGGATTAGAAATTATGCGCATCTTGCCTGAAGTAAATGAGTATATTAACCAAGAATGGATATCTGATAAAGCGCGGTTTGCTTTTGATGGATTAAAGTATCAGCGTTTAGAGACGCCTCTTATAAGAACAAATGGTCAATTAACACAAGCAACATGGGATGAGGCGTTAAATCTTTTAGTGAGTAAAATCAAGGAAGTTGATCCAAGCGATATGGGAATAATATGCGGTAATATAGTTGATTGTGAGTCTGCATATCTTTTGAAACAACTCTTTAACTCTATGGGTTGTGAAAACGTCGTAAGTACTTCTAAGCAACAACATGACACATCAGCTAGAGGAAATTATCTTTTTAATACTACTATTAGCGGAATAGATAAAAGTGATTTTTGCTTACTTATTGGCGCAGATGTAAGACTTAATGCGACTATTATAGCTTCTCGCATAGGACAAAACGTACGTGAAAGAGGGTTGCAAGTAGCAAGAATTGGCACTCAAGACAATCAGACATTTAAAACTTTGGAGCTAGGGCAAAATCCGCAAATTCTTGAACAGATATTAAATGGCAAACATGAGGTCAGTAAGCTGCTAGAAAAAAGCAGTAGCCCTATGATGATTATAGGCGATGGTGTTTTAGACAGAGATGATGCTTTGGACATATTGGCAGCAGCTCATAAACTTTGTAAAAAATATGCCTTCATAAAAGAAGGATGGAATGGTTTTAATATTCTACACAACGAAGCAAATAGCGTAGGTTTACTAGATTTGGGGTTTGGTAGTAATAATATCGACAATAAAAAACTTATATATCTCCTTAATGCAGATGATTTTGATGTTGCTAAAACGAAAGGTGCATTTGTCGTATACCAAGGACATCATGGAGATAGTGGCGCAAATCGTGCTGATTTAATCTTGCCTGGTTGTGCATATACAGAAAAGGACGGTATTTATGTAAATCTTGAGGGCAGACCCCAATATGCTCGTCAGGTTGTAAAACCTTTAGGTGAAGCAAAGGATGATAGGGTCATTTTATTGGAGCTTGCTAAAAAATTAGGTGTTTCTTGGAAATTTAAAAATCTCAAGGATGTTCGGAAAGAGATGGAGCAAAAAAGTCCAGTTTTTGAACATATGAGTGAAATTGTGTCAAATAATTTTATCTTTTTACCATTAAGTAATAAATTGGGAGATATACCGATAGAGAAAAAAGCAAAAAACTATTATATGGATAACGTCATAGCAAGGGTATCGCCTACTATGCTTGAATGTACTAAAAGTATTATCAAATGACAGAAATAGTAATTTACATCTTTCAAACAATCCTAAAATCAGCTGCAGTAATAGTACCTGTATTACTTGGCGTTGCCTATATGACTTATGCAGAACGCAGAATTATAGGATTAATGCAGCGTCGCAAAGGACCTAATGTGGTTGGGCCATTTGGTTTATTGCAACCATTTGCAGATGCTATCAAGCTTATGACAAAAGAGATGATTCTGCCAAGTGCCTCGGATAAAGTTTTATTTGTTTTAGCTCCGCTTGTAACATTTTCACTAAGTCTAATCGGTTGGACAGTAATACCTTTTGATAAGCAGATGATGATTGCGGATATCAATGTAGGTTTGCTTTATATTTTAGCCGTATCTGCACTTGGGATCTATGGCATTATCATCTCAGGTTGGGCGAGTAAGTCAAAATATGCTTTTTTAGGAGCCATCCGCTCTGCTGCTCAAATGATTTCATACGAAGTATCAATTGGTCTTATTATCCTTGTGGTCGTAATGTTTAGTGGCAGTTTAAGGCTTGAAGCGATAGTGGAAGCTCAATCTAATAGGTCCTTATTTGTGGATATATTTCTTGCTCCTTTAGGAGTAATATTCTTTATTTGCATGTTAGCTGAGACTAATCGTCATCCTTTTGACCTTCCAGAAGCAGAGTCTGAACTTGTAGCAGGATATAATGTTGAGTATTCATCTATATCATTTGCTCTATTCTTCTTAGGAGAGTATGCGAACATGATTATGGCAAGTGCAATGACTACGATTTTATTTTTAGGCGGCTATTTACCTCCATTCAATTTGGAATTTTTAAATTTTATACCAGGCGTATGTTGGTTTGCAGCAAAGGTGGGATTTTTACTTTTTTGCTTTATATGGATCAGAGCAACATTGCCAAGATATCGTTATGATCAACTGATGACAATAGGATGGAAATGTTTATTACCTATTAGTTTAGTTTATATGGTTCTATCAGCATTTTTAGTTAGGTTTGTGCTATGAAAGAGTTACTAAAAAGAATTTTTTTGTATGATGTTGTGCTTGGCATGAGCCTTACTTTAAAATATCTCTTTAAGAAAAAAGTAACTCTTAACTATCCCCAAGAAAAAGCTCCTCGCAGCCCTAGATTTAGGGGAGAGCATGCTTTGAGGAGTTATGATAATGGACAAGAGCGCTGCATAGCTTGTAAATTATGCGAAGCAGTATGTCCCGCTCAAGCTATCGTAATTGAGGCTGATCCTACTGATGATACTACTCGCCGCACTGTTAAATATGATATTGATATGACCAAATGTATCTATTGTGGTTTATGTCAAGAAGCATGTCCGGTGGATTCAATTGTAGAGGGGCCTAATCATGAATTTGCAACTTTTACGCATCAAGATTTAATTTATGATAAGAAAAAATTACTCAGTAATGGAACAAAGCTTGAAGATGAGTTAAAAGTTAAACTTGGAAAAGATTATCCGTATAGGTAGATATGTTTTTTTATTTGTTTAGCTCTTTAATAATTTTATCTGCTCTGGGAGTGGTATTTAGTCAAAATCCTGTGCGCAGTGTTTTATGGCTTATCTTTGCTTTTATCAATTCAAGTGGCTTATTTATTCTTCTTGATGCTGAGTTTGTGGCTATGATTAACATTATAGTTTACGTTGGAGCAATCGCTGTACTATTTCTATTTGTAGTAATGATGATTGATGTGAATTCTAGTAAACAAAGCTTATTGAAACGCAAATACGATTTGTTGATCGGGGCGCTTATGTGTATTGGCATGACCTTCAATATATATGTAATTATAGGATATGGTTTTGGAGATGCTGATGTAATTAAGCGCGCAGTGCTTCCTCAAAAATTATTTGAGGGCTTAACAAATACCGCAATGATTGGGCAAGTGTTGTATGATCACTTTTTAATCCCATTCCAGGTTATGGGAGTTATGTTGCTTGTCGCAATACTTGGCGCAGTGTCTTTAACCTTAAGACAACCTCAATTGAATAAAAAGCCTAAAAAAGCTTTGGTAAAGGATTCTATCAAGCTAGTAGATATTCAGCCTGGTAGCAGCGTATCAGACATTACTTATGATTAAATTATGGAAAAATTCATTATACTTTCTACAATACTGTTTTCAATAGGAGCGGTAGGGGTATGGATTAATCGTAAAACGATTATTTCAACTTTGCTCTGTATAGAGCTAATGTTACTTAGCTGCAGTATTAATTTTGTGACTTTTTCAAAATATTTGAATGACTTGACTGGGCAGGTGGTAAGTATTTTTATACTTGGCATAGCGGCCAGTGAAGCAGCAGTAGGACTTGCAATTATTGTAATTTATTTCAGGAATTATAAGACTATTGAGATTAATCAGATTAATAAGATAAAAGGGTAGTATGGATATTCAGATAGCTTATTTTGCGCCCCTCATATCAGGCTTAATCTGTTTTATTTTCCAAAATAGCTTATCTCGCAAATCTGTGTCATATATCGCAAGTATAATAATGGTGATTGCCGCTGGTTGTTCAACAAGCGCCTTGCTTAACTCAATAGATAATCATCAAACCGTATATGTTAATCTTGGAAGCTGGATAAAAGAGCTTGGTGTAAACTGGGCCATTCATGTTGACCACTTAGGCTTTATTATGTACTTTGTGGTATGCGTTATTTCAGCTGTGGTGCATATTTACTCGATAGGTTACATGCATGATGATCCTCGATTTAATTTATTTATTTCATACCTATCATTTTTTACTTTCTGTATGCTAGTGTTAGTTTCGGCTGACAACATGCTACAAATGTTCTTTGGATGGGAAGGAGTGGGACTGTGTTCATACTTATTAATAGGTTTTTGGTTTGAAAAGCCATCTGCAAACGTAGCTTCGATAAAAGCCTTTGTGGTAAATAGGCTAGCTGATATAGCTCTAATTGGAGGTATGCTAATTATTTATAGCCAATATAACTCTTTAAATTTTAGCGATATTAATCCGAACAAGCTGATTGAAACAAAATTGATTTTTGGATGGAATTTACTAGATGTGACATGCTTATTGTTGTGTATAGGTGCGATGGCTAAATCTGCTCAAATAGGTTTGCATGTTTGGCTACCTGATGCAATGGAAGGACCAACTCCAGTATCTGCTTTGATTCATGCTGCAACTATGGTAACAGCTGGTATATTTTTAATTTGTAAGATGCATTTCTTGTTCGATCAATCTTCAAGCATTAGTATTTTTATAGCATCTATAGGAGCTGTTACTGCTTTAATGGCAGGGATGATAGGAATGCTTGCAACAGACATCAAAAAAGTTATAGCATATTCTACCTCAAGCCAACTTGGATTTATGTTCATGGCATGCGGACTGAAAGCCTATCATGCTGCGATTTTTCATTTGATGTGCCATGCCTTTTACAAAGCTGCTTTATTTTTAGCTGCTGGTAATGTGATACATGCAACTTCTACCCAAGATTTGAGATTTATAGGTAATTTGCGAGATAGCATGAGAATTACATATTTATTTTTTATAGTTGCTTCTTTAGCTTTAGTTGGTCTTCCACCTTTTGCCGGTTTCTATTCAAAAGAATTAATCTTAAATTATGCCTTTGAAAACAGTTTGTGGATATTTATAGTCGCAATATCAGCTGCATTTTGTACTGCTGTATATTCTGCCAAGATACTGAAAAGTATATTTACGGGAGAGCCCAATAACCATGCTCATGAAGCAAGCGCAGTTATGTGGATGCCGATGATAGTTCTTATCTTTGGAGCAAGCTATCTAGGTTATTACGGCATTCACCATATGAATATTACAGAGTATTTGAAAGATAATTTTGTAGTCAATTTGATATCAGAAAATGAAAATGTGCCATATATTGCTTTATCATTCAGTATTTTAGGATGCTTGTTAGGTTATATATTTGTTAAACAATTAAATTCCGATCTTAAAGGCAACATAATCAAAAATAAATTCTATTTTGATGAAATTTACAAGGTTTTAATTGTAAAACCTGTAATAGAGTTATCAGAAAAAGCTTGTCGGTTCGATATTAATGTGATTGATAAAGTTGGACCACAAAAGGCTGTTGATTATGTTATCTATTTTTCTAAAAAAGTGAGTAATTGTCATAGCGGTTATCTTTTTTCTTATAGTTTTGCCATGATCTTTACGTTATTTTTGCTTACAACCTATTTAATGCTAGGGCTTTAGATGAACTTGCTATCTATAACAATTTTTATCCCTTTAATAGCAGCATTAGGAGTTTTATTATTTCGCTCTAAAGTTCAATTTATATCTTACATATCAGTTGGTGCGACTCTTGTAAGTAGTATCTTGATGTTAGTGGCTTTTGATCGAAATATACATGATTTTCAATTTATTCAAAAATATCCTCTAATTAAGTGGGTTGGATTAGATTTTTTTATAGGCATTGACGGCATATCCCTTTTACTCATAGCTTTAACTTCTCTTTTGATATTTTTATGTATTATATACTCTCTTAAAACTGTAAGGGATAATTTATGTGAGTTTATAATATGCACTTTTGTTTTGCAGTTCTGTATTAATGGAAGTTTTGCCTCTCTTAATTTGCTATTATTTTATATCTTCTTTGAGTTTTCATTAGTGCCTATGTACATAATGATACTGATTTGGGGAGGAGAGAATAGGGTATTTGCTTCTTACAAATTTTTCATATATACGCTTTTTGGATCGTTTATGTTCTTGGCAAGCCTTATGTTTATCTTTTCATATGCAGAAAGCTTAAATATTCTTGATTTATACGATATCGAAAATCACTTTAGCTCAGAAGCTCGTAGCTTGCTTTGGGCTGGATTATTTATTGGATTTGCTATTAAAATTCCAATGTTTTTCTTTCATACTTGGTTACCAGATGCTCACGTTCAAGCTCCAACTACTGCTTCAGTGCTTTTGGCGGGTATCTTACTAAAGTTTGGAGGGTATGGTTTTTTAAGGATATTACTGCCTTTGATGCCTTATACCAGTAAATCTTTTGCTTTTATACCTCTTATTTTAAGCGTCATCGCAATAATTTACGCTTCGTTTGTAGCTATGGCACAAGAAGATATGAAAAAAATGATAGCTTATTCCTCCATTGCTCATATGGGTTACGTTACTCTAGGTATATTTAGTCTAAATCATCTTGGTATTCTGGGGGCCATAATCCAGATGATAAGCCATGGGTTAATATCTGGTGGTTTATTTTTCGTAATAGGAATGTTATATGAAAGGATGCATACTAAGAAAATTGAAAATTACGGAGGCACATTAAAGGTTATGCCATCTTTAGGTGCATATTTTTTATTTTTAACATTAGGTAGTATAGGATTACCTGGTACAAGCGGGTTTATTGGTGAATTTCTATCTTTAAATGGGGCTTTTAAAGTAAGTTTCGTATTAACAACGGTTAGTTGTTTTGGGGTGTTGTTATCAGCAATTTATAGTCTTAATTTGTACAAAAATATTATGCTTGGTCCAGTAAAAAATCGTGATATTCTTAAAATATGCGATATTGGCTTATGCGAAAAAATTATTCTTATGTGTTTAGGAGCTTTGATATTGATAATAGGAATTTATCCAAACATCATTACTGAACTTCTTGGGCTGTCCATAAGCAATTTGGAAGCAATTCAAAGGTTATGATATGCATTATTTAGCGTCTATTGAATTGTGGTTATTTCTTTCATCAAGCCTTTTAATTGGCGCGGGAATATTGTGCCAATTTGATCAAAAGAGATTAGCAGGAATATCTAATGTGATGTTAGTGGCCGTATTTGCATTGCATCAATTTAGAGATGGTATTTTACCCGATCAGTTCATTGATAATATAGCAGGTATATATGGGTTATTTGTGATTGCTGCATGCGCGCTTGCTAATTTATTCTTCATATCTGTAAAAAATAAGAATTTTGCCTGGGAATACTTGCCTCTTAATTTGCTTAATTTACTTGGTGGGTTCGTCGTATTGCGTTCTGATAATTTATTAACTCTATTTTTAGGTTTAGAGATTCAGGCGCTAGTATGCTACATATTATGCAGCTTTTTACATGACTCATATCCTTTAGCATCGGAAGCAAGCGTAAAATACTTTAGCTTAGGTGCGATCAATACTTGCATAACACTGTTTGGTATTTCATTCATATATGGTTTTGTAGGGAGTGTCAATTATTCCGTTATTTCTTCAGCTGAATTAAATCTCGCAGCAAGACTTGGAATTTGTTTAGTAATTTTAGGTTTATTGTTTAAGTTAGCAGCAGCTCCTCTTCATACATGGATGCTTGATGTATATCAAGAAAGCTCTATTTTTGCTTTATCAACTTTCATGTCCATAAGTAAGGTAACGGCATTACTTGCCTTAATTATCGTATTACGCGAAACTATGCATTCTTGGCCTTTAGAAAGGATCGTAATACCTATTTTACAATTTTCAGCTGCTTTGTCCCTCTTTATAGGTTGCTTTGGAGCTTTGAGGCAAGAAAATTTTAAAAGATTTTTAGCTTACAATGGTGTATTCAATATAAGCTACGTATTAATGAGTCTGAGTTTATTAGAATATAATCTAGCTTTGATGTATTTAATGGTATATTCAATTAACTCACTTTTGGTATTAAGTATCCTTGCTTCTAGTAATATTGATGTTGATAATTTAGAGATAAATCACTTAAGCAAACTGAAGACTGTTAGTAAGAGTAGAGCATTCTTCTTGGGGATAAGTATCTTATCATTCATTGGAATTCCGCCTCTCGTTGGATTTAGTGCCAAATACTATGTATTGTACAGCTTATTCGTGAATAATCGTTACTTGTTAGTTTTATTAGGCTTATTAACAACTTTAGTTACATCGTTTTATTATCTTCGCATTATCAAAGTTTTATTTTTTGATAAATACCTAGAAGAAAGTATTCCTTCTTATGGTTCTTCATCCTACAAGCTATATGATTTAATCAATATCTGTGGTGCAGGATTCATATTATTTGGATGGTCTGCTGTTGATGTTATGTTGCAGTTTTTGGTGAGTGGAATCTAAATGTTATAAACACTTATCCTTCTTGGTCTCTGAACTTAGTTCATCGCATATGAGGCTTTTAGTTTTATCCTTGCGTTCTTATATGTAAGATAAATTTCTTTCTAATTTATCGAGTACTTTTGAATCTATTAAAAACTCTCTAAGCATAAATTTGGATGAAATTATCAAGTTACTAATTTTGTGATACTAAGCAAGATGTCAGAGATTGTGTGTATTTTTTTAATAAAATGCTATTATGGTATTAATAAAATCAATAAAATTTTAGGATTTTTATGAAAAAATTAGTCACAGGTACCGAAGTTAGGAAAGAAGAACATCCTATAACCGCTGAATATAAAGGTAAATTAAGCGATGAAATATTAAACAAATGTCTTGAATTTGATACTTTCTATTTTTCATTAAACCAAGGTTTTGATAATGTGAATGAAAAAAGGTCTGAATTAAAACATAAAGCAGAAGAACTAACGTCATTAGTTAATGACAGCAATAAAGAATTGTTCTTATCTTACTTGGAAGATCTAATACTTAGAAGTAGCAATTATGAGTTTTTAATACCATACTATATGTGTAACGAGTTACGCGATAATATCGACAGTAGTATAGTTATCCACCACGATTGCCATCATTTTGGTCTTTTAGGCACTGTAGATGATATACTAGCTGCGGCTTAACTTATGCCCAATAATTGTTGCACTGTTATTCTTAATGGACACGGTTTTTATACTTCTACCAATCAGTAATTAATTAGAGTTTTTCTAACTGCCTTATTATATCTTTAAGAGCTTTTGATCTGTGGCTCATTTCGTTTTTCTTCTGCATGCCTAATTCAGCGAAAGTCTCGTTATACCCAGTAGGAATAAAAATTGGATCGAAGCTAAAGCCTTGTCTTCCTCGAGGTGGAAATGTGATAGAGCCATGATCTTGTCCGCTGGCTGTCAAAATTTTATCTTGATCAGGAAAATATAATGCTATAGAGCTATGGAAAAATGCATTACGATTCTCTTTACCTTTTAGCATAATTTCGAGTTTTTGTAGGGCATTTTCTATGCCTCCGCAAGCAACGCTAAATTCTTTTGACCTCACTCCTGGAAAATTATCTAATGCTTCTATACACAAACCAGAATCTTCTGCTAAACAGGTATAATTAGTCATTTTTCCATAATATTTAGCTTTATGGATTGCGTTTTCTAAGAAGGTATTGAATGGTTCATCAGGTTCAAGAGGTTTAGACTCTAAATCTGCTAATGATAATATTTTATAATTAAATGGAGCTAAAAGCTCAGATAATTCTGCTATCTTACCTTTATTAGTGGATGCAATAAGAATTTGAAAATTTTTCACGTATTTACTTCTCTATTAAACTTAACGTATACGAATGGAATTACAAATAAGGTGAATAAAGTACCTATTATCATTCCTCCAAAAATCACTAAGCCAATCGATACTCTAGCAGCTGCTCCTCCTCCACTAGCTAATACCAGAGGCATAGCGCCAAGAGCCGTTGAAAGGCTTGTCATCATAATCGGTCTAAAGCGGATTTGTGCTGCTTTGATGATGCTTTCATAAAGGCTAAGACTGCTGTGTCTCATCTGGTTTGCAAACTCAACAATCATGATTGCGTTTTTGGTTACAAGACCAATCAAAGTAATTATACCAATAGCGCTATAAAGATTAATGCTATTCCTGCATATTAGGATTGTAAGTATAGCTCCCGTGATGGAGAAAGGTACGGATAGTAGTATAATTAGTGGATCTTTAAAGCTTTCAAATTGAGCTGCGAGTACTAAGTATATAAAAAATATAGAGAGCGCAAATACGAATAATAAAGATGAAGATTGTTCCGACATTCTTTTGATATTACCTAAAAATTCAACCTTAATTTTAGATGGATCAATAATTTTTTGAGTGAGGGTGTTAATAGCATTTGCGGCCATTCCAAGGCTTGCGGTATCTTTGATATCAGCGGAGAGACTTATAGTTTTGAGATTATTATAGTGATTGTACGATTGGACTTTTGCTGTTTCTTGAATTTTGGCAAAGGTTTTTAAAGGTAACATTTTACCATCATTACTTTTAATATATACTTTGGTTAAATCATTTATATGACTTCTATCCGCTATACCAAAGCCTACTTGCACATTATAAATTAAATCATCCATTAAAAAGCTATTAATATTTTGGGTCGTCATCAAGTAATTAAGAGTGTTCCCTATAGATGGAATGGATGTGTTATACATCTGCGCTTTATCTTTATCGATAAATATATTTATACCTGGTACAGTGCTTTTATAATCTAAATCAAAATTTGACAAGAAAGTATAATTTTGCAGTTCATCTATAAATTGATATGCGGTCTTTTCTAACTCTTCCCAAGATGCATTTAATCCCTGTAGATTGAATTCAACAGCTTTACTAGCTGTTCCACTAAGTACAGAAGGTAAATTAGATGTAAAGGCAGAAACTTCAGGAATACGTGATAATTTCATATTGATCTCGTCTCTAATCTGTTTTTGTGATCTAGATCTTTCTGACCAATCTTTAAGTATTATATATCCAAATCCACCTGAAGATGTTGCAACTGATATGACGTTTTCCACTTCAGGAATTTTTTTTATTTCTTTTTGAAGTAGGTCTACGTATTGCTCTGAAATAGCTAAGCTTGTACCTTGTTTGATTAAGCAAATCAGCATTAGTGCTCCATCATCTTTTACTGGTATAAAGCTTTTGTTGGCATTTGAAAAACCAAGCACTAATAAAAAAATGCTACTTCCACAAATCATGAAAAATTTTTTTTGATTTTTAAACATCCGATGCAAGAAAGTGACATACAAATTTTCTACATAGTGGATGAAATGAGCAAATTTCGCTAAGTGTAAGGGTAGTTGTGATTCGTTATGTACACTGATTAATCTAGAACACATCATTGGGCTTAGAGTTATTGCAACGAACCCTGATAAAATAACGCAAAATGCTAGTGTCCATGCAAATTCAATGAACAATCTGCCAACAAATCCTTCTAAAAAACCGATAGGGATAAATACGGATGCAAGAGTAGTAGTCATGACCAATACCGCAAAACCTATTTCATTCATAGACTTTATACTAGCCTCAATGCTGCTTAAACCTTGTTGGACATATCTATAACTGTTTTCCAAAACTACAATAGCGTCATCAACAACAAGGCCAATAGCAAGTACCATGGCAAGTAGTGAAAAGGTGTTAATTGAAAACCCAGCAAGATGCATAAAATAAAAAGTTCCAACGAGAGATACAGGTATGGTAACGACTGGTATTAAAGTAATTTGAGCTGATCCGAGAAAAAAGTATACGACTATAAAAACCAATATTAAGCTTTCTATAACAGCCTTTATTACTTCGTTAATTGAGTCAGAAACTGGTAATGCTGCATCATATCTTACTGATATATTTATACCAGCTGGGAGAGTTTTAATTATGGAAGGTAAAGCCTTTGTCACTTGTTTAGATAAATCAAGTATATTTGCTTTAGATTGTTTAACAAGACCTATTGCAAGAGCTTCTTGGCCATTAAATTTAAAAACTGAAGTTGGATCTGTGGGTTCAAAAGAAACATCCGCAATATCTCTAAGATGAATAACTCTGTTCGCAATTTTTGTGATAACTATATCATTAAATTGTTCTGGTAATTTAATTCTTGCATCTAAATTTACAACAAAATTTAGCTTGTCAGTTTTAATAATACCAGCAGGATAGTCAGTATTTTGAGAGTTAATTGTATTTGCAATACTAGTAGGATCAAGATTATATTGATATAGCTTTAATGGATCTAATTTGACTATTACTGTATTGAATTTGGGTCCTCGCATTATACCAGTACCTACTGCATCTACCCTTTCTAGTTGCAACAATATTTGTTTTTGCGCTATATCGGTTAATTGTGCTTTAGTATAATTATCGCCTCTTACGATTAGGAATATGCTAGGATTGCTATCTGCATCTTGCTTTGATGCTTGAGGAATTTGCATATCTGATGGAAAGGCTAAGCTAATTTGAGATATCTGGGAACGTACGTCGCTAAGAGCTTGGTCAATATCTGCATCTAGCGTAAAAAAAATATTTACCTTAGATGTGCCAGTAGAGCTTTGAGATGTAATAAAATCTACCTGTTTTATAGAACGCATAGCTTGCTCAAGTACAGTAGTAACCTTATTTGCCATGTACTCTGCGCTGGCCCCACCATAGCTTGCAGTGATAGAGATTAGAGGTGGATCAACATCTGGTGCGCCTCTAATTGTAAGTTTAGAAAATGATACCAATCCAATAAGTAATATCATCAAGCTCATAACTGTTGCAAACACCGGTCTTTTTATGCATATTTCAGAGATGCGCATAACCTACTTATCGTTTGGAATTACTTTAACTTTAGATTTATCAGACAACTTATTCATTCCCCCTGATATAACAATAGAGCCTTCACTTAATTCATTAGCTGCAATTTCTACGAAGCCATCGTTACGAAAGCCTGTTTGGACTATTATCTTATGAGCTGAGTCATCTGTAACCAAATATATAAAATCACCTTGACTGCCTTTTCCGAGAGCCTCTTCTGGGATAACAAGGGCTTTATGTTTGCTAAACCTGAACTCTCCAAGAACTGTTGCGTTATCTGGTATATCTACATTTGAATCAGTAGATGTGCTAACCAAGAACCCTCCATTGTTTGGAGATAAATAGGGAGATTTAGAAATTATTTTAGCAGGGTATATTTTGTCATTTAGTTTTAAGTTAACTTCTGCAGTATCATCTAATTTATTGATGAGCTCTTCGGGTAAATAGAATGTGATTTGCTTACCAGCTGACTCATCGATAATACTGCATACAGGCTCAGGTCCAGGTGTGACGTAATTTCCTGGTAAATAATCTATGCCGCCCAACTTTCCTTTAAAAGGAGCAATAAATACCATGTTTTTATATGTTTTATTTGCTTGCTCTAGAGCGGATTTGGTGTTACTAACTTTCAACTTTGCTTGATCTAATGCATCATCGCTGATAAGTTTTTTATTATATAAAACTTGGCTGCGTTTAAGACTCAGGTTTGCTTCTTCATAATTATCCACAGCGTGTTGTTTTATGCTTTCAGCGAGTGATTTGTCTACAGCAAAAACCACTTCTCCAGACTCAACAACTTGTCCTTGCTTATCACTAACAAAATCTACTGTTCCAGCTATACTGATAAAAAAGTCCTGTCTTTTAGCTGCTTTTAATTTACCGATAGCATTATATGAGTCATAAACTTCCTTTGTTTGACAGGTGGCGGTTTTAACTGGGATAGTTATGGCAAAAGAGTGCGAAGAAAAGATCAGCAGTATTAGATATGTAATAAACCTCATTTGTATTCATAAAATAGTCATTTAAAGATATCTTAATATTGATCCCGATTTTTTACTACTTATTTTTGCTAAAAATTCGGATATAATGTGCGGTGTAGGACATAATATTACATTTAGCGTGCGAAAAAGAGCTTGGATTTTAAAAGATCATAGAGTAGGTTCAACAAATCAAATGCTTGCTTTAGCTAAGGCATTAGACCTGGATTATGAGCTAAAAAACATAGAATACAGATTATTAATAAGCTGGCTACCTAATTTTTTACTACCTGGCATATGGCACGTTGATAAGAATAAATCTGATAACCTAGACTTATCCACTAATAGGCCAGAAGTTATTATATCTGCAAGTAGGAGATGCGCTCTTGTTGCAGTTTACCTAAAAAAGCCTAATCCTAGTCTAAAGATAATCAATATAATGCGTCCTGAGGTTGCGCATAGCTTTTTTGATTATGTTATCTTGCCTCAGCATGATTTAGCTGGAAAAAGTGATAATACAATAGAAATCATAGGGGCTCTAAATGATTCTTATGATCAAATGCAAAAAGCTCCTAAAATGGACGAGATACATCAAGATGTAGGAGATTTTATTGGAATTGTGATAGGCGGTGCTACGCGCAATTTTGATTTTACGTACAAGGATGCGGCATATCTTGTAAAGTATATTCAAAAAGCAGCTCAAAACATTTCGTGCAATTTTGTTATCACCTTTAGCAGAAGAACAGATCAACGCGTAAAACAAATAGTTAAGGAAGCTTTTGAAAGTAGTGTAATTTATGATCCTTCTGAGGGATATCAGGATAATATTTATTTTAGTATTTTGAAATCTGCCAAGTATATAATAGCCACAGGCGATTCTATATCGATGTGTAGTGAAATAGCCTCAAGTGGAAAGCCTTGTTATATATATAAACCTTTGGGTATAATAAAATCACCTAAACACGAAAGGTTTATAAACCAATTAGTAAATAATAAAATAGCTAGTTTATTAGGAGAAGATACAAAGCTAGAAGATTACAACTATGAACCTTTGAATGAAGTAGAAAGAATTGCAAAATTGATCAAATTATAAAATATTATGAGTACAATAGATATAAAATTAGAAGCAGAAGCAGTTATTAATACGGAAGCCGGGGCTATTGCGGCATATGCAATGATGGGTAAGGGAGATAATCATGAGGCTGATAGGCTTGCTGTTGAAGCGATGCGAAATGCGCTTAATAAGATGGATATTCAGGGCACGATAGTAATTGGGGAGGGTGAGCGCGATGAAGCTCCGATGCTTTACATTGGAGAATCTGTTGGATCGGGTAAGGGTCCTGAGATAGATATTGCAGTTGATCCATTAGAAGGTACTTCAATACTTGCCACTGGGGGAAAAGACTCAATTTCTGCAATTGCTATGGCTGAGAAGGGTAGTTTGCTTAATGCTCCAGATGTGTATATGGATAAGATTGCCATCGGTGGATATTATTCTGATCAAATTATCGATTTAGACTATACGGTAGAAGAGAATTTAAAAAACGTCGCAACTGCTAAAGGTTGTAAGGTGAGTGATTTGATTGTTGTGGTTTTGGATAGATCAAGACATGAAAAATTAATCAGTCAATTGAGATCTTGTAATGCAAGAGTAAAGCTTATTCAGGATGGCGATTTAGCTGCAATAATCGCAGCATCGATGGAGTATGAAGTAGATGTGTATATGGGAATAGGTGGTGCACCAGAGGGAGTATTAGCAGCAAGTGCCTTAAGAACAACTGGAGGGCAGATGTGCAGCCGTCTTTTATTTCGCAATGAAGATGAAAAAGATAAAGCTCAAAGAATGGGTATTACGGATTTAAATAAAAAATATTATTTGCATGATTTAGCGAAAGGTGATGTAATTTTTGCTGCTACGGGCGTAACTGATGGTTCAATATTACTCGGAGTAAAATTAAAGGATAACATTATTATCACCAATTCTATCTCAATGCATTCGGGAACTGGTAATGTAAGAATTTTTGAAACAAGACATCAGCGTCGTAATTTCGTTTAAGGTAGATAAATGATAGCTAAAGATATAGAAAAAAAGTGGCAAGAAGCCTGGGAGAAGGACTTGTGTTTTAATGTTAAAGAATATGATAAACAAAAACCTAAATATTATGTGCTTGAAATGTTCCCTTATCCTTCAGGTAAGATTCACGTTGGACATTTAAGAAATTATACCATTGGAGATGTAATTGCTCGTCATAAAAGAAGTCAGGGGTATAATGTGCTTTACCCATTTGGATGGGATGCATTTGGATTACCTGCTGAAAATGCTGCTATTAAAGAGAAAGTGCATCCTGCTGTTTGGACCTATCAAAATATCGAATACATGAAGCAGCAATTAAAAAAAATAGGTCTCTCATATGATTGGAGTAGGGAGTTTGCGACGTGTGATCCTGATTATTACAAACATGAGCAAAAGTTCTTTATTGAGCTATTTAAAAAGGGCTTAGCATACCGTAAAGAATCTGTTGTTAACTGGGATCCAGTAGATCATACTGTGCTTGCTAACGAGCAGGTAATTGATGGTAAGGGATGGCGCTCTGGTGCTCCTGTGGAGCGTAAAAACTTAACTCAGTGGTTCTTAAAGATCACCGATTATGCAGAAGAATTGCTTTCTGATTTAAAAGATTTGGACTGGCCTGAAAATGTTAAAATCATGCAAGAAAATTGGATCGGAAAATCTGAAGGTGCAACAGTAAAGTTTGAAATCCAAGGCAGCAATCAGGAAATAGAAATTTTTACAACTAAACCTCACACTCTTTTTGGGGCTAGCTTCTTAGCCTTAAGTTATGCACATCCTATTTTGCGTGATTTAAAGGATCCTAAAATTCTAGCTTTCATTGAAAAGGCAAAAAAATATGATGATAGATCAGATCAGACAAAAGAAGGAATTGATACTGGACTTAAGGTGATCCATCCTTTAAAGCCAGATGAAACTTTGCCTATTTGGATTGCAAATTTTGTGCTTGCTGATTATGGATCAGGAGCTTTATTTGGATGCCCAGCGCATGATGAGCGTGATCATGAATTTGCTCTGACTTATAACTTACCTATCATTCAAGTAATTGATAATGAGAAGGAAGAAATTAATATCTCAAAGTCTGCATATACAGGTGAGGGGACAATGATTAATTCAGAATTTTTAGATGGTCTTGATTCTCTGCAAGCAAAAGGTAAAGTAATAGAGCATCTTGCAAAACAAGGTAAAGCTAAAAAGGAAGTTTTTTATAAATTGCGTGATTGGGGTATCTCAAGGCAGAGATTTTGGGGATGCCCAATTCCAATAATTCATTGCGAAAAATGTGGTATTTTGCCTGTGGAAGAAAAAGACTTACCTGTTGTGTTGCCAAAAGATGCGGATGTAACAGGTAGAGGTAATGCGTTAGATACGCATCAAACATGGAAGCATACCGCTTGTTACAAGTGCAAAGGACCTGCTACTAGAGAAACTGATACTTTTGACACATTTTTTGAGTCTTCGTGGTATTTTGCAAGGTATTGTAATTCGCATGCCCAGGGTATGACCGATCGGGAAGCTTGCGATTATTGGATGCCAGTTGATCAGTATATAGGTGGTATTGAGCATGCTATTTTACATTTACTGTACGCAAGGTTCTTTACTAAGGCGATGAACGAACAAGGTTATGTTGGTGTTCGTGAGCCATTTACAAGTCTTTTAACTCAAGGAATGGTGCTACATCATACTTATAAAGACGAAGATAACCAATGGATTTATCCAGATATGGTGGTAAATGTAGATGGAGTATTAAAAGATAAATCTACAGGCAAGCAGGTTTTTAAGGGCGCTTTAGAAAAAATGAGCAAGTCCAAGAAAAATGTTGTGGATCTGGATTCTATCTTAGAGGAATATGGGGCTGATGTAATAAGGCTTTTTGTTATGTCGGATTCTCCTCCTGAGAAAGAGATTGAGTGGTCAACAAATGGTATTAAGGGTTGTCAGAGGTTTATTAAGAAGATGATAGATTTTAGTGATCAACTTGCAGCCATAGGTAAAGATAAGCTTGTTGCAGGGGACGAAAGTAAAAAAGTTTTATCTTTGATGCATCTAACAATCAAAACTTTCACGGAAGACTTAGCAGAGCTTAAATTTAATAAGGCAATAGCAAGAGTCAGGGAGCTTTATAATTACGTAAGCGATCTGTTTTATAAAAATATTTTAGTGCCAGAAATAAAAGATGCATTTGAAATAGTTATTAGATTGATTAATCCTATTACCCCTCATGTTACAGAAGAGATATGGAGCACACTTGGTAAAACTTCAATACTAGCTAAAACTCCTTGGCCTGAGTATGAAGAAGTATACCTGATTCAAGAACAAGTAACTCTTTCTGTTCAAATGAATGGAAAATTGAAGGGGACAATTCAAATTGCCGTTGGTTCTTCTGAAGATATCATTAAAGAAGAGGCGCTAAAGCTTGTACAGAAAGATTTAGCGACCAAATCTTTGAAAAAGGCTATTATAGTTCCTAACAGAACTGTTAACTTGGTGGTGGCTTAGGTATGCAAAGATTATTACTGGTAATTTGTTTTTTACTCACCTCTTGTCAGCACAATCAAATTAATAGCGAAATTAGAGGCGAAATGTCTTTAATTGGTATATCGGCTGGTAATTCAATTGAAGCATCTGAATTTTATTATCACCTCGCTCGTCTATTGCGCAATAATTTAGGCCAAAATCTTAAATATAATTTAGAAGCAAATTTAAAATATGATAGTAATATTTTAACTTTATCTAAAGCAGATGATAAAAGAGAGGTATTAAATCATACGGTGCATTTTAAGTTATATGAACAAGGTAAGGTTATTTTTGAAGATACGATAAAAGTTCATAGTTCAAGTCCAATTTACGATAACCCTGTTGTTAGTTATACGGCCAGTGGCAATGCTAAAGAATTTATGGCACGACGTGCTGCAGAACTTGTGTATCATAGACTACTATTATTTTTCAAAAGCTCCCATAGCCTATAAAGTGTTATATAAGACATAATTCAACTATTTTACTAACCTAACAGAGGTTTTTACTTCTAAAGATAAGCTAAATTCTTAAGAATAGGGAAAAGATTTACCTAAAAGGACTTAAGCTTATGTCTGACATGAATTCCGATCCACTATTCGTGGGTCTCACAAGGCCTGCAATGATATTTGGTGTGAGTATCCAATTTGCGATATTCAACATCATGGTATCAGCGATTGCGTTCGTTGTTTATTCTGATTTCAGGATCTTGGGAATGGCATTTATATTTCATGCAGTTGGTTACATTCTATGCTTCAAAGAACCTAGATTTCTAGAGCTGTATTTAAATAAATTTCAATATTTTGGCGATTGTCCTAATAAGGTATATTACGGAGCCCATTCTTATAAAGTGTAGTAATGTTTAGAATATTTAAAACTCAGCCACTTAAATCACCTTATTCTAAGAAAGAGGTTTCGGCAGCTAAATTTATACCATATAGGTGTCACTGGAATCAAAATACTATTTTGACCAAGAGTAATGAGTTATTGCAAGTTGTTAAGATTAATGGATTTGCCTTTGAAACTGCTGATGATATTGAGATTGAGATCAAGAAAAACATGCGTAATCAGCTGTATAAAAACGTTGCATCGGGCAGTATTGTTTTATACTTCCATACAATACGTAAAAGAAAATCTTTGCTTGATAGTGATCATGTCGCAAAAAGTGTAGATAGATCAGATTTTACGAGCTATCTTAATCATATTTGGAATGCAAAATATTCAACTTCGGATTCATATTTTAATGAAATCTACGTCTCAATACTCTATAAGCCAGATAAAGCTGGTTTAGCTATGCTTGAGTACTTAGTGAAAAAATTTAAAGCTACTTCTGATAAGCATGAATGGGAGAAAGAAATGCAGGAAATGACAGAGAATATTGAGGAGCTTACTACTAGGATTGTAAATACTTTCTCTGACTATGGGGTTGAACTTTTGGGTTTGCGTCAGATTAATGGGGTCTATTATTGTAGCATCTTAGAATTTTTAAGCACGATTGTTAATTGTGGTTATAATTCAAATGTCATTGTGCCTCAACAAACCATAGACGGGTACCTATGCAATCATCGATTATTTTTTGGTAATAGATCAATTGAAGCATCTGGGCCAGGAGGTAAAAGATATGCGGGTATAGTGAGCGTTGCAGATTATGGACCCTATACCTATGCTGGGGTTTTGGATAGATTTTTGCAATTGCCATTTGAGTTTGTCATTACTCAAAGTTTTGTATTTGCTAACCGTACTGTTGCGATACAAAAAATGCAGCTTCAACAAAATAGGATGATCCAATCGGAAGATAAGGCAGTTTCTCAAATTAAAGAAATTTCTGTTGCTCTGGATATGGCCATGAGTGGTGAAATCAGTTTTGGTGAACATCATTTCACAATTATGTGCGTTGAGAAAAACGTTAAAGCTTTAGAAAATGTGTTATCCATTGCTGCAGTTGAGCTTTCAAACTGCGGTATTAGGGGCATACGTGAGAGAATTAATTTAGAGCCTTGTTATTGGGGCCAATTACCGGGTAATTCACACTTTTTAGTACGTAAATCAACAATTAACACATTAAACCTTGCAAGCTTTGCTTCGATGCATAACTATCCTTTAGGTAAAAAGGAGAAAAATCATTGGGGGGAATATGTAACTATTTTGAATACGACATCCGGAACGCCATATTATTTTAATTTCCATGTTAGAGATGTGGGACATACGTTAATTATTGGACCAACTGGTGCGGGTAAAACGGTACTGATGAACTTTTTATGTGCTCAAGCTCAAAAATTTAAGCCTAGGATGTACTTCTTTGATAAGGATAGAGGCGCTGAGGTATTTATTAGAGCTTTAAGGGGCATTTATACAATTATTGATCCAGGTAAACAGTGCGGATTTAATCCACTTCAGTTACCTGATACTGGTGAAAATCGAACTTTCTTAATTGAATGGCTAAAAATTCTCGTTAGTAGCAATGGAGAGCACGTATCAGCGGAGGATGTGAAACTTTTATCTCAAGCTATAGAAGGTAATTATCGATTAGAACAAAAAGATAGGAAATTATGTAACATTACTGCTTTCCTCGGAATGGATGGTCCAGGCACGCTTGCAAGCAGAATTTCTATGTGGCATAGCAGAGGAGCATATTCAAGAATTTTTGATAATGATATAGACTCTATTGATTTAAGTAAGGCTAGAATATTTGGATTTGAAATGGCTCCTTTACTTAAGGACCCAGTTAGTCTTGCTCCAGTGCTTTTATATATTTTCCATAGAATTAACTTATCTTTGACGGGATATCCTTCGATGATCGTTTTAGATGAAGCCTGGGCGCTAATTGACAACCCTATTTTTGGTCCTAAAATCAAAGATTGGCTCAAAGTTCTGCGTAAACTCAATACCTTCGTAATTTTTGCTACACAAAGTGTTGAAGATGCTGCAAAAAGTAAAATAAGTGACACTTTGATTCAACAAACAGCAACACAAATTTTCTTACCTAACCTTAAGGCCACCGACGTTTATCGTACGGCATTTATGCTTACGCAAAGAGAATTTAATTTAATTTTAAAGACTGATCCTAGTTCCAGGTATTTCTTGATTAAACAAGGTGTTGGCGCTGTTGTTGCTAAAGTAGATTTGAGTGGCATGAGTGATATTATTAATGTTTTATCTGGACGCTCTAGTATTATCACTATGCTTGATGAACTAAGGGCAGAACATGGTGAGGATCCTGCTAACTGGTTGAAAATTTTCTATCGCAAAGCAAGGTCAATTAAATGATGAGAAGATTTGCTAATATATTTCTTCTAATAACCCTCTTATCTCACACCATAAGTCGTGCTGAAATTACAGCAGATAGCACATATTCAGCTTTAGTTGGACCTGCTGCAGCGGATAAAGGAAAATCTGATAAGGTGAGTGCTGCGATTGTGTCTGTTGCTAGCTCTATTACGACGATGGTATCAGATGTTATGCAGATGACATGTGAAACGCAAACTTTTTTGAATTTCGTGAAAGGAGAATTAATAAATTCGTGTACGCCAATGCCTTTAATGTCTTTCGCTCTTAAAGCTTTCTTCACTCCTAATACCCTTCCTGCTTTTCTTAGGCTTGCAATGAATCAACACGACCTTCTTGGTTATGATAATTGCTCGTATTATCATAGAGCTGACTACTATAATACGAAGGTGGAGTTTGGTATGTGTGCAAATTATAAGCTTGTGCCTAATATGGTGATATATGGTTTGGGTGGAGGTGCATATGCTGCCATAAAAGGTATGGTTAAAGGCGATAGTTTTTCTCAAATTCAGTCGGCTTTTCAAAATGCTATTAGTCTCTCTCCACAGAAAATTTATGAGCCATATTCTAAGAGTATACTTCCAGGTGCTCAAAAAAGTGAGATTTTTACGTTAATAGATTTTCCTATACCTCTTGTTCCAATTGTACCGATTATGCCTCTTGCTATTAAAAAGTATGATGATAAGGTATGTGTCATAATTGATGATGGATATATGCAGAGTCAGATCGGGTGTAAATATATGAAAGATCCGTATCAATATTCTAAGTATATGCCTTTCAAGGGGGAGTCAGCCGTCACCGTTGCTAACGTACGTGCTACTTCAGATACTAATGGTACTCCTTATTCTGCTTTACAGACTGCGGCTCAGCAAGACTTGGGTTGTAATAATCTAAATACTTGTTACTACTCTGCAGTACAGGCATCAAAAGCCTTATTACCCATATCATCTCCTATAATTAACTGTGTACAAAGTATGCTGATGAACGTTGTAGGGGCCTCTTCAGTATGTACTAATACTCCTTTACTTAATGACCCTACAACTGCTATAGGTTCTAGTACTAGTGCTTTTTATTCTTTGCAGATGGTACTTAGACGTTCCGTAATTGCTTTACTTACGCTTTATATAATCTTAGGAGGGGTTAAAATTGCTCTTGGTCGTATGACTAGTTCGTCTGAGATTATAATGTTTTTTCTCAAGGCAATGTTGGTAAGTTATTTTTCTATTGGTCTTGTTTATAACGGAAAGACCTTCAGTGGGATGATAGATTGGGTATTTCCTACATTTTTTGGCGCTTTGAATGAGATGGCTGGGTGGGTAGCTGGTGCTGGTACGTCTGGTTTATGTGCTTATTATGATTCTGATTATACGGGCACAAGTTATGCCTTATGGGATGCTTTAGATTGCAGACTTGCCACATATATAGGGATCAATGGAGCAGCCGACTTATTCACTTCACTGCGTGATAATGGGATGGTTGATAGTGGTTCGCTCACTCCTAACTTGGGTGCTGTGAATTATTCTGTTCCTCCATATATGCTTCTTTTATTGCCGGCGCTGTATACGGGCAATATGTATCTATTTAATTTAGCAATAGCTTGGCCAATTATGGTTTTGTCTATAGGTGCTTACGTTATAAAAGTAAGCATTGTATGTATGATATTTATAGCAATCATGGGGATTATGGCTCCTTTGTTTGTCCCTATGGCTCTTTTTGAGTTTACCAATGAATATTTTGTAAAATGGCGAAACACGTTCTTGTCTTTTGTTCTGCAACCTATGATAAGTGTTACGTTTATGGTCATACTATTTTCTATATATGATTATGGTTTTTATGGTGATTGTAAGTATCTTCCTTTTTACATTAAGTCGCCAACTGGAGCTACTTTAAAATCTTTTTATATAGATATTAATAGTGGAAGTACCGGTAATTGTAATAAAACCCTAGGTTGGTGGTTATCTGAAAAGTTTGATTTTAGTGGGGTCCCTTTAACAAATGGTATTCCAACTGTAACTTTACTGGACCTCAATGATATAGGTTATGCCGCAATGATAGATAATTCACTTCAAGCACTTCAAGGTATAGGAAATATTGCAATTAATACCGGTACTAGTATTTTAGGTGCTGTAGGAAGTTCTTTTAATTACGATTCTTCAGGTAATTTTTTCAATGTTGCTATGGCTCCAATGAAAGAGTTTTTTCAGCTTTGTATGTCTATGATGACAGCTTGTTTTACGCTTTACATAGGATATCAATTAACAGAACAATTATCTCAATTTGCTGCAGAATTAACTGGTGGTATGTCTGTTAGTGGAATGGTAGGTAGTGCGAAACAAAGCTTTGATAAGATGCAGCAAGTAGCTGATGGAGCTTTCAAAAAGTTTCAAAACGCTAGAAATCAAGCAGGCTCTGGAGCGGGGGGAGGACCAGGTGGTGCTGGGGATAACTTTAAACGAGGAAATATCAAAGATTTTGCTCAGAATCTGATGAATAAAGCTAAGGGTGGAGGAGATGGCTCGGCTGATGCTGGAGATAAAAAAGCTGGAGATACAATTAAACGCAAGGGGGCTGAGGGCAGTGAGACTAAATTGACGTCTCAATCAAGTAGCAGTAAAACAGAAGGAAGTATATCTATGAGTAGTTCTGCTAGTTCATCTGGTACTAAGGGAAGTGCGAAAATGTCAAATAATATCACAATAAATTCTGGTAATTCGACAAAAGGTTCTGATGGAGGAACAACAAGTGGTAAAACTTAAAAATACATGGCTATAGATGCAAAAATATATTAATAAAATTTTTGGACTTTTAATCATATGCTTGATGTATTTACCACTAGCGCATGGTGCATGCAGTAATTATACGAATATTGCGTCTACTATTGATCAGACATATTTAAAAGCTAAAACTCCTTATGGCTATGTTTATAATAGCCTAAATATTTTAGGCTCTCCTTGCAGCGCTTCAGATACGCAGATGCAATTGTATGTATATAATGATAGTACATATACTAGTAGCAATACTACAAAATATACTTTTAATGTTGGGCAACAGGTTCCATTAAATACTTTGGGCAGTCTTTTTACTCAAAGCATATTTTCTAATATTTCTCTTAGAGCAGATCTGCATAAAGAAACAAATCAACTGTGTTTGATTATGGATACAATTTATGGAGATTTGCCTCTTACTTGTCAACCTACGGCAACTGATTTTAAAGCTAATACTAATACCGCAAATAATACTTCGCCGCTTGCATGCTTTCAGTCCGATGCTTGTACGTTCAGTTTAGGTAATAGCCATAGTAAAGTTTTAATGAGCATCACAGGGTTGATGGTCGAATGTGTGAGAGATTCTTTGAATAATTTATTTTTTATGCCGGGTTTATGTGTCAACAATGGTAGTTTAAATTCATTTTATCAAGTGACAGATTATTTGCGCAAAACTATAGGTGCGTTACTGACTCTATACGTCATAGGTTATGGTATTAAGCTTCTAAGTAGTCATGGATTTCAGGATGGTCAGTATAGTTTCAATTTTTCTTGGGGCGATGCGATTATGCGAGTAATTAAAATGTTGCTTGTTGTATATTTTACCGTAGGAGTAAACGTATTTTCTGTTTTCAATACTAACATATCCAAGAATTTGCAAAACGGTATGATAGACATAGCTTTACCGCTTTTGCAAAAAACTACGACAGACCTTGCCAGTATTGTTTTTAGTGCTGGAAGAAGTAATGTAAATGGGGGTTTGTGTCAATTTGACCCAGCGACATATCCAGATGGATATACTTATTATGCTTTATTTGATGCCATAGATTGTAGGATAGGATATTACTTAGGTTATGGACTTATATATAATTCTATGCCTGCATCTACAAGAACTTCTCCTAATACTTTTGCTATTTTTAAAGTTATTACAGCTTTCCTATCGAGTAATCTGATACTTGTTGTTTTTAATGTGTTTTTTATTTACGTTTTTCTTAATGTTTTATTAGTGACTTTTGTAGGTACTTTTATAGTATATTCCGTAATGATTGCCGTGATGGTCTTTATATCGCCATTAATTATTCCTCTAGTGCTATTTGAAAAAACGAAAAATAGCTTTAATGAATGGTTCAAAATGACATTATCATTTGCTTTGCAGCCAGGTATTATGTCGGTTTTTATTGCCGTGATGTTTATGGTATATGATCAGGCAATATATGGTGATTGCATTTTTACTCAGTCCACATACCCTCTTGGTACTGCTAGAACTGTCGTAACATACGATATTAGTAGCACAAATACGGTAACCTGTAGCAAGAGCGTTGGTTGGAAATTATATCAGCTTTATACAGACAGTACTTATTGGCATACTAAATCTGGTCTATTTTGGTCTACTGATGTAGTAAAGACTGATTATACATTTACTTTGGCTTCTTTTAAATTAGCTATAATATCGTTTGTGATTTATAAAGTAGCTATGGCTGCTCAAGGTTTTGCCGCGAACGTTACTGGGGGTCTTAGTATACCTTTAGGAGGTTCTGGTGGTGGTGCTCAAGGTGGTGCTTCACAAGGTGGAGGTGGTGGAGGCGCTAAAGATAAAGCAAGTGCTCAGAATAAAGAGGGGGCGTCCGATAAGATTGGAACTAAAGGCGGAGGTGGTGCTCCACCTATGAGGGGAGGGGCTGCTGATAAGTTGACGTAGGGTAGATAATATATGTGTGGTACTTATTTATCTGATCATTTTTCCTTATATAATTTTGTTATTTTCTACAGTAATGTCTAAATCATCTTTAGAGGTAATTTTGTATACTCTGTAATGATTTTATAAGACTTAGATGGTCCTTTTACCGCATAAGTAAGTGTAAAATGGTCTTCTTTAAAAATGTACTGAGCTGTGTACTTATCTTTAATGCACAAATGTTCTCCCATCATTTTATCTATATCTAATATCTTTAATTCATAAAAAAATCTCCCATCATTAAAGTACTTAGATACAGATGGCTTTGTTGGGTCATATTTATATCGATATTTTTGTGTACCTGTATTGACTTTGCCACGAACATTAACGTTTACTTTTTCTGAATATAAAAGAAGATTAGTATCATCATGAGATGTAATAAACGTTCCGTGGCCTGTGATTTTAAGGTTTTCATGCTGAATTTGAGATATTATATTTCTTGTTATCTTCCAAATGCCTGGTAAACTCCTGAAAAGTGTGTGAAACGTTAGCATATAAACTTCTACATGGGGTTATGTAATAGAATAACATTAATATTTTGCTCATAGAAAAACAATAAAAATATTTAAATCAGTTCTTTGAAGTAGATCGAAAGGATGTTAGAATAACTAGGTGTTTTAATAGGGGGCATAGCTCAGTTGGTTAGAGCATCTGCCTGTCACGCAGAAGGCCGCGGGTTCGAGCCCCGTTGCTCCCGCCAATCAAAGTTTTATGAGTAATCTTACTCGTCAAATTCGACAATACTTGGTCTTGGTTCTAATATTTCACCTTCTTCATCCAATAAATATCTAGAGAAGTCAGGTTTTGCGGTTTCGCTATCAACTACAACCGGGCGGAGTAATAATACAAGCTCTTTTCTTTCGACATGCTCTTGTTTGGTTCCAAATATTCTTTCAAAGAATTTAATTTTTGTAGCTGGACCTGATCTGATCATTCTGACTGTATTCTGCATTAAACCTCCCACTACTATTATATCTCCATTACGAGCTTTAACTACCGTATCTGCCTCGCGTGTATCTACTGAAGCTAAAGGTATTGTAGATTCTTGTCCTGAGAGCTTAAAGCTTCTATCTTCTTCATTGATAGTAGTAACAGTAGGGTGTACGTGCATAATCACTTGGTTATTGTGAGTAATTGTTGGAGTTGCATCCAAAGAGATCCCTGAAAACATTGCTGTAAGTGTTGGGGTGGCAATTGCGTTATTTGTGTTGTTATTGTTATTATTGTTGCTACTAGAAGAGGTAGAACTTGTTACACCTGTAATATGATACTGATCTTCACCAAACTTAAATACAGCTTTTTGATTATTAAGTACAGATATTTTAGGGGAAGATAATACAGATACCTTACCTTGTGTTGCTAATGCCTCAATTGTTGATTTAAATGTATTTTGATTAGTTGCTTTTATAGTCATTCTAGATGATGGCATACTCATATCTAATTTTGAATTTATGGAATCTGAGCTAGTAAGTGTCATACCGCTTCTTAAAGTTTCTAAGATGTTCCAATCAATTCCGGTTGAGAATTCGTCAGACAAGGTTACTTCTAGGATTTTTGCTTCAATATGCACTTGCTTAGAACAAATTTTATTAACCTTGTTAATGAATTTTTCGACATTTTTCATAGCTTTAGGAAATGCGCTAACAACTATAATTCCGCTCTCCTTATATATGCTAAAGCTTGGTTCTCCATCCGAAGCCATCGGATTACTTGTTAGAGCAGTGTTAGTTTGTCCTACTACTCCTAGCAATATGTTAAGGTTTTGAGCTATATTGTTCCAAAAACTGTCTTCAGTTTGTGTTTGAATTGTTGTTTGTCCCGAGTTACTTCCTCCTGTAGAGCTTGATAAAGAACTTCCTCCTTGTATTGATGTTGTTGAGCTACCACTTCTTTTAAAGTTATGGTAATTAATCGTGAAAAATTTTGTTTTAAGAGTTTTGTAGTCAAGATTATAGCCAAAATTGCTTTTCGCATAACCTATATTATACAAACCACCTAATTGATCTAGTAAATCTTCTAAACATATATTGGAGTAATTGATGGTGAGTAGTAAATCAGGATTTTGAGTTATATTAATTTGGGTATTATAGATTCTGGAAAGTAAAAGAGACAAATTACGAAAAGTTAATTCTTTAAAATGTATATCAGCACGTTTGCAATAACGATGCTTAATGGCATTAATAGTCTCGATTGGCTTTGCTTCACCTTGAACTTCAGTAAAGGTTTGAAATTTGTTTAGATCTTGAATATTTTGGTTGAATTCCTTAGGAAATTTCTTATTACAACCAAATAGCAGAACTAATATTCCTAAAAATATTTTTAACTTATTGCGCATGTAAATAAATCATTTTACACCTATCTATTTGCAGCAGTATTAATTATGCTTGCAACCCACATGGATAATGACATATTAAATATGATTTTCAGTAAATAAATTAGCACTTTGAACAAAAAAAGATGCATTTATTTTAGCATATGATAAAGTTGCCAGATTTGTGCTAAAAGTTTGTTTCAAATATTATCCATAATTGACCTTATTGAAGGTTCTTTGAAGGTGAGATTATGTTATATCGGGTATTGGTTGTTCTATCGTATAATCAAGACTTTACAGATAGTAAATTTGAAAATATTCGTAAAAAAATAGAGTATTAAAGATTATTAATAAGATAAGTTATATGCAAATGATTTGATGGTTAATAGATAAAACACTTAGTTGCTTTTTTATAAAGTTTTCTATATTTTTTGAAGTTTGTTCTTGTTTAAAAAGAATAGTAGGTTGATTTGCTTTCTCCGTCAGTGCTAGTTTGATACTAGCAACAATATCGTTTTTCATATCAAGATCGAGTAGGACAAACTGGACATTATCTAGTTTTTTAGGTATTGCTTCGATATTGATCTTAAATATTTCATTGCTTGCGATTTGGCCTACATATTGTTCCAAATCTTTGGCTGTTTTTTGACGTTTTTGATTTAAAAAAGATGCTTGTTTTTGATATTTTATGAATAACTCATTGTTGTAAGACGATTGTTCATTTTTTTCTTGTGTATATTTCCTTAATTTTTGTAGTTTTAATAAGCTTTCTTGGAAAAACAAGTGCAAACAATTTACATCTACTTGGTGTTTTCTTGCTAATGTCCTGATCTCAAATAAACGCTCTTCAATTTCAAAAATTTGATGTTCTAGGCTTGATTCATATACTTTGTTCTGCAGGATTTTTTTACAAGCATCTAAATTTATCAAAGACTGTTCCAAATGATTCAAGGAACTTGTCAGGGATTCTTCTTGGCCTAGTATTTTTGATACCTGGGCAAAAGATTCATTTAAATCAACTTGACTAAGGTGTTTTAAAGCAGATTTAATTAATTTTTGGTTAGATATAGTTTTTTGTAACTCTTTAATTTCTTCTAATAACACTTTCTCTTCATTAGGTCTAACTCCTGCTTGACTTAGATCATTTATGGCAGATTCTAAATATTCTATTTCTTCTTGAATACTCTTTTCTGATAAGGTTAAGCTTTCAAGTTTTAAGATACCATCTTGCCATTGATTATATAATTTATTAATTTCTTGTTTATATATTTCTAACTTACCATAACGATCAAGAATATCGGCATGATTGGTGGGGTTGCTAAAATCTATGCCAAATGTACAATTTTCTAATAATTTTGAGGTGATTTCTTTAATCATATGGTGAGTTACTTGCTGATCATTAATAAAAAAAGATGCCTTTTTATCTATTTTTTGGTACCTTTTAATTATTATTGTGTCATCATGCTCAATTCCGTTATCTTCAAATATTTGCTTTAAAGAAGGCACTTTAGATGTATCAACTTCAGAAGTTAAAGTGCAGCTGTTTTTACCTTGTTGAATATAGTCGTAGCCATTTAAGTTGTATCCAAAGCAGAGTAAAATAGCATCTAGTATTAACGATTTTTCAGCCGCTTTTTTATTATTTAGAGCAGATACCCCATCTGTAAAATCGATATATACAGACTCGACAATTAAAAAGTTCTTGACCGATAAATTAAGTATCATCCTTTAAGTTAGGCTTAATTCGAGCTTTTTGAGCCCATATGCTGTCAGGAAATTTATTAGTGAGTCTATTTGCATAATAGGATGCTTCATCCTTCAAGCCAAGAGAGAGGGTAGCTTCATATAGTCTAAATAACGCTTCGCTTTGATGGATACTATCTGTTGAAGCTATTGGTAAAAATCTATTGATTGCTGCTATAGGGTTATTGCGTCCAATCATGTAGTACTTACCTATGTACATCTCCCGTGCATTTATATAGTCATCTATAGTACTTAATTTTGCTCTTATATCGTCCCTGTGTTTACTGTAAGGGAATTTATCCAATACCTCTTCCAAAAAGTTTTTAGCATCTAAAGTGTCATTTTGATCATAATATATGTCATGTATATGTTCAAAAGCTGCATTAGCTCTTAGATAATACGCCCATTCAATTTTATAATGGACAGGATGTAAAGAAATAAAATTATCTAAAATGTCAATACAATCTTTGTAGTCTCCTTGTAAGTAATATGAATATGCTTCCATTAGTTCAGCGTATGGAGTTATTTGTCCCCCGGGTTCTTCATAATAAATGTTTGCAAATTTTTCTGCCGCTTTTTTGTACTTTTTTTTGTTCAACAATTCAACGCCTTCTTGATAGGTACTCTTCTGATTAGAGGTGGAAGGACCTTCCAAGGTGCCTACCGTATATAAAGTAGAGTCTGGTGTAATGTTACTTGAAGCATATTTTTTGATTTTAGTGCAGGATGCTAAGAAACATAGAGACAGTAATAGATAAAGACCTTTAGATTTCAACATACTTAATTACTCTTTTATTGGTACCTCTGACTGGACTTGAACCAGCACGCTTAAAAAGCAGCAGATTTTGAGTCTGCCATGTCTACCATTCCACCACAGAGGCATAACGCGTTCCACAACATATGATTTGGTATACAGCTATTTAGGATCAATTCTTCACATTAACATCTGCAATAATTGACCCATCTTGAAATTGCATCTCTACTTGAGTGCAATTATCAAATTCCTTTTTATAACTGATAATTCTATCATCTTGTTTGATGATAGCAAAGCCCCTTTTGAGAACATTTTTTATATCTAAAGTTTCAAGTAGTGATTGATGTAAGTTAATCTCGGCTGTTTTTTTGTCCAAAAATATGGTGATTTCATGTTTCAGCTTAGTTTCTTGGCCTTTTAATGTCAGATTTAGGTTAGATAAAAAGTATGACAGATCAATTGAAGAGACATCTATTTTAGACAATTCAAGATGTTTAATTTGAAAATATTTATCAGGTAGTTCTAAAAGAGCAAAGCATAAATCATCAAGCCTTTGTTGTTTTTGGGATATAAATATATCAAGATCTAGACTACCTCTGTAAGCTGCAAGCAATTTTTCTTTATTATGAAAATAATTTTTAAGTCCTTCTATTAAAATATTTATATAGTTGTTCAGACTAAATTTGAGATCTTTTAATACTGGTACAGCAAATTCTGCAGCTGCAGTGGGAGTAGGGGCTCTGACATCTGCAACAAAATCAATTAGGGTAAAATCTGTTTCATGTCCCACCGCAGAAATGATGGGTATCTGGGAACTAAATACAGATCTTACTACTACTTCCTCATTAAATGCCCATAAATCTTCAATAGAGCCTCCTCCTCGTGCTACAATTATTACGTCAGGACGTAGTTCTCCTGCTTGAGCGTTAAAGTTGTTAATAGCATCAGAAATTTCTTTAGCAGCATTTTCTCCTTGGACTGTTACTGGCCAGATAAGTACCTGCGAAGGAAAACGATCACTAATACGGTGTATTATGTCTTTTATAACAGAACCTGTGATAGAAGTAACAACTCCTATAGTTTTGGGTAAAAATGGTAAAGGTTTTTTGTAAGCCTTATCAAATAATCCTTCCTTTTCGAATTTTTCTTTACGCTCTGCCAGTATCTTCATCAAATTACCAATGCCAGAGATTTCTACTTTATCAACGCTCAATTGATATTTGGATTGACCTGCGTAAGTAGAAATTTTGCCAACAGCAACTACTTCAACGCCATCTTCTAGTTTGATATTGATTTTACTCATGGCTGATCTCCAGCAGGTACAGGCCAGAACTGCTCCTTCATCTTTTAGATTAAAATAACCATGCCCAGATGCGGCAATTTTTAAGCCTGATATTTCGCCTTTAACCCTTACATAACCAAGGTTTGCCTCAATAATTGTTTTAATCTCACTTGAGATTTGACTAACAGAATATTCGTATTCATGAAAAAGGCTTGGGCCATCAGATAATTTAGCAGTTTCAAATAGAGTCATAACTTTTTCGTAACAGTTGAGAAGTTATTTTTATTATCAGCCATAAGTATCATAGCAATTACGGCTGCAAGTGATATTAATATTATTTAAACATCTATTCGTGTTTTATACAATGGAAAAAAATATTTTTGATAAGGTATTTAAGGATCTTGACCTAAGTTATTTCATACCTATGGTTAGTCATTATGATGAACAGACCTTATTAACTAAGAACGGCAGATTAATACAAACTATAGCAATTAAGGATGTGCATCGTCTTGGAAATAAAATTACGGGTTTATACGACGTTAGGACTGAGTTGCGTAAATCAATAGATCAGCACGTTAAAAATAATCAGGTTGCAATTTGGATTTCTACGGTTAGAAAGGAAGTTGATTTTTCTGATGATGTTACCTATGAAAAACAATTTGCTCGAGATTTAAAAGATGCTTGGGATAATAAAAATTATCTTAAAAAAAGACTTGTAAATGATCTTTACATAACTATCGTATATCAACATTCCCCTTTGCACTTAACTGATTGGCAGAAATTTATCAATTCTCTGGATGCTGGATTTATTTGTGATCTTCATACCGAAAGATTAGAGTTGGCACACGAAGATTTGAATCGAATCGTAGATTTGATGTTATATGATCTGAGGATGTTTGAAGCTAAAAAGCTAAAAGTTACCTTTGAAAATGGTAAATATGTATCCCCTTTTAGTGCTTTTTTAGGGCGGATTATATATTTTGACAGAGTTGATATAGATCTGAAAGATATGGATCTAGCGCTTGATGTTGCTCCTACTAAATACGTTATAGGACATGATACTTTAGAAATTCATAAAAATGATGTAGCAAAGCATGTGGCAATTATAGGACTAAAGGAATATCAGGAGGTATCTCCATCTCAGCTTCATTATTTATTAGGTCTTAACTGCACAATGGTAATTAATGAGCTTTTTTCTATAATACATAAAGACGATGCGCAAAAACCTTTGAAAGAACTAGATTATTTGTCAGGTTTGAGAGAAGATGCTTCTTTAATACAAGCTGTAGGAATTAGAGAAATTACTTCTGAGAATCATGAAGAGCAATTTTGTACTCACCAGATTAATATTTCTATCACAGAATCTGATTTAGAAACTTTAGAAAAAAATGTTTCTAAGGTAGCCGAAGCTATGGCCAAGATAGGCTTAATATGCGTAAAAGAAGACGTTGACATAGAATATGCTTTTTGGTCAAGAGTTCCAGCAAATTTTCAGTTGATTAAACGCAATCAGACAGTACTTAAGAAATATATAGGTGCTTTTTCTTGTCTCTATGCTCTTCCTGGGGGAAATTATGAAAATGTATGGGGTAAGCCTTTGGTTAATTTTGCTACCAATAAAGGTAGTATTTATTTCTTTAATTTTCATCCCAATGATGTGGGGCATACATTGGTTTTGGGTGCTAAGAATAGTGGTAGGACTACGTTAGTAAATTTTTTATTTACTATGTCCATGAAATATAAGCCAGAAGTGCTATATCTTGCTAGTCATTTTAAGAGCAATGCTCTAATAGAAGTTCTGGATGGTAAAATTTGTGATCATCTATCTCTACCCAATCCTCTTTTGTTTTTAGATGAAGAAGAGTTGTTTGAATTTTTGAGTATTGCTTGTAATTTGCAAAAAATGTCGGACGAAGAGAGTGATATTTTACTACAAGTTGTGCAATCCGTACCAGAAATGCCTGTAGAACAAAAGTTTTTAAAGAATTTAGCTACTCTTGAAGTATTAAATACTCCAGCTGCTAAAAGAATTAAGGATACCCTAGAATTATTTACAACTAGATACAAAGATTTGTTTTCTAACAGTATTACAGACTTTGATTTGGATTATATTTGCTATTTTGACTTAAGTTTTTTCACTGAAGCTGATTTTGAGAAAAAGAATTATCCAAAAGAAGAGAGATATGTTCATCAATATCGGGAAGATCTCAAAAAACATCATGCCTTGAGAGGAGCTGTGATGTTTTTATTTTTCAAATTTTTTGCTAAGAGAAATTCTCCGAATCGTAAGAAAATTTTAGTGATATCTGATCTAGATGATCTTATAACAGAAAAATATTTAGCAGCAGTATATTTAACAGAAGCTTTTGAAGAAATGCAAAGGCAAAATGGAATAATTCTAATGTCTGTGGATTCCGGTCAAATGGATCCAGCAAGTGATCTATGGGCCACTATTGTTGCAAACGTAGCGACGAGATTTTTACTATCGGGAGAGAATTTAATACAAAATATTGCTGAACTGATGAATTTTACTGAAGAAGGAGAGGAAGTGTATAGAGCTCTTCCACCTAAAGGAAATTATTTTTTAATCGAGCAAAAAGATTTTATGGTTAGTGCTGATTTGAATTTAGTTGATTATCCAAAATTACTAAAAGTCTTGTCCCTAAATGCCAATGATTACGCTGATTATACTCAAATTCGTAGCTTGAGGCTTAACAAAGAAGAATTTTTAAATAAATTGTATGCAGCTTTCGAGATTGAGTAAATTTATTTTTATATCTCTTCTACTCTGCTTTAGCAATGCTCAAGCAAGCTGGTGGAGCAAATTTGTTAATGCACTAACAAGCCTCGTTACTCCCGTAACAACCCCCACATACTATTTCGGAGATCCTAATCATCCTGGTGTCAATGGCAGAACATGTGTTGGAAGTGCGTGTACTGACAATAATAGAGTAATAACTCCAAACTATATGAAGATTCTGCCACCTTATAACAGAAAAGCAGGTAGAGGGCCTACAGGGCGAGAAGCTAATTGTTTATATCGATATGGCATTGCTGATAAATTTGAGGTAAATCAATGGACGTGTGCTGAAGACCCTGGAAGTAATTCTACTAAGATTAAGCTGAGAAATTTGGTATGTTTTGGTGGATGTTGGGCTGAAACTTTTCAGCTAGACGGATTAAAGGGAGAATGTAATTTTTTCAGTACAAAGTACTTAATTACTACTAAAAGAGTGTGTGCTCGTATTGCTTCTCCTTCAAGTGATGGGTTTGCGGCTGATCCTGGATACATGCAAGGCACCGATCCTGTGTATGGGACCAGAGGTCAACATTTGGATACTTATGGAGTAACACAATGGGATGATTTAGTAGCAGATCGGACGGGTGCTCAATATTCTATTTTAAGGCCTAAAATTTGTGCTTATGACGATCCTTGGGTCTTAGATCTATGGACTGTACTAGATCCAAACATTTTAAAATCTTCCGTAAATCCTATAGTTTATGGCAACTTTTCCTTAAGTGATTTAGTAAGCGCCATAAAGGGATTTTTGTTGGGGGGGGCGATTAATGCTGTTTTTCAGCATATTCCTCTTGACCTTTTCGATATTAATCCAGTAATGCAACCATTTCATGGAGGTTCTGCAGTCCAAAGTCCAATTGCAACTATGTTATTAACTTTATTGCAATTATGGCAACAATGTCAATTGGGAACTGGGTTTAATATGGCTGAAATTATAGTTTCAATGTTAGCTTCTTCAATGGGTGCTAATCAAAAAACCTTAAAAGTAATAGGTAAACTTTTTGAGGTATGGGCTATATTTCTTACACAAGAGACTTCATTCTGGATAATGATTTTACAAAATAATAGTCAAGTTAATAAATATGCTGATGCGAATTATGGTTGCATCAATTTTCCTCTAGGAGATTATCCTCCAAATTATTGTCCTACTTCAGCGAGTATAGTGACTGGCTTATTGGATTCTATCTGTTCTACAGATCCAAAAGGAAATTTATACCAAAATTGCTACGGTCTGACAAGCGCCCAAACTAATCAAACCACTCCATATACATTATGCAGTCCAATAACTTGTGTACACAGTAATTTTGACAATAATTTCTTAAATAACACGGTGCGTATAGGATATACTCATCCTGTTCAGGCTTGTTCGGGTAATGTGACTAAAAATTGTGTGAATATTTCCCTATCTCTTACTAGAACTAGCGCTTTGGCAAATAATAACCTGGTCTTGGGTTCCGCATTGAGCTTATCACAAGTTGGTAATATTACAATTAATTCGGGAAAGCAGTATAGGGTTTTATATCAAGTGCTAGATTCATCTATGACTAATATTGTGGAAGTTTCGAATTACTATTATGTCGATCTACCAGATTGTGGAAGTACAACTAATACTAATGGATATACGCCTCCTAGTAGTATGGGTTCAGTGGTCCAATCAACACAATTTTGTCAAAGCATTTGGGGAGTTGATGTGGGTGAATATTCGGATAGTTTTAACCTTTCAGTTACCGCAACTACAACAGCCCCAACAGGACCTTTATCTACCTCTAGTTCTCCAGTTTCTTTACCTTATGTAGATGTATACACTGGAACAAGCTCCAGCAACAAATTTTATATTCAAATAGATCAAAATACAGAGGATTATAGTCATGTTTGTGCTTATCAAACATTCCCTGGTACTACTTATCCTGATGTTAAATTAGATTGTATTGATCGTGTCGACATTCCTACGCCGAGCATTACATCTTGTAGTACAGCAACCCATATATCACCATGTGCTACTGTAACGTGGAGTGCTAAAGGTAAGAGTGGTACTCCTTATAACGCAACTGCTACAATGACGGTGCCGCAATTTACTTCAGACTGGTCTTCTTTACCTTCTGATCCAGTTTTATATCTTGGTGGGGCTTCCTTTACTACTCACGTTGTAGATACAAATAACCTTACCATACCTTATCAACCAACTACTTCAAGCGATAATCGTATAGTAAGCTACAGCGGTAATACTATGTATGACTCTATGTGGGGCAATTATTTAAACAGCGCTATGCCATCTTCATCATGTGATCAAGATACATGTGCAATATACTTAAATGGTTTGGAGTATATTGGGGGGCATTACGTAAGGGGAGGATCTTATCTGTGTATAGATAATACAAAAGGTTGTCAAAACGATACGACTCAGTGTATTTTAGCAAATAATTATACTGCTCTTGACGGTAGTTCAACTTGGACTAGTATCAGTCCTAGTGATCGGGTAAGCCCAAGTGCAACTACTCCTAGTTTGTCTTCATCTGATTACTATAATTATGGCGATAATACTTCCGTACCGTTAGGTCAAAATGTCCGTAGCAAGATAGGTTTAGAAAATTCTAGTGCATGTATTACCGTGCCTCCTGCAACGTGTGCCGTTTCAAGCGATAGTGTTACATATATGGCTACATGGCCTGCAGCTAGTAGTGCTGGAGCATTAGCAACCGGAAGTTGTGTGACTAATTATATACCTGTAGATTCGAGTTTAATGACTAGATATTGCTTTTTACAATCAACGGGAATAACCACTTGGGATACTAATAGCACAAGGGTTTCTAGTACTTTTGGTGGTTGTGTGGCTGGTTGTATTTATAATATTAGTCTTTCTCCTTCAAATGGTTCATCTCTTAATGGAGGAGGGAAGATCACTGTTCAAAACAATTCCACCAGCACGAAAAGTGTTGATGGGGGAACTATAGTACTTAGCACAGGTAGCGCTGGTACTAATACTATAACTAGTAGTGGTACTAATACCATGACGATTAATTTCACGTTGCCATTTACTTCATCTCAAGCAGATCTTTATTTCACTAGCGTGCAATTTGCTGATTATATCCAAATTCTTGTAAATGGTACTCAAATTACTACAGATAGCTCTACCATAGCATACAATGGTACAAGCTATCCCCTTTGGACTTCTGCCTCAACTGACGTTGGTGGTTGGCGTAACTATACTACCTTGGATTCTAACTTAAGTAACTTGAATGCAGCTCTATTAAATAACTTAAAGGTTGAATCTAATACGATTACGATTAACGCAAAAACAGTTGGTGGAGGTGGATTTTATATAACTATGGCATACAATCAGCTTTGCTACAGTCAGTGTAGTAGTGATGGTGCTGGTTATGCAACATGGACTCAGACTGCTGTAGGTGGCATTTCAGCTGGTACGTGTAATTCTGGATATATTGCACTAGATTCAACCAAAATGACTAGGTACTGTGCTTTATCTAGCAGTGCTGGAGTTTTGGATACGGTATCTACGGTAAGTTCTACGGTTAGTGGTACATCTAGTAATTCTAGTAAGGGAACAAGTTTTGGAGGTTGTGTGTATGGAACTTGTGCTGCTGTTACATCGGCTAATTCTTCTACAGGTTATGCTACGTGGTCGAGCGCAAGTTATGGATCATCATCAACGGGTAGTTGTATGACGAATTATGTACCTGTTAACACAGGTAAAATGACCAGATCATGTGCAATTGTGAATAATGCTGTGACACTTGAAACCATCAATGCCAATGGTGCTACGACAAGTGGGAATTTTGCTGGTTGTATTTTAGGAAATTGTGCTGGTGAGACCGCTGGTAATGCTACTTGGCCGTCATCCACAATAAATGCTTCATCAACCGGCACATGTAACACTGGATATATTTCAGTCAATTCTTCTAAGATGAGCAGATTGTGCTCCATAACAAACAATGTCGCAGCTCTTGAAACCATAAATGCTAACGGTGCAACATCAAGTGGAAACTTTGCTGGTTGTCAATCTGGTTGTTCTAATGATAGTGGAGGTAATGCGACCTGGACAACTGTAACTACCGGAAACAACTCAGTTGGTACTTGTAGTAGCGGTTACACAGCTGTGAGTTCATCATATATGCGTAGATCTTGCAGTCTTGTAAATGGTTTAGCTCAACTTGATGCCCTGACGAATGGAACTTCAACTAATTTCTACGGTTGTTTATCTACCTGTATTGCTCTTAGCCCTACTGCAACACCAGGTGGAAGTAATACTGCAACGGTTACTCCGAATAGTAACGGTAATGGAGGTAAAATAGTATTCGCCAGCACTGGCTCGACTTCTACTAGTTTTGTAGCTTTTTCAAGTGCTGGAACATATACTTTTACTGCTAATTTTAATATACCTAGCGGTATAAGTCTTTCTCAAGTAGGGATATATTTTACTACGTTAAAATATAATGATTATATTAGGATTTCAGTAAATGGCACTCAGATTACTACTGACACTAATACAATTAATGGTTATGTACTTTGGTCTAGCGGTTCTAGTGATGTACTAACTTACCAAGACTACACTACTCTTGATCCAAATTTTACTAATTTGAATGCTGCAATATTAGCTAATTTAAAAATTGGTCAAACAAATACTATTACTATAACAGTTAAAGCGATTTCTAATATAAGCGCTTATCTTTATGCAAGTCTTGGATATAATACAACCTGTTATCCTCAATGTGCTGCGGATACAACCGCAGATGTGACAAGTGGTTATGCGACATGGACAGCAGCGCCTGTTGGAGCTGTAGCTACAGGTACTTGTGGAAGTGGTTATACCCCAGTAAGTTCTAATATGGCCAGAACTTGTAATTACGTCAGTGGCGTATCTCAATTAGAGACTTTAGCGAGTGATGGTACTTCAAATAATTTTGATGGTTGCATAACTAACTGTATCTCTTCTACACCTACAGTGTCTGGAAATATTACAGGAACAGTGACTCCAGATAGTACCGGTACTGCAGGTACTATAGTATTCATGAAGAATCCCATAGCTGCTGGAACAGGTAATACTGGTACAGTTAGCTTTAATATACCTACCGGTGTAAACCTATCTCAAGTTAGTATGTATTTTACTGTGTTAGAATATAATGATTATCTTCGTATCTCAGTAAATGGTGTTCAAGTTACTAATGACAATGCTACGATTAATGGTTATTATGTTTGGTCTAGTACTGCTGGTGATGTACTGGTTGCACAATATTACAATACTCTTGACCCAAATTTTACCAATTTGAATGCTGCAATCATATCTAACTTAAAATATGGTGCGAACACCATTACTATAACCATGAGAGGAGTTGGTTCTACAACTGGTGGTACTACTGGTATAAATCTTTCTTACAATTTACCTTGTGTATGCGGCGTAGATTCGAGTGCAGATGTAACAAGTGGTTATGCAACATGGACAAGAGCCACTGTAAATAGTACATCAACGGGAACTTGTGGGAGTGGCTTTGGTGCTATAAATAGTTCTAAAATGAGCAGAACATGTAATGTAGTAAATAGCATACCTCAATTAGATACGATTACAAATGGTACTTCAACTAATTTTTCTGGTTGTGGTTGCGCTGCAGTAACAACAGCATCTAGCACTAGTGGTTACGCAACTTGGCCAGTTACTTCTATCGGGAGTCTTTCTACTGGTACTTGTGCTAGTGGATATAGTGAAAATGGCTCAATGACTAGGTATTGTCAAACCAATGGTAGTAGCGCTTATCTTGATACAGTATCCACTACAGCAACTGATTTGTATAGCGGAACGTCTAGTAATTCCACACATGGAGCTAGTTTTGAAGGATGTACAAAAGATGAAGTATATGATTTCCATTATTATGTCACAAATAATAGTTGGACAGGATGTGCTCTCAATATCTATAGTGATACTACCACGTATGCTCCCTATTACTGGGTGCATATGAATACTTGTTGGGGTACAGGACAAAATGGTATTAATGCAACTAGTACCAATGACTATAGGATAACTTTTTATGTTGCAACTGAAGCTGCAAAACAATATGTTTCAATGGATTACTTGCAGTTTAATGATTATGTGAGAATTTATATGAGTAATGCTAGTACTTATTCTGGTAGCTTAAATAGTAGTACTTGGACTCAAATAACAAGTGACAGCACAACCTTTAGTGGTTATGCACTTTATTCCACTTCTAATACTGATACAGTTTGGCGTGATTATAAAAATGCTCCAGGGGGCATTGGCAGTTTAACAACTGCAATTCAAAACAATCTGGTGGCTGGAGCATATAATACAGTTAGGGTATATTTAAGGGTAGTGGGTGGTGGAGGAATAAACTGGGGTATGAAATTCTACAGTCCATATAACACACTTCCGTGGACGGGAGCTAAGGCTACAGTGAATACTGAGACTGGTCCGTAAAAATTATTAGAGCACACTTTATACTAAACATATTTTTTGATTACGTGAAACAATGAGGATATACCGCTTAATCCTACAACGATATAAACAATCTGCGTTATTAGGCTTCCTTCGCCTAAAAGTGCTGATACTAGGTTAAAATCTAGTAGTCCTACAAGACCCCAGTTAACGGCTCCAACTGATGCCAACAAATAAGATATAGATTTGACTAATTCTGAAGTTTGGTTTTCTGCCATAAATTTTACCTATAAATTAAGCTAAATGTAAAGTACTTATATATAGCATTAACGTAAAGCTATATATCATTATTTATCATAATCTTATTTTATAGATTTGTAAATTGTAAAATAATATTTAGAAAAGCTAGAACGGTACTAAAGAGAATTAATGCCTGGTTTTGTGTTGCTATTCATAAGCTTTTTCAGCTTTAAGTATAGCTATAGTTGCTAAAGAAAAGTTTAATATTGTGTAGTAGCTGAATAGTTGTAAGGGTATGAGTAGCTGAATTGCTGAAATTCCTGCAATTGCAAACATTATTGTGCGGATACAGTTTTGCAAATCTTTGTTTAAGATAAATTTCACGACAAAACTAATAATTGCAATTAGAAAAATATAGCGTGAAAAAGTAACGCTAGCGAAAACAAAGCAAATTGCAAAAAAAATTCCGCTCCATATTTGGTACTTAAACTCACTGATATAAAAACCTATCAAAGTTTTTAATCTATCTCCGTTGATTACGGAAGGTTTAGTATCAATTTTGTAGTACGGTATAATATAAGGCTTTTCACTTGAGTTAATTATTAAATTTTCTTTTGAAAGTACTATTAAGCTGCTTTGCGACCAGTCGTTTTTGCCTGATGAGGTGATACTTAGTAATTTTTGTGTTTCATCAAAAGGATTTGCTATGTCAAGTGCCTCATCTTTTTCTATAGCAATGCTTTTGCCATCATATTGAATTGTTGGAAACTGCGTAAAAAAACTTTGAAGCAGGCTACTATAATAGTTTTGCTGATCGTATTTTAAGTAGTTCACTATTTGCTGCAGATCAATAAACAATATAGTGGATTTGATAATGCTTGCTATAAGTAGACAAGATAGAAAGTATTTAAACCCAAAGCCTTGAAAATTTTTGTATATTTTCTCGTAAAATTTAACTGAAAATAGAGACAAAAATAAGTTGCAAATTAATAGCTTCCAGATATTTAAATATTGATTTAGCTTAGCTGTCATCTTTAATTTTTTAAAAAATCAACGGCCTGGTGTAAATTTGTCGACTTTGACCCTTTAAATAATAGCACATCTCCATCTACAATTAAATCATGTATTGAAGCAAGAAGTTTATTGGTATCTTGAAAAAAGTGCTTCTCAATGCCCTCTACGTGATCATATAAATGTTTCATCATTTCTCCAACAGCGATAAACTTATATGCGCCAGATTTTATAAGCGTTGGCTTTAAATTTTGATGAAATGTTAAGGAATCTTTTCCTAACTCAAGCATATCCGACAATACTACAACTTTTTGTTCAGATTGGAAATGTGCAAAATTTTCTAAGGCAGCACTAGTAGATCCAGGGTTTGCATTAAAAGCATCATCTATTATTTTGAAAGACTTATCGAACTTTGTAACAGATATGATTTTACCTCTCCCGTCTATATTTTTTAAATCTTTAAAAGATGTTAAAACTTTATCTAAATCAAGTTCTAGATGCATGCAAGCCAGAATAATCGCAAGAAAATTAGCGGCATTATGTTTTCCTATGACCCCAGTGGTATAGTTGAGTATCATATTCCCAACCTGGATTTGTACTTGAGCTAAAGAGTTATCGAGTAATTTATAATCAAGTACGGCTGCATCTACTTGAGATTTTTCTCCTCCAAAATATAGAAGTTTTTGTATGCCATTTAATGTTGCTTCCTTTTGAATAATCTCCAAACATTTTGTATCTAATGATTTATTGATGATACCTATGGCGTTAGGTAAGGTGCCTTGGAAAATTTGAGCTTTTTCATAAACCAGTTCGTGAAAAGAAGAAAAATTTCCTATATGTGCAGATAGAACATTTGTGATTATGGCTATATCAGACTTGACTAATTGTGCTAAAGGCTTAATTTCATCTAAATGATTTGTGCCTATTTCCATCACAACGTATTCAGCATCCAAGGGCAGGGATGCAAGAGTTAGGGGTACTCCCAGGTAGTTATTAAAACTTGCTTGACTGCACGTAGATTTTGCAAATTTTGATAAAATTTGCGTTAAGTAGAATTTAGTCGAAGTCTTGCCACAACTGCCTGTAATAGAGATAAATTTAGCTTTTGACTGCCTGCGTCTGAAAGCGGCCAGAGATAAAAGAGCTTGGTATGTATCTTCAACAATTATAATTTTTTCAGTTTGTTTTAATTTTGAAGGAATATGGCTAGCAATTACAAAGCTTGCGTCTCGTTTCAAGGCATCTTCAATATAGTTATGCCCATCTGTTTTTCCTCCTTTAAGTGCTATAAAAATATCTCCAGGCTTGATTTCCTTGGAGTTAGAACTCACAGGACCTCCATCAAATCCTATATCTTGGTTTAGTGCTAAAGATAGGTCTTCCTTACTCCAAATGTATTTCATATGATTATTCTGATAAACACTGTTCTATAATTTCTACATCACTAAAGGGCATCTTATGATTACCATAAATTTGATAATCTTCATGACCTTTGCCAGTAACTAACAGTATGTCATTAATATTCATTATTTTCAATGTTTCTTTTATAGCAATTTTGCGATCCGCAATTTCTATATAATTACCTTTGGTAATACCGTGAATAATATCAGATCTAATAAGTTGTGGATTTTCGGATCTTGGATTATCGTCTGTAACAATCACTTGATCTGCTAACTCAGAAGCAACTTTACCCATTATAGGTCTTTTGAGTTTATCCCTATCGCCTCCACAACCGAATATACAAAAAATTCTTGCCGAATCTGAATTTTTTAATTTTTGAAGCTCTAAAAGGATATTTTGAAGAGAATACGGGTCATGTGCAAAATCTACAAAAATATGTCTGAAATTTTTAGGATCAGGAATTTTTTGCATTCTACCTGCCACAGGTTTTACATGGGGAATAACCTTCATTATCTCTTTTAAGCTAAAACCACATTTATGGACTAACAAGGCTGCAAAGACTAAATTATAGCCTTGAACTTTTGTTGTTATATCAGTCTCAAATGCATATTCGTGATTATGATACACAAATTGTATTAGCTGTCCATTAACATCATGATATTTAAAATCTATTCGAGCATCGCAAAATGCAGACTCTCCTATAATCTCAAATTTAAAAGGTAAGTCAAAATTCATCTCATCTGCTATGTTACATACTTGTTCAGATATAAAAATATGATGTGTAGGAGTAAGGTTATTTCTAAAAAGATCTAATTTGGCCTGAAAGTAATTTGATAAAGTATGATGATAATCTAAATGGTCTTGGGAAAACGAGGTGAACGCAGCACAGTCAAATTTAATTTGCCCTAATCGTCCTTGATGTATGCCCAAGCTTGACCCTTCTAAGCAGGCATAATCAGCTTCCCGTTCTTTGAGTTGAGATAATATCTTATAATTTGTAATTAGATCATTAGAGGTTAAGAATGCAAGATTTAAGATAGAGTTATCAAGATTAACGTTGGAGATTGCGCCAAGCGTTCCAATACTTCCAGCTTTTTGTCCTAACAAAATGAATATTTGTCTTACATAATCTGTAGTAGAGGTCTTGCCATTTGTTCCCGTTATAGCAATTTTATGTCGTGGTAAATTGGAGTAAAACTTATCTGCGCAGTACCAAAGAGCTCTTGTTACGTTTTCAACGTAGATTACTTTTTCTTTATTTTGGAATCCTGGATGATCTGTAACAACAAGTTTTGCTCCTTTATCTAAAGCCTGATTGATGTAGTTGACGGGGTCGTATTTTTTATAAGAAGGCACAAAAAAGACCTCACCTTCACTGACTATCCGTGAGTCAATACAAATTCCGGAAGGATTTTGTGATAAGATATAATCGTATTTTTTATATGGCAAGATGCGTTATCTTAGTTTATTTTCTAATTTAAACTTGTAAGCTTTATACCACCTGATGGCAGCTCTTTTTCATCATCATAAGGTAAAATACCTTGGAATGCAACAATTCTGGAGATAATTTTCGATGTTGCTATTGCTGCGCTTGCTCCTCCGGTGACAGTTCTGTGAACTTTAGTCGGTTTTGGATCATCAAGCATAACATAGACTAAATATTTAGGGTTTGTATAGGGGAATATGGACACAAAATTTGCAATTCGACTATTTTTATTATACTGCTTGCCTTGTGCCTTATTAGCTGTGCCACTTTTTCCGCCAACTAAATACCCTTCAACATCAGCCTTTCTTCCTGTACCATTGGTAACAACTAGTCTTAGTAAATGTTGAATATTCTTAGAAGTTCTTTCTGAAAATATTCTCTCTCCACAAACTTGAGAATCTTGCTTAACTAAGGTTAAAGGGTAGAAAATACCTCCATTTACCGTTGGTAAGATGCTCTGGATCAAGTTAAGAACGTTAGTTGCAATCCCATAGCCATAAGAGATTGTTACCGTACTGATGTCACTCCATTTTTTTGTGTTTGGCAAAAGCGGGGTAGTAGTCTCGGGAATTTCAGCAAAAGATTTTTTATCTAGTTTTAATTTTTGTAAGTACTTCTTGAAATCAGCTTGGCCTATATCAAGCGCAATTTTGCCTGTACCTTTATTTGAAGATTTAGCAAAAATCTCTGCAACACTATGTAGCCCTTGGCTTGGTGTGTAGTCACTGATTTCAAATTTACCTACTTTTAAATGACTAATATCGTATTTTTGGTTAAGATGTTTTACAGCTCTTGTTTCCATAGCAATTGCCATTGTTAGAATTTTGAATACAGAGCCAAACTCATACACTCCTAGCGAAGACTTGTTAAATAGCTGTTTTGCTTTTGCTTTTCCTGGATTATGAGGGTTAAAGTCAGGTTTACTTACAAGAGAAAGTATCTCGCCATTATTTGGATCAACTACGACTCCTACGCCTCCGGATGCGTTAAATTCTTTGATTGCGCTATCTAATTCTTCGCTTACGATATTTTGGATACCAACATCAACGCTTAATTGTAAGGGATGATGTTTATTGTTGTTTTTATGGTCTGATAAAAGGGAATTGTCAAAGAACCTTTCAATTCCAGCTAAACCTTTGTTATCTATGCTGACGTAGCCTAGTATGTGAGATAATAGATTACCATAAGAATAGATTCTTTTAAAAGAAGTGTCAAAATCAACTCCTGGAATACCTAGTTCATTTACTTGCTGAACTTGAGAAGGATTTAAGTTCCTTGCGAGCCAAGTGAATTTATGTGACGATTGTAGTTTGTTCAATAATTTCTTTTGTCCACCTGCCTTGATAATTTTGGAAAGTTTGGTTGCAGCTTGTTTCTTATTATAAATTAAATCCGGATGAGCAAAAAGGGAATACGTAGGTATGCTAGTAGCAATTAAAGAACCATTACGATCTACTATATCTTTACGATAATAAGATATAAAACTAGAATTATTATTTTCTAATCCTGGTGTCATTGCTAATTGCAGAAGTTTTGTGTTTATAATGCCAAAAGCTATAATGAGAATTAGGATGACGGAATAAGTCCTGGCAACAGCCTTTGAAGGTTCGCAGTGCCAATAAAAAAGATAATTTTTGAATTTCATCATTTCGTTAATAGTATACTTGCTTGTTGAAAATCTTTTACAATTTGCTTGTAATCAACGTTTTGTAACTTTAAATGTTTATGTGATAGAGCGCTTAAGTATTTAGGTGAAGTGATGTAGGCAATTTCAGCATTAAGTGTTGCTATGTTTTGTTTTTCTTGCATAATTTTTGAATCAAGCAGTTTTGACATCACGGTCATCTCATAAAAGTTATTTTTGAAATGAAAATTCATATGTATAAGTAAGATTAAAACCAAAATATTTAGACAGGTTAACAATTTCATAAAAGTGCAATTTTTTGAGCGGCACGTAGTTTAGCAGAACGTGCTCGTGGGTTATTTTTTACTTCTTCATCAGATGGTTTAACGCTTTTGTGGGTTAAAAGCTGATATATCGCATCTGAACTTGAATTATCCACTTTGGCGTACTTAGATTTGGCTACTTTTTTTGCAGAATTAGCCTTTAAGTAGTCTTTAATAATCTTATCTTCCAAGCTATGAAAGCTAACAAGAACAATCTTGCCTCCTGTTTTAAGCAAATTTGCTGCTGATGCTAAAGACTTTTTTAAAGCGCCTAACTCATCATTTATAAAGATTCTAATGGCTTGAAAGGTTTTGGTTGCTGAATCAATCTTAGTATGATAACGATTTACGGTTTTACGTACTATATCTGCAAGCTGGGTGGTAGTAGTAATAGGAGACTCCTTTCGGGATGCTACTATTTGTTTAGCAATTTGTTTTGCCTTCACTTCGCCTCCATTGTGAAAAATGACATCTGCAATCTCTTTCTCGCTTGCTGAGTTTACAAAATCCATTGCAGAATATCCTTTTTGACTCATACGCATATCAAGCTGCGCTGGTTTTGCAAATGAAAATCCGCGATTTCCTTCATCTAGCTGCATTGATGATACGCCCAAATCCCATACAATCCCATCTACCTTGCCTGTGACCAAATCTCTAATATCTGCAAAGTTACCTTGCACAAAACTAAATTGATCTCCAAATTCTCGTTCAAAATCGTTTGCTACCTTTTTGGCATCGGGATCTTGGTCTATTGCAATTACATTTGCTGCATGAGATAAAATTTTGCGTGAATATCCTCCAGCTCCAAAAGTGCAATCTATATAACGTCCTTCTGGTTTGGGAGATAAGTAATGCATAACTTCATCTAACATGACAGGTACGTGTTTCATAAATTTTTTAAAACATTTTTATTTGTAATAGCTGTGTTTCTTGCCTTATTTAAATACTCCTCAAAGCTATCTGGTTCCCAAACTTCAAACACTTCGCCTTTACCGACAAACATAACCTGATCTTTTATACCCGCATATTCATTCAAAAATTTAGGAATTATAATCCTTCCTTCTCCATCAAAAGATAGCTGGACAGATTGACCAAACACAATAGTTTCAAATGCATCTCTTTCCTCAGAGTAAGGATCAAGAGTTGCAATCACCTTACTCATATGCTCTAAACGCTTGAAGCTACAAGCTTCAATACATGAGCTTTTTATAGATGGATACAAAACTAAGGTATTAGGTTTTTCGGCCAAAACAATTGACCTGAAAGATACCGGAACAGATATACGTCCTTTCTTATCGATATTTCCAGAATATTTAGATAAAAAAAGTGACATACATCTTTGGTATTTTATGGGTATAATTGGATATTATTGGTTTTATATGGGATAAGTCAACTAAGTAGCATAAAAATATAAAAAATTTGTGACTGAGTGTGTTTATTGTTACTCTGTAGTAATAAATTTGAATAAGTATGTAAGCTAAGGTGTATGCTAAGTAAATATCAAGAGATAAATATAGAAGAGCTAAGTAAAAGTGAAGCAAAAAAGCTTTTAAAGGAGTTGAGTAACGAGATAGAAAAGCATAATAAGGCATATTATGTTGAAAATAAGCCTTTAATAAGTGATGCGGGTTATGACTTGTTGGTGCGAATAACAAAATCCTTGCAAGAAAAATTTCCAGATATACACTTACGGCAAGATGTATTACAGCAGGTAGCACCTAAAGCTCAAGCGGGATTTAGTAAGATTACTCATAAAGTTCCAATGCTTTCTTTGGATAATGCTTTTGAGGTAGAAGATTTTGACGATTTTATCACGCGTTGCCAACGCTTCATACTAATTGATCATTTTCCGCAATTATGCTGTGAACTAAAAATTGATGGTTTATCTTTTGCTGCTACTTTCGAGAATGGAAAATTAAAGTATGCGGCAACGCGAGGCGATGGTTATGTTGGCGAAGATATTACTGAGAATTTACGCACAATCAAAACTTTTCCTCAAAATCTTCAAAATGTTCCAGATATATTTGAAGTGCGTGGTGAAATATATATCTCTAAAAACGATTTTCTTGAACTAAATAAATCGCAATTAGCTAAAAATCTTCCTACATTTGCTAATGCTCGTAATGCTGCCGCTGGATCCATAAGGCAGCTAGATCCGAGTGTTACGGCAGCAAGACCTCTAAGATATTTTGTATACAGTGTTGTTGATACTGATAATTTATTTAGAACTCAGGATGAGATCTTAAAATATTGCGAGAATCTTGGTTTTCGTTTAGAACAATATTCTCAACTTGCAAGTAATTTGGATGAGGCTATCAGTTTTTATGAAAAAATTAAAAGTTTAAGAGATTCATTAGATCATGAGATTGATGGAGTTGTATATAAGGTTAATGACTTAGCTTTGCAAAAACGCTTAGGTTTTGTTGGAAAGGCACCAAGATTTGCGATTGCCTATAAATTCCCTGCGTTTTTAGCCACAACTAAGATTAAGGACATTAAGATTCAGGTCGGCAGAACTGGTGCTATAACTCCTATTGCTGAACTTGAAAAGGTCAATATCTCTGGTGTTGTTGTGGGAAAGGCTACGCTGCATAATTTTGATGATATAGCTCGTAAAGATATTAGGATAGGGGACTGCGTATCTTTATATAGGGCAGGGGACGTTATACCTAAAATTCAGGAAGTTGATTTTTCAAAGCGTCATGGCAATGAAAGAAAAGTAGATTTACCAAGGTTTTGCCCATCATGTAACACGCCTTTAGAATTTAATGGCGACGATGCAATAATCAGGTGTAATAATATTTGGAACTGTCCCGATCAACTTTTAGAGAAAATTATTCATTTTGCCTCGCGTGATGCATTAAACATAGTGACTTTAGGAGATCGACAGGTCAAATTCTTACGAGATCAGCAATTCATTAAAACTCCTTTGGATATATTTTATTTAAGTCAGCATGCAGATGTTTTAACTGGGTTAGATGGATGGGGTAAAAAATCTGTCGATAATTTACTAGCTAATATAGAGAAGGCTAAAAATACATCTTTGGATAAGTTTATATATGCCTTAGGAATAAGGTATTTAGGACAAACAAACTCATTCATGCTGGCCAAAGAGTTTAAAACCGCTAATAACTTTTTGAGTGCTTTAATCGAGCTAAATAAAGATAATAAAGAGATATTGGAGAAGCTTGATTTAATAGATGGAATGGGAGCAAAAACTTTACAAGGAATATATGAGTTTGCATTACATGAGCCCAATATCCAAATGGTAAGGAATTTTATTTCTGTTTTAAGTATTAAAGATCTTGTATTCGAGGCAAATTCTGCTATCAGTGGTCTTAATATAGTATTTACTGGCACTATGCAGTCTATGTCGCGCAGTGAAGCCAAGATGATTGCTCAAAATTTGGGAGCAAAAGTGGGTAGCGCCATTTCTAGTAATACTGATATACTGGTTGTAGGTGAGGGTAGTGGCTCTAAGCTAAAAAAGGCTAAAGAGTTAAGTATTAAGACCCTTTCGGAGCAAGAATGGAAGGAATTAATTAAGGAATGAGTAAAAAAATTACAATATTTTGGTTTAGATATGATCTGCGAATCATGGATAATCCTGGATTATTTGAAGCTGTCCACAGAGGTGCAGTGTTACCTATTTATATATTGGATCAAGAGCATTTTACGATAGGAGAGGCGGCAAAATGGTGGTTACATCATTCACTAGCAAGCTTGAATAAATCATTAGATTTTAAGTTGAATTTTTATGAAGGCAATGCGTTTGATATCTTAGAGTCACTTGTGAAGAATAATAAAGATATAGATGCCATATATTGGAACAGGTGCTATGAACCAAAAAGTATAGAGCAGGATAAAAAAATCAAACAATATTTTGATAAAGAAGGTTTAGAATGTAAAAGTTTTAATGCTTCTTTGTTGTGGGAGCCTTGGGATATACAAAAGGGAAGTGAGGGTGATTACTATAAGGTTTTTACTCATTTTTATCGTAATGGTTGCCTTAAATCTAACCAGCCAAGAAACATGGTTGAAAAGCCTAAAAAACTGGATCTAATAGGCTCTAATTCTAAAACTCTTGAAGAGCTAAATCTATTACCAAAGATAAAATGGCATAGAAAACTTGAAGGTAAGTACGATATAGGAGAAGAGGGTGCTCAAAAGGCCTTAGCTCAATTCTTATCACACGGATTAAAAGGTTACAAAGAATTACGCAATTATCCAGCAAAACCGAATACCTCAAGGTTATCAGCTCATTTGCACTTTGGTGAAATATCGCCGCATAACTTATGGCATGCTGCTCAAACAAAAGGGTTGATTAATGGCCATGATGCAGACTTGGATCATTTTTTAAGTGAGCTTGGTTGGCGCGAATTTAGCTATTATGTCCTGTATCATTTTCCCGAATTGTCTTCAAAAAATTATCAGGCTAAATTTAATAAATTTCCTTGGAGCGATGATGAAGAAGCTTTTGATAAGTGGAAAAGGGGTCAAACAGGTTATCCCATAGTAGACGCAGGTATGAGAGAATTATGGGAAACTGGATTTATGCATAATAGAGTGCGAATGATTGTAGCTTCATTTTTAGTGAAAAATCTGCTTCAAGAATGGCGCAAAGGTTTAAAGTGGTTTGAAGAGTGTCTACTTGATTCTGATATGGCAAATAATAGTTTTGGTTGGCAGTGGGTTGCAGGATGCGGATTTGATGCAGCTCCTTATTTCCGGATATTTAATCCGGTGCTACAGGGTGAAAAATTTGATCCTACAGGTGAGTATACTAGGCGTTTTGTTCCTGAGCTTGCTAATCTTCCTAATGAATACCTTTTTAAACCTTGGGAAGCAAGTAGAAGTGTTCTTGAAGGAGCGGGCATTACTCTTGGAGTAACTTATCCTCATCCTATAGTAGATGCTAAAACTTCTCGTGATAGGGCATTGCAAGCTTACAGAGAATTAAGTTCTTAGCTGATTATTTATAAAAATTTTTGAATATTTACACAAAGATTAAATAGTTGATATTTAATAAATAGTTAATTATATTAAAAATATTAAGTAATAAAGTAAGAATTATTTATATGGATACAGACGATCCTCTTATAGCAAAGATAGTGCATTTCATGGAAGATGGTTCTAGGGCAATGGAATTGTTTGCGAAAACAAATGAATATAGGTTGTCTCAAGAGGAATATGCTAATAAGCTCAACGCTGCTATCAAGGATAATAATCCAGAATTATTTTTTTCGATAATTAAAAAAAGAGTTCTTTGTCAAAATTTTGATATAACCCTCAAATATTACTATTTGGGGATAATAGTGCCTACTATGATGACTCTTGCGGCATATAAAATATTATGGCCTGAAGACAAATATACTTTTAAGAATTTTTTTTATATTACATCAGCTTTAACTCCATTGTTTCTTGAAGCGTTGATAGGAAGTTTGACAAAAAGTGGACAATTTGGTCCTCCGGGATTACTAGAGCTTACGACTTTTGCACTTATTAGTTATCATTTACAACTTATAACGGAGATAAAAGATGTCGAAGCAACAGATTTTATAGCGGGGCCGTTATTTGGAATATTAGGAAGAGGGGGGTGTCTAATGATCGCATATGGTTTATCTCAAATTAAGGGAATGCAAAACGTTGACGTAGAACTTATATCGGGATCGTTTGGAACATTAGGGAAGGGTATGTGTCTAATGATCTCTCAAGTTCAGAACCTGTTTCGGAGTTTTAGTTTTGATAAGGATAAAGAAACCTACCAACAAGCCCTGTTAAATTTAGTAGACAGTGGAAATGTAGATATGGTTAAAGTATTATTATCAGAAGTACCTCGAGCTATACTGAAAGCAACGGGCCAAGATAATTTATCTCCATTATTAATTACTGCTGCTAAACAGAATAATCCTCAAATGTTTAAGCACTTAGTGGAAAATGGATTTGCGATTAGATTTGATAAATTTCCTGAATTTTACGAAACCCCAAATGGGGATTATATATCTTTAATCCTCCGACATTTATTAATCCTCAAAATATCTACATCAGAAGAAAATTTTGGTGAAATAAAAGAGTTTTTAAATAATCCTGAGTTTAATGATGTTATCAAGGATAGTGCGCCGGCAATTGTACGTAATGAAAATATTTTGGACCTACTTATAGATATTAAAGGAGCAAATTTGATGCGCAATAGTGATTCATTGTTACATGTTGCCATTAATTATCGCAAATATAACTCTGTAAAAAAATTAATAAAATGTGGCGTAGATGTACACTTACCCTCTATCATTTCTAATTTTACGTACGTTTTAAATGTAGCTCATTATCAGCCCGAAAGATGTGATGTTAATCTTCTTAAAATTATAGCTGTATTTATCTGTAACCAAGTGCCTATAATTATTGATTTATCTCGAATAAATTTAATAAACATAGATCAAATTTTAGCTGTAATGAGCCAAGGCAGTAACCCCGAAAACCCAGAAAAAGAATTTAGTCTGGATAAATTAGAATTATTATGTGGTATAACTAATTTATTGATTGCTGGAGCGGAGGCAAAGTCGATAGAAGAATATAACGATTATTCAACCGTGGGGTTAATTGTCCTACCAGAAAATTACAATATAAAACTTCAAGAATTTGCTAATAGAAACATAACTATACTAACTTTTTCTGAGGTTAAAGAGGCTTTAAAACATCATACAATAAAGGAATTTTGGCGGCTTCATAAAATACTTCAAAATTTTCTACATAATTTATATACACTAAAAAACACTATTCAATACCAAGAATTATGGGTTCAAAAATTATTAGAAAATATAGAAGTTATTGAAGATTCAATAGGTTTATTGTCATTGTATTACCTGAGCAAAACGCCATACGATGAACCTATAAATACTAATGGTAGAATAGTGCACAAAATTTTTGGTTCCCTAACATCTAAGGAAATAGGCCATTTGGCTATTACATGCCAACATCCCGAGGATGTTATGGAACCAGCCCATCTGTTAGCTCAATATAAATCAGCTGATGTGGTTAATGATGATCCAATAAGTTAAATTTGACTCAAAAACCTTAATTGACATAACATCTGGATATTAGAGTTACTGTTTAGGCTTTTTTCAAAAGGGAGAAAATCATAACGAGGTACTAATTCTCTGTTTTAGTCCTATGTTCTGACTATCTAATTGCCTAATAATTTTATCCTCAAAATTTTATCAACTTTTTTCTAACTAATTCTGTAATAAGACCAAATAATTTTATAAAGTGAGAAATATTAAATTTAAATGATTTGGTAAATTTTTTTGAAAAATAAACTAAAATATTATACTAGTGAAGGAGCTAGAATGGCAGCGCTTTTTGTTAGAGCACATAAATATAGGTTATCTTCACAGGAATATGCAAATAGATTAAATTTAGCTGTCGTAGACGAGGATGCGGAATTAATTAGTTCTATGATTAAAATGCGCGTTCTTAGTTATAACTTTGACCGTGCAATCAAACATTTTTATATAGCTTCAACTTTTTTCACGATAAAACATGCCTCATCTAGAGTATTACACCCTGATGAACAAGATACAATCAAGCACTTTCTATATCTTGTGTCGTTTGCAGCTCCATTATTATTTGAGTGGTCGAAAGGTTTGACCAAAAGCGGACAATTTGGACCTGCTGGTTTATTGGAATTGATAGCTATTGGAATTATTAGCTATCATTTTCAATTTGTAACTGGAGTAAGAGATGTGGAAGCAACAGATCTTGTTGTAGGTCCATTCATTGGAATGTGCATAAAAGAGATGTGTATAATCGCTGCATGTTTTTTATCTCAAGATAAAAATCAATACTGTCACTTAGGAAAAGATAAAAAAATCTACCAAAAAGCTCTATTAGATTCCATAAACAATAGAAGTATAGATGTAGTTAAAGTATTAATATCAGAACTGCCTCACGCAATATTAGAAGATATAGTAGATCAAAATGGTTTATCTCCATTACAAATAGCTGTTAAACACAATAACCCGAAGATATTTAATTTATTAGTAGAGCATGGTTTTGGGATCGAATTTAACACATTTTCTAAGCTTTTTGATTGTATTGAAATGGCAGATTTCATTACACCTAACTTATATAATTTATTGTTCTTAAAAATATCTGGAACAAAAAACAAATTTAATGAAATAAAAGCATTTTTAAATAATCCTGAATTTAAAGATAACTTAATAAGTTCTGTGCCGACAATTATGAATAACGATGATATTTTAGATTTGATTATGGATATTAAGGGAACGGGTTTTATGAGGGATGACGAACTGTTATATCACGCTTTTGTTTATGGTAATTATAGTGCTATTAGGAAGCTAGTAAAGTATTGTTCGGACTTAAACTCCGTATTTTTAGAAAGCTCTTTAGAGAGAGCCAAAGATGATCAAAAAAAATCTACAAACTTTATTAAAATTGCGGTTATATTTATCTGCAATCAAATCACTATAGATGTTGATTTATTTCGAAAAAATTTAATCGATATAGATCAAATCTTGGGCATAATGAGTGAGGGGGGTGGTTCTGATAAGATGAAAGAAAAATTTATTCTCAATAAATTAGAATTACTATGTGGTATAGCTAATTTATTAATTGCTGAGGTAGCAATAAAATTGATAGAGGATATTAAGGATGGTGTAACAGGAAAATCAGTTACCTTACCCGAAGAATATAATATAAAACTTCAAAGATTTGCTAATGAGAATATAACTAAGATAGACTTTTCGGAAATTAAAAAAGTATTAAAAAATCCTCTAACAAAAGAATTTTGGCAGGTTCATGAAATACTTAAAAATTCTCTACATACTTTATATAAGTTGAAAAGTATCATAAAACATCAAGAAAAATGGGCACAAGATTTGTTAGAGAGTATAGAAGTGATCGAAGAAGCTTTGGGTTTATTCTCCCTGCATTACCTAAGTAAGACATCGTATGATGAGTCTATCGGTGAAAATGATAAAATCGCGCATCAAATTTTTGGTTTCTTAACATCTCAAGAAATAGGTATCTTAGCTAATACATGCCAACATCCTGAGAACGTTATGGAACCTTCTCATCTGTTAGTTCAGAATAAACTATGTAACATGATTGGTTATGATTCTACAGTTGAATCTGAATTAAATACGTTGATAGGAGTAACCGCTGGACACTAGAGTTATTAATTAAGCTTTTTTCAAAGGGGCAAAAATCATAACGAAATGTTGGCCTTCCATTTTAGGTGTATGTTCTGGTGCACCTAGATCGGCAAGTTGTTCAATAATTTTACCACCAAGATTTTCGCCAACTTCTTTATGCGTAATCTCGCGACCTCTGAACATAATAGAAACCTTAACCTTATCACCATCCTCTAGGAATTTGCGAATATTTTTTACTTTTGTCTGTAAGTCGCCAACCCCAATATTGGGTCTAAAGCGCATCTCCTTGATCAAGGTAATTTTTTGTTTTGATTTAGCTTTACGAGCATTTTTCTTAGCTTGATAGCTGTATTTGCCGTAATCAAGTATTTTACACACTGGAGGTTTAACATTGGAAGAAACCTCTACTAAATCTAAGTTGGCATTTCGAGCCATTCTTAAAGCTTCTTCGGTACTGATTACACCTATCATTTGATCGTTTTGGTCAATCAGTCTTACTTCTTTTACTAAAATATTATTGTTTATTCTAGTTTGATTATTGCTGCGGATGTTCATGGGCTAGTTAGTGCCTCTTTTTTGACTTTCTTTTTTGATATACTTGATGAATTCCATTAATTCCATTTTTTGATTTGAGTTATTTTGTGTTCCAAATTTTCTTACAGAAACTTCTTTTTCTTCAGCTTCCGCTTTTCCTACAATAGCAATAAATGGTATTTTTTGCCCTGAAAGATTGCGAATTTTATAACCTATTTTGTCAGGTGATATATCTATGCTACACCTGATACCTGCTTTACAGATTTCATCATATACAAATTTAGCATAATCATCAACCTCGTTTGTTACGCCTGCAACACATACCTGAATAGGCGATAACCAAAGGGGAAGGGAGCCATTATAATGCTCTAGCAAAACCCCAATAAAACGCTCAAAAGTTCCAATAATTACTCTATGCAACATCACTGGGCGAACTTTTTGTCCGCTTGGTGAAACATAGGTTGCATCTAACCTTTCTGGTAAAACAAAATCTAATTGTAAAGTACCAAGCTGCCAATCTCTACCCATTGCATCTTTTAATACAAATTCCAGCTTTGGGCCATAAAATGCTCCTTCACCTGGGTTTAGGTCGTAACTTAAACCAGTCAACGCAATTGCATTTTTTAAAGCTTCTTCAGCTTTATCCCATACGGAATCATCGCCCGCTCTAACAGTTGGTCGGTCTGAAAATTTGATTCGAACATTATCAAAACCAAAATCTTTATATACTTCTGTAAGCAAATTACAAAAGCTTAGAGTCTCATCTGCCACTTGCTCTTCTGTACAAAATATATGAGCATCATCTTGAGTAAAGCCTCTTACCCTCATAATTCCGTGAAGAGATCCGGAAGGCTCATGCCTATGACATGAACCAAATTCAGCCATACGCAAAGGCAAATCTCTATAGCTTTTAGTTCCTTGATTAAAGATTTGTACATGAGCGGGGCAGTTCATTGGCTTGAGAGCTAGTACTTCTTTTTCTACTTCTGAAGTAAACATGTTTTGTCCAAATTTTTCCCAATGACCAGAAGCTTCCCATAATTTTCTGCCAAGCAGTGTTGGGGTCTTCACTTCACGGTAACCATGCTGCGATATCTTATCTCTAATATAATTTTCTATAATGCGCCAAATTGTATAACCTTTTTCATGCCAAAAAACCATTCCTGGTGCATCATCTTGCAAATGAAATAGATGAAGATCTTTTCCAATTTTTCTATGGTCGCGTTTTGCTGCTTCTTCTAGGAAATATAGATAATCATCCAAGCGCTTTTGTGTTAGCCACGCTGTACCGTAAACTCTCTGCAACATTTCATTTTTGCTATCTCCTCTCCAGTAAGCACCAGCAAGTTTAGTTAACTTGAAATATTTGAGATAAGAGGTTGAAAGTCCATGTGGCCCACGGCATAAATCTAAAAATTCGCCTTGCTTATATACGCTAATTTCCTGATCATCAGGAATGCTTTTAATAATCTCAACCTTATATAGCTCACCTATTGAGGTAAAATGTTCTATTGCCTTTTTTTTGCTCCAAATTATCCTTTCGAACTGATTGTCTTGAGCTATTAGCTCCTTCATTTTTGCTTCTATCAACTCAAGGTCGCTTTCATGAAAAGGCTTTGGAGTTGAAAAGTCATAATAAAAACCATTTTCAATTACAGGTCCTATTGTCACTTGCACATCTGGGAATAGGCTTTTTACCGCTTCAGCCAAAACGTGTGCTGCATCATGACGTATAATTTCTTCGACTTTTTCAGTATCCTTTGTAGTAATAAAATTTATCTTCTCATTTTTCAAATCGTATGCTTTTACTAAATCATATATCTGACCTTGAACTTCAATAGCAATAATTGGGTGTTTTTTATCGTGCGATAATGCTGCTGATATCTCTTTATTTATGCTGGAACTTGAAGGCAGTTTAGTTAATAGTTCATCACTCATTTATTTCTTACTAATTTTTTTACTACAATATAATATTTGTGAGGTTTTTTAGCTCTAATCATTAAAAATTTCTCGCTAACACGTTTACAATAATGTAAAGGTACTATTAAGGCAAGTATAATGAAGGACTTTTTATTTGCTGCTAACGCAGAATTCTTAGAACAATTATATCAGGAATATCTTGCAAATAAAGCTATTCCTCAAGAATGGCAAGAATATTTTGATCTGCTCGAAGGCAAACCTAGGCAAGTTGTTAAGGCAAAACCTCAGGAAAATGTTTTTGTTAAAACTATAGAGTCATCAAGTTCCATTAAATACAAGGCTCTGAGGCTCATAGATGCATATAGACAAAAGGGGCATTATCTCTGTGCGCTTGACCCATTAAACATAGATAAACCACAAGCTCCTGAAGATTTGGGGTTAAGGTTGCAAGACTTTGATATACTTGATGATAAAATAAACTGCGACATAAATTCTTATGCTTTTAGTGTTGAGATCATAGGCGTTGCAGCATTATTTGCTAAATTACAAAAAACTTATGCTGGATCTATTGGCGTTGAGTTTGAACATATCCAAAGTCAGGCAGAGAAAAATTGGTTATATAAAGAATTTGAAAATATTTCTAATATTGAGTTATCGCAAGAGATAAAACAAAATTTACTTAGCGGGGTACTAGAGGTTGAATTCTTTGAGGGGTATCTTAATACAAAATTTCCTGGTTTTAAAAGATTTTCAATAGAAGGTTCCGAGAGCGTTATTGTTGCAGCTGAAGTTTTTGCTAAGTACTGCATTGACAACCCTGATATAACGGAGCTAATAGTCGGTATGTCACATCGCGGTCGCATCTCTCTTTTAACAAAAATTGCTAATAAGCCTTATCATAAGGTTTTTTCTGAGTTTACGTATGAACCGGATAGAAATTTATCAGATCATATTTATAGTTCAGATGTGAAATATCATTTAGGTTATAGCGATGAGAAAAATAAATTATGTAAAGTTCACGTATTAAATAATCCGTCGCACCTTGAATCCGTAAACCCAGTTATGGCTGGTGTGATGTATGCAAAAAATAAATATGAGCTGGGATCAAAGCATGTGGCGGGTCTTGCGATACATGGTGATGGTGCATTTTGTGGTCAAGGGGTCGTAGCTGAAACGCTTTCGATGACGATGTTGGCTGGTTATAAAACTAAAGGTATTTTGCATATTATCGTAAATAACCAAATTGGCTTTACAGCAGATACAGATGAGCTCAGAGCTTCAAGATATCCAACTGAGTTCGGGAAAATCGCGCAAATTCCAATACTGCATGTCAATGGACACGACTTAGAAGCAATCTATAAAGCGATAAATTTAGCCATTAAATACAAAGAAACTTTTAATAAAGATATAATCATCGATATATTTGGATACCGAAAACAAGGGCATAATGAAGGAGACGAGCCTGGTTACACTCAGGGCCCTATGTATAGTATTATTAGAAACTTAATTCCAATTTCTCAAAATTATGCCCAAACTCTTATAGATCAAAAAATTATAGGTGAAAATTTTGTAACAGATGCTAAAAAATCTCTGAAAGATAAGCTGGATAGTGATTTTGCTAAAATTTCTAAGCCCGTTGTGTCTCTACTACCTCAAGAAGATTTGGTAAATCCTATTTCGGGCGTGCAGGCTAACATCTTAAAAGAGCTTGCCCAAAAGATTTATAATTATCCAGAAGGTTTTGCGATACATCCAAAATTAATCAAATTATTTGAACAAAAACTTAAAAGCATTGTGGAAGAAGAGGTAATAGATTGGTCTACTGCAGAAGCTTTAGCTTTTGCTTCGCTAATTCAAGAAGGGATAAATGTGAGATTAAGTGGTCAAGATGTGATGCGAGGTACGTTTTCCCAAAGACATAGTGTGATTCACAGCCAGACTGATTCAAGAAGTAATTACGTGCCTTTAAATAGCATATCACCAAATGCAAATTTTGAAGTATATAATAGCTTTTTATCAGAATTTGCAGTAGCTGGCTTTGAGTACGGTTATTCTATCGCTAAACCACAAGATTTGGTTATTTGGGAAGCGCAATTTGGTGATTTTGCCAATGGTGCCCAAATTATCTATGATCAATATATTTCAGCGGCCTTGTCGAAATGGAAACAACAGAGTTCTTTAGTAACTTTATTGCCTCATGGTTTCGAAGGGCAGGGGCCAGAGCATAGCTCAGCTAGAATTGAGAAATTTTTGACCCTAGCTGCGCAAAATAATGTGCAAATTTCACTTTGCTCAACCCCTGCATCTTATTTTCATCTCTTAAGAAGACAATGTCTGCAGCAAGCTAAACGACCTTTAATCATTTTTACACCAAAATCATTGCTACGTCATAGACTTTCAACCTCTAACTTAAAGGAGCTTAGTGAAAATACAAGTTTTACAAAAATCATTGATGATACGGTAGAGATTGCGAATAAGATAGTTTTTTGTAGTGGTAAGGTTTATTACGACTTAATAGAGTACCGCGTGCAACACTCTATCACAAATATCGCAATTGTGCGCATAGAACAGTATTATCCTTTCCCAGAATATGAGATTGTAGAGGTGGTGAAAAAATATGCGGATGCTACTGAGATTGTATTGTGTCAGGAAGAGCCGCAAAATATGGGGGCGTATCACTTTTTATATCCAAAGATGTTAGAAATTTTGCCTACTAAACAAATAAGATATGTATGTCGCCCACCATCTGCTTCGCCTGCTTGCGGATATGCAAGTTGGCATAAGCAAGAACAAGAATTATTAATAAAACAGGCTTTAGGGAGTTAATCATGTATGAAATTAAAATACCGTCACTTGGAGAATCTATCACTCAAGCGACTCTATTGAAGTGGCATAGAAAGCAAGGGGATCAAGTGAGTCTTGACGATTTACTGTTAGAAATAGAAACGGAAAAAGTGACCATGGAAGTCAGGGCTCAGGCGAAAGGTATATTAGAGTCAATTTTGGTCCAAGCAGATCAAACCGTGCAAATAGGTCAGGTCGTAGGGGTAATAAATGAAGGTGGCTCGGTTCAAGTACAAGCTCCTATCGCGGCTCCTAAAATAGATGTACCTCAGCCAACTGAAATTAAAGTTTCACCTGCTGCAAAAAAAATTGCAAATGATGAAAATATTCCTTTAGACAATATCCAAGGCAGCGGTAAGGGAGGAATGATAATGAAGTCTGATGTATTGGGTATTAAAGTACCTATACAAGAACCTGTGCAAACTAGTACTGAAGATGTAAATAAAGTGAAAATGTCTCGTTTGCGTAAAACGATTGCTCAAAGACTTAAAGATTCACAAAATACCGCAGCAATTCTTACGACATTTAATGAGGTGGATATGTCTGCAATTATGGAGTTGCGTCAAAAGCATAAGGATGATTTTGAAAAAAGGTATAAAACTAAACTTGGCTTTATGTCTTTCTTTGTCAAAGCAGCAGTTGCTAGCCTTGAATTAACGCCTATTGTTAATGCTCAGATTGATGGTGACTATATTGTGTATAACAATAATTGTCATATTGGGGTTGCTGTTGGAACTGAGCAAGGTTTAGTAGTTCCAGTATTGCGTAATGCACAAAATTTAAGTTTTGCAGAAATAGAGATGACAATTGGTGCCTTGTCCGTAAAGGCACGTGAAAATAAGATTGAAATGAAAGACTTATCTGGGGGTACATTCACTATCTCAAATGGTGGAGTTTATGGTTCGCTATTATCGACTCCAATTATCAATCCTCCTCAATCGGCTATATTAGGAATGCATAAGATTCAAGAAAGACCAATGGTGATTGGTAAAGAGATTAAAATAAGGCCAATGATGTACCTAGCGCTTTCTTACGATCATCGTTTAATTGATGGAAAAGAGGCGGTGACATTTTTGGTTAAGATAAAGGAATTTTTAGAAGAGCCTGAAAAGCTATTATTAGATCTATAACCTGATGTCACATTATTTATCTCAATTTATTAACAACTCTAAAAGCAGACAATACGGTTTTTTAGCTAACTTAACAGCTATTGTTTTAGTTATAGCAAGTTTAGCATTCTTTAGCTGGAATGGTAAAATGCTTCATATTCCCATTAGTAAGATACATCCAGATGAAATTAATCTTGAATGGACTAATTTGATTTTTTATGGCATGCGTACGATTTTTAGAATGATTATAGGTATATTTATTTCTTTAGTTTTTAGTATCTGTTACGCAAGTATAGCAGCTTCAAATAAGCGAGCAGAACAAATCATGATGCCTATATTAGACGTTTTACAATCCGTACCAATATTAGGTTACATATCATTTACCACGGCGGGATTTATAGCTCTTGCCCCAGGCTCAAGCTTAGGTTTTGAGATGGTAGCAATTTTTGCGATTTTTACTTCACAGGCATGGAATATTACTTTTGCTATATATCAATCATTCAAAAATATACCTTCAGACTTATTGGAGGTAGCAGCTATTTATAATTTCAGCGGTTGGAGAACGTTTTGGTCTGTTAAATTTCCTTTTGCAATACCCGGTATTATTTGGAACTGCATGCTTTCGATGTCTGGTGCTTGGTTCTTTATTGTTGCTGCAGAATGTATTAGCTATAACGGTATGGAAGTCAGCTTGCCAGGTATAGGTTCATACATAGCTCTTGCCCTTGATCAAAAGGATATACATGCGATTATGGCATCTATTGTTGCAATGATAAGTATAATATTCTTATTTGATCAAATGGTATTTCAAACATTATTGGTATGGTCTAACAAATTTTGTTACAGCACAGAGAATAGCTCTAAACAAACACATTGGTTATACACCCTCTTAACGGGTAGTAATTTGTGTGAATATGTTATAAATTTTTGGCGTAAATTTACTAGATTATTTCTCAAGATACCAATAGGCGTTAACAATAATAGTCATATTAAGGTTATGCAATATCCCCAAATCAAGGAATTTTTTTGGGTTCTAATAGCCTGTTTTATATGTTACATATCTATAAGTTATATTTTATCTTTCCTATATGAAAGAGTAAGCATGTATGACGTATCAGTGGTATTTATGCTGACTCTAATAACTTTCTTAAGGATAATAATTCTTTCAGCTCTAATTTCACTTATTTTTGTTCCTTTAGGCATTTATATAGGTACACGTCCTATTTTATGTAGCTTAGCACAGCCAGTGGTACAAATGTTAGCATCTATGCCAGCTAACTTATTCTTTCCTTTAGCATATATCTACATTAATCGCCATAATGCTAATCCTGATATTTGGCTTAGTCCATTGCTTATAGTAGGCTCTGCTTGGTACCTCCTATTTAATATCATTTCAGGAGCGTCTCAAATACCATATGACTTTTTACAGGTAGCTCAACAATTTAATATTAAAGGATTACTTAAGTACAAAAAGGTCCTAATTCCTGCAATTATGCCGTATTACGTTACTGGTCTGATTACAATGATAGGAGGTGCTTGGAATGCAAGCATCATCGCTGAAATAATAACATGGGGAGGTAAAGGTATCCATGCTCACGGCATTGGTAGTTATATTGCAATAGCCACACAGCAAAATGATTTTTCAAAGATTACTTTAGGAATATCAATAATGTCCTTCACAATCGTGCTACTAAATAAGTTGTTCTGGCAAAAAGCGTACGTGTACGTCAACAAAAAATATAGCTATGTTTCATAATGTCCTTATTAGATTTTTCTTCAGTTAGTTTAAAGTATAATGATCAATACATTATACAGGACATTAATTTAAATGTTGAAGGAGGAGAGATTGTTGCATTAATTGGTAAATCTGGTTCTGGTAAATCAACAATATTAAAGCTTATCTCAAAATTACTTGAACCTTCAGAAGGTGAAATAAAATATTACGATAAGCTGAAAAAAGAGAAAATTTCGATGGTTTTTCAAAATTTCGCTCTATTACCATGGCTTAATATAAGTGAAAATATAGAAGCAGTACTCGAAGCTCAGAATATTCCAGAACAGGAAATAAAAGAACGCACTAAAAACATCATTGGTTTAGTTGGTCTTGATGGTTATCAAGCAGCTTACCCTCGTGAATTATCTGGAGGTATGAAGCAGCGCGTTGGTATAGCAAGAGCATTAGCTGCAAAGCCTCAAATAATGTTAATGGATGAGCCTTTTTCTGCTTTAGATGTCCTGACGGCAAATACGTTAAAGAACGATCTGATGGACTTATGGATTGGTCAAAAAGTTGAGCTTGAATCAATTATGCTAGTCACTCACAATATCGAAGAAGCCGTTATGTTGGCGGATAAAATTGTCATATTATCCTCTAAACCAGGTCGAATAGTTCTTGAGACAAAGGTAAATTTACCACGACCTCGTGATCCAAAAGATCCAGAGTTTATTGCTTTAGTGGAGAAGTTATATGGGCATTTTATTTCGGATAATAAGACTTCTAAAGTAAGTGATATATACTACCCTGTACCTCTTTTTCCAGTTAACGCCTTTTATGGTTTGTTAAAAATCATTAAAGATAGTTCCAATATACTTACTTTAAGCTCTTTGGAAAAACAGTCTAAAGTCAACGCATCTAAGCTACTGTATGTGATTGATTTCTTGGAACTTATTAAATTTGTTAAGACTAAAGATAATACAGTTTCTTTATTACCGGCAGGTCAGATTTTGCTTGAGTCCACTAAAACACAGAAAAAAAAGTTGTTTTCAGAACATCTTATACGTAATCTGCCAATCATGTCTTATGTTTATGAAACTTTAAAAGCTCGTCCACTACGCAGAGCTCCTAAGTCTAGGTTTTTAAGCTTATTAGAAGATCGTCTATCCAAAGAAGAAGCTATTGATACACTCAAGGCTGTAACGGGTTGGGGGAGACATATAGAGCTTTTCTTTTACGATGACCGTAGTCAGCAGTATTATTTATAAAATGCGGCTTAGCAGCATAACAAAGGCACTAATCATTCCTATTTGAGGTGCTTTATTAAAGTGAGTCTGACATTTTGAAACTACAAATACATCAAGCTCAAAAACTTCATTTATAAGCATACCCCATACAATTAAGAATAGATAGCTTGCATAATTTTGAGTTATTGCGATACAAGAGATAAATAAACAGAGTACAAATAAGCTATAGAAAAAAGTGAGATATAATTTAAAATTTTGATCTTCCAGCTTTATGGAAAGAGATTTAATTCCTATTTTTTTATCATCATTGATATCCATGAATCCATATACGGTATCATAACCAATGGTCCAAAAAATACATCCTATATAAATTAGGAAAGCTTCAATAGGAATATATTCTAAAAAGTTTGCCGCAGCTATAATTGAGCCAATGTTAAATATACAAGCTAAAACCACTTGAGGAAAATAGCTATATCTTTTAGCTAAAGGGTATAGGCATACACCGACAAAAGACAATAAGCCTATATGAATGGCATAAGTATTGAGGCGAGTAAGTAAGAATAAGCCTGTTAGTAGTAATATTGACAATAATCCCAATGCTTGGTTGACTGAAACTGCTCCACTTGCAATGGGTCTTGATGCTGTTCTTGCTACTTTGATGTCTAGATCGCGGTCTAAGATATCATTAATGATACATCCGGCTCCTCGCATTATTACACTCCCTGTAAAATAAAAGATGATGTAATAGACTAAGTCTAAAGGTGTTGAGTAGAATAATATTATTGAATACAGACAAGGAAAGAAAAGTAGTAAAAAGCCTGTGGGCTTATCTAATCTTAAAAGTGTCCAGATGTTGTGTTTAGATAAACCTTTGTGCTGAGAGAGCATGCTTATTATGCAGCTTTTGTGAATATATCGTCTATATTATAGTAATCTCTTGTTTCTGGATGAAAAATGTGTAGGATGACGGATTGTATGTCCAACACCACCCAATTACTATGGTTTACTCCTTCAAGAGCTACATTAAGACCTAATTTCTTTTTTATTTCGCATGAAATGTAATCGGCCATGGCTGATACGTTTTTAATCGATCTACCGTTGGCTACAATTATATATGATGCGATGTGTAAGTTCTTGGTATCAAATATTTTAATTTCTTCTGCCTTTTTCTCTTCTAGCTTTGACAAAACAAAATCTTTCAAATTTATCTCTTCCATAATAATTCTTTTAGATTTTTAGTTTTTTATATTTTATATAATACCATTATGAATTTGTTATATCAACTTAAATATTAAGATCGTCTTTCCTAATTTCAAAATTCTATTTGCCTCGAAAGGCAGTGGCCTGACTTTACATTTTTGTTACACTATGCTACCATAACTACTTGAGCTGCTTATAGGTTAAAATAACTTTATAACTTTAAAAGATAATTTTTCTTTTCTTTGAAGATGCCTGATTTAAATAGGATAATTTAGTGCATTCTTGAACAAAAATCTTGGAATCAATGATTTCAATTAATTCTAAATCTTTAACCTATAGCAGAAAGTTTTAAGGATTGTAATTTTAGGTGCGAGTATGAAATTAAAAAAATTGAAATTATGGCATAAAGTAATCCTGGGTCTTATACTTGGGGTATTAATAGGTCTATATCTTCCTGGTTATGCTGTTAAACTACAGTTTATAGGAGATGTTTTCATGAAGGCAATAAAAGTTGTCGTTGGACCTTTAGTGTTTTTTTCATTAGTTATGGGTGTTACGTCTGCAACTGACACGGAGTCTTTGGGTAGAGTTGGCATAAAAGCAGTGGTAGCGTTCCTCGTGACAACCACTTTTGCTGTAATTTTTGGCCTTGCAACTGGTATAATTTTTGAGCCAGGTAAAAATGTTAGCCTAGTTACAGAAGGTCCTGCCGTAATTATAGACTCTAATAGCTGTCCTATTGAATCAAATAAAAAGTTTTGTATTATTCAATTTTTAAGCGATATAGTCCCAGCAAGCCTTACTCAAGCAATGTTAGACGGTAATGTATTGCAAATTGTATTTGTTGCGATATTTACAGGTGTTGCCATAAATAAATTAGGCAGGGATCCTAAAATACAAAGAGAAATCAAAAAAGTTAAAGACTTTTTTATAGCGGGCAATAGAGTTTTAATGAGAATGATCTCTATGGTTGTAGAATTTTCTCCATATGCAGCTTGTGCGCTTATTGCTACAATGGTTGGAGAAAAGGGTTTAGATCCATTGATTGGGGTATCTAAGTTAATATTTGCGGTAGCCATTGCAATGGTGTTGCAGTACATCGTTTTTGGCTTCATGATTAAATATATCGCCAAATTATCTCCGTTGCCATTTTATAAAAAAAGCTTAGAATACCAAGCCGTTGCGTTTGCTACTAGTAGTAGTAAGGCTTCTTTAGGTAAAACCATGGAAGTGTGTAGAGAAAAGCTAGGTATTTCCGAGCCAAGTACTTCATTTTTGCTGCCACTTGGTACATCTATTAATATGGATGGTCTTGCTATTAACCTTGGAATAACAGCTATATTTTTTGCTCAAAGTTTTGGGATGGTCCTTACATTCCAAGATTATATGGTGATTATCTTAACGGCTACTTTAGGTTCTATGGGTGGAGCAGGGATACCAAGCGCATCTTTAATCATGACTCCGCTAGTCTTATCTTCGGCAAATATTCCGCTTGATGGAATTGCTATCCTATTCGGGATAGACAGGATATTAGATATGATGCGTACGGTGATTAACATTACGGGTGATGCAACTATTACATTATTGATAGATGCAAGCGAAAAAACTCTAGATACTGAAAAATATTACGAAGAGTCTAAAGACGAGTAGAAAGGGTATAGGTAAAATTTTAGTATTATAACAAGTACTATAGCATTCCTTTATTTTTTCTCTTTTCTTAGTAATTTAGCTACAAAAAAACTCCTTGAAACTGGCGTTTTAATATGCTATCCTTTCTACTGTTAAATTAAATGTAATTGTCGCTAAGGGCTATTGATGCCTTAAAAATTTAGCTTTATTTAATGGTTTTAATTAGTGTCAAATATTTCAGAAATAAGTATTAAAGACCTGTGGGATGCAGGCGTTCATTTTGGTCATAAGACTTCAAACTGGAATCCTAAAATGTCTCCGTATATTTATGGTCAAAAAAACAAGTTACATATTATCGATTTAAGACAAACTTTAGTGCTCTTAAAAGAAGCGCAAAAGGCTGTTTATGAATGCGTTAAGAATAATGGCAGAATCCTTTTTGTAGGAAGCAAGATTCAAGCTTCTAGCATTGTGGCTGAATACGCTAAAAAATGTGGTCAATACTACGTTTCAACAAGATGGCTTGGTGGTACCTTAACGAATTGGGTAACCATATCTAAATCCATCAAAAAGCTTGATGAAATTGAAAAAACCATAGAAAATTCAGCGGAAAATCAAATCTACACAAAAAAAGAGCTGCTTGATTTATCAAGAACAAGAGATAAACTGCTTAAATCTTTAGGTGGTATTAGAGATATGGGAGGAAAGCCTGATCTTATGATTGTTATGGATACAAAAGAAGATAGAGTAGCGATTGATGAGGCTAAAAAGCTTGACGTTCCCGTGATTGCAATATGCGATACTGATTCAAATCCAGTTGGTATTAAATATGTTGTGCCTGGTAATGATGATGCAGTTAGAGCTATCACTTTATACTGTAAGGCTTTTGCTGAAAGCGCTCTTGCTGGTATAGAAGAGTCATTAATCGCCTCAGGTGTTGATATCGGTTCAGTCAGTGATATTAAAGATGCTCCTAAGGTGAAAAAAGTTGCAAAAACAGAGCAGAAGAAAAAATATACAAATAAGGCTGCGAAAAAGATAGACCAGGCTGTATCTGAAGAATTCCAAAAAATTATAGAAGAATAAAATAAGGCAAGATAAATATATTTTTGCCTTCATCATCAATTAATAAACTAAATACTACTATGACAATAACAGCAGAATTAGTAAATAATTTAAGAAATAAAACCGGTGCTGGTATAATGGATTGCAAAAAGGCCCTTGTTGAGACTGGCGGTGACATTGAAAAAGCTATAGAATTATTGAGAAAAAAGGGAATTGCATCTGCCTCTAAAAAGGCTGGTAGAGAGACTAAGGAGGGTGCCGTTGCTTTTTCTGTTAGAGATAATAAAGGCGTACTAATTGAATTAAATTGCGAAACTGACTTTGTTGCTCGTAATGAAAATTTTCAAAAAGTGTTAAATCAACTTTTGGATTACGCTTTTGAGTTAAATGTATTTGATAAAGAGACTCTTCTTAATTCAACCTCTGGAGGTAAGAAGATATCAGATTATGTTTTAGAGCAATCTGCTGTTTTGGGTGAAAACCTTACATTCAGGAGGGTCGTGGCAATCGAGAGTAAGAATAATTTATTTTCATATATTCACAACGCATACTCCAATAATTCTGGCAAAATTGCTGTGTTGGTAGAGCTTACTTCAAATGCAAGCAAAGATAAGTTAGAAGACTTAGGACGTAAGGTTGCAATGCATATAGCTGCTATGAAACCATTGGTTTTAAATTCTGCTGATATGTCTTCAGAGGTATTACAGAAAGAAAAAGAAATTTTCACTGAACAAGCTAAAGCCTCTGGTAAACCTGAAGCTGTAATAGAAAAAATGGCTGAAGGCCGTCTGCGTAAGTTCTTAGAAGAGGTTGTACTAAATGAGCAAGTCAGTATTTTTGACGGTAAAACAAAAATCAAAGACTTTGTTGCTAATGTTGCTAAAGATTTAGGCGTAGATGTTAAAATTAGCGCTTACAAAAAATTTGAATTGGGTGAAATAGTATAGTAGAATTACTATTCTAGAATACAAAAAGTTAGTAATATGTTTTCTTCTGAAGCATTTGATATAGAGGTTTCGAGTAAAGAACTAGCAAGTTGCCTCTCAGCGGTGACTGCTGTCATCGAAAAAAGGAACGTAGAGCAAACCTTATCCTGCGTCAAGCTCTTTGTTTCAGAAGATAAGCTTTGTATTGAGGCTACTGATGGTAGTATTTTTATTCGGCAGTTTTTGGGAGCAAAAATTCAAAATGAATCCTTGAGTCTAATAGTTGAGGGGAGAATTTTGGAAAGGATGATCAGAGGGCTTGCTGATGAATTTATCAGGATTTTATATATCCCCGAATCTAACGAGTTACTTCTGTCTTCCATTAGCTTTGAACTCCGATTAATTGCTTTATCTCCAAATTCATTTCCAACATTCCCTGTTATTACTTCTCCAGTATCATTCGAGATACTTAGCAGCGATTTGTTTGATCTTATCAATTGTACAGATTTTTCATTATCGAAAGACGAGATTAGATATAACATAAATGGAATTTATATTTATGGTGCTAATAACCAAATACATGCAGCATCTACAGATAATTTTAGGCTTTCTGCATTTAATTTGGAAAGCAAGGGGGTACATAATAACTTTGCTATGATACTGCCAACCAAGACAGTATCTTTTCTCAAAAACTTAAGCTCCGCTAGCTCCGGTCAAGAGATTTTAAAAGTTACCTTGCACCATAATATAGTACAATTTAGCTCACCTAAGATGTGTATAGTATCCAAGCTTATTGATGGATCTTTCCCTGAATATACAAGCATCATCCCTAAAAATAATGACAATAAGCTGGTTATTCAAAAATCTCATTTAGCAAGTGCAATAGAGCGGATCGCATTTATTACCGATGAAAACTCGAGGGCAGTTAAAATGTCCATAAGTGAAAAAGAGGTGGAAATTTCTGCTTATACTCATTCTAAAGGTAAGGCCAAACAGGTCATAGAACACAAATTCTTTAAGTACAAAGGAGAGCCTTTAACTATTGCATTTCAGCCTAGGTATATTCTTGATATCTTATCACTAATTAAACAAGCTGATGCCAAAGTAACAATAGATCTCAAGTCATCATCTTTGCCTGTACTTATTACATCAGATCAATTGCCAAGGTGTTTATTTGTGATAATGTTAATTAAAATAACCTAGCAACTTGAATTTGGAGTTGCTTTCCTATACTATCTTCATAATAACGGGCAGTTAGCTCAGCTGGTTAGAGCACTACGTTGACATCGTAGAGGTCGGTGGTTCGAGCCCACTACTGCCCACCATCAATCAAATTTGACATGTTGTTGATATGCGGTCTGGGTAATTTTGGTAATGAGTACCATAATACTAGACATAACGTAGGTTTTATTTTTCTTGATCAATTAGCCCAGAAATTTGGCTTAAAATTTAACTTTAAATCTAAGTTTAAAGGGGAATTTGCTAAACTTGATTTTCATGACCATGAAATTATATTGTTAAAGCCTCAAACTTACATGAACCTTTCTGGAAGTAGTGTTCAGCCAGTAATGCACTATTATAAAATTCCTCCTTCTCATTTAATTGTTATTCATGACGATTTAGATTTAGCTCTTGGAAAAGTTCGTTGCAAGCTTGGAGGAGGTAGTGGAGGGCATAATGGTATTAAATCTATAGATAATGCTATAGGTAATTCTTATTTTAGAGTTAGAATAGGAATAGGTCGCTCGGATGTTTGGGATGCAAGTAGCTACGTTTTAGGAAAAATGAGTGAGCAAGAACAAACAGTTTTAAGCATTTGTTATGAAGGAATTATAAATAATTTAGAGTTGTTGTTTAATAAAAATGTGAGCATTTTTGTAGATTCAGTTATGAAACATATTAGTTATGAAGTGTCCGTTTTGTAATTCGGAAGATACCCAAGTTAAAGACTCTCGTACT